>DATMKQ010000059.1:0-53991 GCA_035571275.1 Trebonia sp.
GTCAGGCGGCCGCCGTACTTCGACGGCATGCCCGCCGAGCCCGCCCCGGTCAGCGACATCCACGGCGCGAAGGTGCTCGCCAAGCTCGGCGACTCGGTCACCACCGACCACATCTCGCCGGCCGGCGCGATCAAGGCCACCGCCCCCGCCGGGCTGTACCTGACCGAGCACGGCATCGAACGCGCCGACTTCAACTCCTACGGATCGCGGCGCGGCAATCATGAGGTGATGATCCGCGGCACGTTCGCCAACATCCGGCTGCGCAACCAACTCGCGCCCGGCACCGAGGGCGGCGTCACCGTCAAGGACGGCAAGGAAATGTCGATCTACGACGCGTCCAGGGAGTACATCGCCGAGGGCACGCCGCTGATCGTGCTCGGCGGCAAGGAATACGGCTCCGGCTCATCCCGCGACTGGGCGGCGAAGGGCACGCTGCTGCTCGGCGTCCGCGCCGTGCTCGTCGAGTCCTTCGAGCGCATTCACCGTTCCAACCTGATCGGAATGGGAGTGCTCCCCTTGCAGTACAAGCCCGGGGAGTCGGCGCAGACGCTCGGCCTTTCCGGCCAGGAAACCTTCTCGATCGAGGGCATCGAAAAGCTAAACAAAGGCACTATTCCGAACGAAGTCGAAGTTACCGCCGACGGCAAGAAATTCTCCGCGATCGTCCGCATCGACACACCGGGCGAAGCCGAGTACTACCGCCACGGCGGCATCATGCAGTACGTGCTCAGGACGCTGTAATTCCCCCCTGGCCCCCCATATCCCCCCTGGCCCCCGACCTAATAGGCTCTGCCCATGGTGGGGGTGGAATTCGACGCGAAACTGGCCGGCCTGGCCGCCGAAATCGTGCGCGGCGCGCTCGCGGATTATGACCGGCGTGACATTGCACGCTGGCTCGCGGGCCGCGCCACGGTGACCGCGGCGGCGCACGTGGACGTGCTTCCCGGCGGCTGGGAGATGGCCAGTTCGTTCGTGTCGATGGGGCACGCCCACGACGCCATCGCGCCGGTCAGCCTCAAGACGGTGTTCGGGCTGGCCGGCACGCTGCCGCCCGTCCGGCTGCCACCGGCCGCCGACCTGGCCGGACAGGCGCGTTCCGCGCCGCTGCTGGCCAGGCTCGAGGCGCTGGCGGGCTGGCTCGGCCCGGCAGGCCGGCCGGTCAACCGCGCGGACGAACTGTCTGACCCCGACGCCGCCGACGCGGCCGGCTGGCTCCGCGTCGGCCGCGGCGACCTGCCGTCCCTGTGGGAGTACGCGCTGACCTCGGGCTGGTTCGAGCTGGATGAGGACGCGAACGGGCAGGCCCGCGCGGTCCCGGGCGAGACCGCGCGGCGCTGGGCGGACGACGACGATTCCGGCGCGCTGCAGGTGTGGGCGGTGATCTTCGCCTCGGTGCTCGCCGCCGGGCTCGACGTCGCCGCCGCGGCGGACCCGGACGCGGCACGCAAGCTCAACTTCCGCGGCCAGGGCGCGGCCGCCGCCCTGCTGCTGTTCGTGGCCAGGCGCCCCGGGCTGTCCCGCGCCGAGGTCAGCGAGCTGATCATGGACGGCGCGGTAGGCGACCCGGCATCGCCGCGGGCGCTGCGGGCCTGGGACGCGTGGGTGCGTCAGCACGGCGACCCGGCCGAGGTGCTGCTGGCCGACCTGGCCGCGCTGGGCGCCGTCACGGTGCCGGACGCCGCGTCCGGCCTGGTCGGCCTGACGCCGCTGGCGCTGTGGGCGTTGCGCGAGCAGCTCGCGCGCGACGGCATCGACGTCCCGCTGCTGCCGGCCAGCCTGGAGCAGCTGCCGGCCTCCGGCCTGGTCGCCATGGCCGAGGGCATGACCGAGGCCGAGTTCGAGACCGACTCGGCCGCCTGGGTGGCTGGCCGCGGCCCGGAACAGGCGGCGCGTGAGCTGCTCGCCTTCGCCGCCTCGGCCGGCGCGCGGGAAAGGCTCGCGGCGGTGAACCTCACCCGCCGGACCGGGGTGGCCGCGCACGCGGCCTGGCGGCAGGCGATGCGCCGCCCGGAGCTGCGCGGCTACGCGCGGATCGCGCTGACCGCGGCGGCCAGCGAGCGGCCGGACAGCACCCTGCCGCTGGTCCTCGAGCCGGCGCCTGACGACCTGACCTGGGTGGCCACCGACCTGCTCGCGCTCGCCTGCGGAGACGAGGACCCGGACCCGCGGCAGGTGGCCGCGCAGTTCCGCGAGGCGGTGCCGTTGGGCGAAGAGTCGTGGATCTTCGACCTGATGTCGCGCAGTTCGCACCCAGATGTGGTGCAAGTGCTGACCGTGCTCGGTCGGCGCCACCCGGACCGGCGGGTCGCCAGGTACGCCCGGCGGGCCGCGCAGGCCGCCGCGCGGAGCAGGACCGCCGCGACCGCGACCGGGGCCCGCCCCGAACCGAGCCCGGCCCGTCCGACTGGCCACTAGGCTCGGTGTCATGCCCCCGTACCCCGACCCCGACGAACTCGCCGGCGGCCATGATGGAGCCGACGTCAACGTCAAGGAGGCGTTCGGGCTACCCGACTCGCTGCCGCCGATCCGGCTGCCTGCGCTGCCCGAACTGGCCGCGCTCGCCCGCCAGGCGCCGCTGCCGCGTCAGCTCAGCGCGCTTGTCGGCTGGGTCGGGGACGGCGGCAGGCAGGTCGACGAGGCCGGCGACCTGACCTCGGAGAACTTCCGCGCGGCCAACACCGCCCTGGCCCTGGATAGCGATGAGGACCTGGTGTTCCTGTGGGACTACGCGCTCGCGGTCGACTGGCTGGCCTTCGACGAAGACAGCGGCGACCGGGTCGTCCCTGGCGAGACGGCGGCGGACTGGGCGTCGGGGCAGGACCACCAGGTGTTCGATTCGTGGTCCTCGACCCTCGCGGCCGTCTTGTCGGAGACGATCGACGTGTCCGGCCCGGGCAACCCTGGCGATCTAGCCGAGATGGGCCTGGCCGAGCTCGACTTCTACGGTCAGCCGATGGCCCTGGCCATGCTGCTGTTCATGACCCGCAGGGATGGCCTGCCCCTGACCGACTTCACCGAGGTGCTGTGGGAGAACGCGTCCGGTGACATGCCCGCCGAGCAGGCCGCGGAGGCGCGCGAGAAATGGATCGTGAACTACGACGACCCGGCCCGGCTGCTGCTGGACAGGCTGACCGAGCTGCACGCGGTGACCAAGGCCGACGATGTCATCCGGCTGACCCCGCTGGCCCTGGCGGCGCTGCATGAGCAGCTCGTCGACGTTGGCGTGGACATCCCGCTGCTGCCGGCCACCGCCGCGGAGCTGACCGGCGCCGAACTGCTCGCGATGGCAGCCGGTGTGAGCGAGGAGGAGTTCGAGGCCGAGACGGACGCCTGGGTCGCGGCCCGCGGCGCCGCGGCCGCGGCCAGCGAGCTGCTCACGCTCGCGGCGGCCGCGGACCCGGGGGAGCGGCTCCTCGCGGTGGCCGCCGTTCAGCGGCTCGGCGCGGCGGCCGAACCGGCCTGGCGCCGCCGCCTGGACGTCCCCGAACTGCGCGGCTACGCGAAGATCGCGCTGCTGACCGACTCTCTCGACCTGGGAACTGACGAGCTGGCGTGGATGGCCACCGACCTGCTGACACTCGCCTGTGACGACGAGTTCCCCGACCCGGCCGAACTGGCGGAAAGCTTCCGCGAGGCCGTTCCGCCCGGCCGGGAGACGGTGCTGTTCGAGGCGATGTGGCGTGGCTCCCATCCGCACGCCCCCGACGTGCTCACCTACGTCGGCAGGCACCACCCGGACAAGCAGATCGCCAAGGCGGCGCGAACCGCCGCCTACAAGGCAACCTCCCGCCGCCCCCCGCGCCGCTAGCCCGGCACGGACCGTGGTGTCTGCCGGCCGTTTCGCCGCCCGGGAACCGGAGCCGCGCCGGCCGTGATAGGTACTTGGTTGAGCCGAGCGCGAAGGGGCGTGATGACATGCGGGCGATAGTCGTCGACAAGGTAGGCGGACCCGAGGTCCTGACGATCGCGGACCACGAGGACCCGACGGCGGGCCCCGGTCAGGTCGTCGTCAAGGTCGTGGCGGCCGGCGTCAACTTCATGGACATCTACCAGCGCTCCGGGGTCGGCGTGTACGTCCAGCCGACTCCCTTCACCCCCGGCGGCGAGGGCGCCGGGATCGTCACCGTGGTCGGTGACGGCGTGACCGAGTTCGCGCCCGGTGACCACGTGGCCTGGGCCGGCGGGCGTGCCAGCTACGCCGGGCAGGTCGCGGTGCCCGAGGACCGCGTCGTCCCGGTCCCGAATCACATCGACCTGAAGGTCGCCGCCGCCGTCATGCTGCAGGGCATGACCGCGCACTACCTGTGCCACAGCACGTTCCCCGTGCGGGAGGGGAACGTCGCGGTCGTGCACGCCGCGGCCGGCGGGGTCGGGCTGCTGCTCACCCAGATGATCAAGCGGCTCGGTGGGGTGATAGTCGCCACCACGTCGACCACGGCCAAGGCTTTGCTCGCGCAGCGGGCCGGCGCCGACCATGTCACCAGCTACGACGAGTTCACCGAGGCGGTCAAGCGGATCACCGGCGAGCGCGGCGCCGACGTCGTCTATGACAGCGTGGGCAAGACCACCTTCGACGCCAGCCTGGCGGCGCTGCGGCCGCGCGGCATGATGGTGCTTTACGGCGGCTCGAGCGGCCAGGTCCCGCCGTTCGACCCCCAGCGGCTGAACACCGGCGGCTCGCTGTTCCTCACCCGCCCCACCCTCGTGCATTACATAGCCGACAGGGGCGAACTGCTGTGGCGCGCGGGCGACCTGTTCGAGTGGATCGCCAAGGGCGAGCTTGACGTCCGGATCGGCGGCGAGTACCCGCTCGCCGACGCCCCCCGCGCGCACGAGGACCTGGCCGCCCGTCGCACCACCGGCAAGCTCCTGCTCATCCCCTAGTCAGGTAGCATTCACGAGCCGGCCGCCGCCGGTGACGACCCGCCTGACCGACACGCGTGTCGGTTAACTCGGCCGGCCTCTGCGACCGGCACGGATGATCGGCCGTACTATCGGGTAGTCCATCTCGAAAGCCGGACGAGGAGCAGCCCGCCGTGACCTTGCTTGAGCGCATCAACGGCCCGGAGGACCTCAAGGAACTCAGCCAGGACCAGCTCAGCGTCCTGGCAAGCGAGATCCGCGACGTCCTGGTGGAGACGGTAACGAGGACGAGCGGCCACCTGGGGCCGAACCTGGGCGTGGTGGAGCTGACCATCGCGCTGCACCGGGTCTTCGACTCGCCGAAGGACAAGCTGATCTTCGACACCGGTCACCAGTCGTACGTGCACAAGCTGCTGACCGGCCGGTACCCGCAGTTCCACACGTTGCGCCAGCCTGGCGGCCTGTCCGGCTACCCGAGCCAGGCCGAGTCCGAGCACGATCTCGTCGAGAACAGCCACGCCTCCACCAGCCTGTCCTACGCCGACGGGCTGGCCAAGGCCTACAAGCTGCGCGGCGAGTACGACCGCACAGTGGTCGCGGTGATCGGTGATGGCGCGCTGACCGGCGGCATGGCCTGGGAGGCGCTGAACAACATCGCCGTCGCGCGTGATTCCAGGCTGGTGATCGTGGTCAACGACAACGGCCGCTCCTACCAGCCCACGATCGGCGGGCTCGCGAGCCACCTCGCCACGGTCCGGGTCAGCCAGCGCTACGAGAACGTGCTTGAGCGGATCAAGACCACCCTGCCGCGCACTCCGCTGGTCGGCCAGCCGCTCTACGGCGCGCTGCACGGCGCTAAGAAGGGCCTGAAGGACTTCCTGCAGCCGCAGGTGCTGTTCGAGGATCTCGGCATCAAGTACGTCGGCCCGATCGACGGCCACGACGAGCTGATGGTCGAGCATGCCCTGGCCAAGGCGGCCGAGTACGGCGGCCCGGTCCTGGTACACGTGATCACCCGCAAGGGCTTCGGCTACGCGCTCGCCGAGCAGAACGAGGAAGACTGCCTCCACCAGGTCCCCGCCGCCCCCAAACCCGCGTCGGCCGCTCGCAAGCCCGCGTCGGCCGCCCCGAAGCCGGGCTGGACCGACGTGTTCGCGCACGAGATGGTCGCGATCGGCGCCCGCCGTCCCGACGTGGTGGCGATCACCGCGGCCATGCTGCACCCGACGGGCCTGGCGCCGTTCCAGGCGGCCTACCCGGACCGGGTCTACGACGTCGGCATCGCCGAGCAGCACGCGATGACCAGCGCGGCCGGGCTCGCGCTGGGCGGCCTGCACCCGGTGGTCGCGGTCTACGCGACGTTCCTTAACCGGGCGTTCGACCAGCTGCTGATGGACGTGGCGCTGCACCGGCTGCCGGTCACCGTGGTGCTCGACCGGGCCGGCGTGACCGGGCCCGACGGCGCCAGCCACAACGGCATGTGGGACGGCTCCATCCTGCAGGTCGTCCCGGGCCTGAAGGTCGCCGCGCCGCGTGACGGCAGCCGCGTCGCCGAACTGCTGAACGAGGCGGTCCGCGTCAGCGACGGCCCGACGGTCATCCGCTACCCCAAGGGCACGCCGGTCGCCGAGGCCGAGGCGGTCGGCAAGCTCGGCACGATGGACGTGCTGGCCGTCCCCGCCGACGCCGGCCAGCGCGACGTGCTGCTGCTCGGCGCCGGCCCGATGGCTATCACCTGCGTGGCGGTCGCCGGCCGCCTCAAGGACCATGGCATCGGCGTCACGGTCGTCGACCCGCGGTGGGTCAAGCCGGTGGACGAGGCCGTCGTCGAGGCGGCCCGCCAGCACCGGCTGGTCGCGGTCGTGGAGGACAACGGCCGTTCCGGCGGGTTCGGCGACGCGGTGGCCCGGCTGCTGCGCGACCACGACGTCGACACCCCGGTCAAGACCTATGGCCTGCCCCAGGAGTTCCTCGACCACGGCGTGCGCGAGGAGATCCTCGAGGCGCACGGGCTGAGCCCGCAGCACCTGGCGCGCCGGCTCACCGAGGCCGTGGCCCGCCGCGCGCCCGCTCCTGTCGGCGAGACTTCGACGGAAGACCGCATTCCCGAGTAGCGTTCACACCGAGGGGCGCGAAGGACGCGCCGGTAGCTGAGGTGAGAATGCTTCGAGTCGCCGTGGTCGGTTCTGGTCCGGCCGGGCTATACACCGCCGAGGCGCTGGTCAAGCAGGCGGCCGCGCTTCCGTCCCCGGTACGCGTGAGCGTGGATGTGCTGGACCGGCTGCCGACGCCGTACGGGCTGGTCCGCTACGGTGTGGCCCCGGACCACAAGTCGATCAAGTCGGTAGCCAATTACCTGCGTCGTGTCCTGGAGAGCCCGGACGTCGCTTTCCTCGGCGGCGTTCATCTCGGCGAGGATGTCACTCGCGAGGACCTGCTGGGCGCCTACGACGCCGTGGTGTACGCGACCGGCGCGATGCGCGACCGGCGGCTGGGCATCGACGGCGAGGACCTGCCGGGCAGCTACGCGGCCACGGACTTCGTCAACTGGTACTGCGGGCACCCGGACGTTGGCATGGACGCGTTCACGGTGGACGCCGAGTCGGTGGCCGTGATCGGGGTCGGCAACGTGGCCGTGGACGTGGCCCGCATCCTCGCCCGCGACGCCGGGGAACTGGCCGAGACCGACGTGCCGGAGCCGGTCCTGGCCGCGCTGCGGTCAAGCAAGGTGCGCGAGGTGCACATGATCGGCCGCCGCGGCCCGGCGCAGGCCAAGTTCACCACGAAGGAGCTGCGCGAACTCGGCGACCTGCGCGGCGTCGCCGTGTCCGTCGACCCGGCGGAGATGGACCTGACCGCGTTCGACCCCTCCGGCGAGTCGGCCGGGCTCGCCGAGTCCGACCGCCGCGTCCGCGGCAACCTGGTCGCGATGCGGCAGTGGATGTCCGCCGCGGGTGGGGAGCAGGAGCCTGGACGCAAGCTGCGGCTCCGCTTCTGGTTGCGCCCTGTGGAAATACTTGAATCATCGTCCCGAACGGTGGCCGGTCTTCGCCTGGAACGCACCCATCTGACCCCCGACGGGGTGTTCGAGGGCACCGGCGAGATCGAGACGCTGGACGCGCAGCTTGTGCTGCGTTCGGTGGGATACCAGAGCGTGCCGCTGGATGGCGTGCCGTTCGACTCCCGTTCGTACACAGTCCCGAACGCCGTCGGCCGCGTCCTCGACGCCACCGGCGCTCCGCTGCCCGGCGAGTACGTCGCCGGCTGGCTCAAGCGCGGCCCGACCGGCGTGATCGGCACCAACAAGGCGGACGCCGCGCAGACCGTGCGCTCGCTGCTCGCCGACCTGGCGGGCGGCCCTGGCGAGGACGACGCGGCGCTGCCGCGTCCGGGACTGCTCCGCTACCCCGATCCGGACCTGGCCCCGCCCCCGCCCCCGGCGGGCGCGGCCCCGCCCGGCGCCGAAGACCGCCCGGGGCTCGCCGCGGTCCTGGCCAGCCGGGGCGTCCAGCCGGTCTCCTACGATGAGTGGCTGCGCATCGAGTCCGCGGAAGCCGACCTGGCCAAGTCCCTCGGCCGCGGCGACCGCGTGAAACTGCCCGGCCGCGACGCGATCTGGTCAGCCTGCCGCCCGCCCGCCTAACCCGCCCGCCTAACCCGCCCGGGCAGACCGCCCGGACTGAGCCTGCCGCCGGCCGCCGTCTCGGCGCCGCTCCTCACTCTTCGTAATAATGTCGCTGCCCCCCGGCATGATAGTGCCAGCCGCGGCGCGGGCCGCCCCAGTACCGCGGCCGACGGTCCGCGCGGACCGGCGCACTGCGCGTGGTGAAGAGGACAGACATGCGGGACTGGGGCAGCGCAACCGGTATGCGGTACCCGCTGTTGCTGGCCGAGACGCTGGGACTGGCGATGGCCCAGCGAGCGGCGGACATTCTTGAGCGCCATCGTCACAAGCCGACCCCGGCCACGCCCGCCGAAGACCTCCAGTTCGCCGCGGACGACGCCATATTCAGCGCCGTGCTCGACGCGGCGACCGACTGCCTCGCCCGCCTGGACACTGGGTCGGCCGAGGACGGCTGGTGCGACGCCCTGGTGCACCTTCTCCTGCTGGCCCGCCTCACCCCGGACGCGATGTCCCGGGGCGCCCCTTGGGACTCCTGCCAGGGAACGGATGAACGTGGATCACTTTCCAGGCTGGAGCATGGAAAGTGATCCACGTTCCTCGAAATCCTGCTAGCCCGCCTCGCCCCGGACGCGGCGAGCCTCGGCGGGGGGCTCCTAAGTGGCGGGTGGGTTAGGAGTCGCTGTCTGGGTACAAAGCACCAACGGACAGGTGCGTTGACCGTGCGCGAGGTTTCCGATTAACATCATCTGAAAAGTTGTAAATGGACACAGACCAGCGACAACGAGGGGAAGCATGGCACTGCCCGACTTCCTGGTGGCCGGAGCGCCGAAGGCCGGGACCACGGCCCTGCACGTAGCGCTCTCTCGCCATCCGGGGTTGTACATGTCGGCGATCAAGGAACCGAAGTTCTTCCTGACGGACGGTCCGCCGCCGGCGAAGGGCGGCCCGGGCGACGCGCTGACCTACCGGGAGCATGTCTGGGAACGCCGCGAGTATGAGGCCCTGTTCGACGCCGCGCCCGCGGGCGCGCTGCGCGGCGAGTCAACGCCGCTCTACCTGTACGACCGGGCGGCGCTGCGCCGCATCACGCGGACGATCCCCGCGGCCAGGCTCATCGTGGTGCTCAGGGATCCGGTCGAGCGGGCGCATTCCAACTGGACGCACCTGTGGTCGGCTGGCCTGGAGCCCATCGGCGACTTCGTCCGGGCCTGCGCGGAGGAAGAGCGCAGGGTCGCCGCCGGGTGGGCATCGTTCTGGCACTACACCGAGCTCGGCAAGTACGGTCAGCAGCTGGACTACGCGTTCTCGCTGTTGCCGCGCGAGCAAGTGCTCGTGCTCAGGTACCGGCGGCTCGTCGACCAGCCCGCCGCCACGCTCGACGAGATATGCGCGTTCCTCGGGGTCGAGCCCGGGATCGTCGCCGAGGTCCCGCGGGAGAACGTCACGGCGCACCCGGAGCGGACATTGGGCCATCGGGCCGCCTCGCTGGGCATGCGCGCGGGCGACATGCTCGGCCGGCTGCTACCGGGTAACGCGGCGACGACCGCGACGCACCGGCTCGAGCGGTTCCTGCAGCGCGGCCGCCGCGAGCGGCAGCCGCTCAGCTGGGATCAGCGGCAGACGCTGCTGCCGGTGTTCGAAGACGACATCAAGCTGCTAGAGAGGGTGCTTGGCGAGGACTTCGGCGATTGGCTGGCACCCCGGGCCCGGTCCGGGGGCATGGTGGGCGCCCGACCGGCGGGCCAGGGCCAGGCGAAAAACGGCCGCCCCCGCTAGCCCGGTCCCCCCGCCAGCCCGGTCGTCAGCGCAGCTCGGTGAGCAGGGCGTGCGAGCCGTCCGGCTGGGTCATCTCGTAGTAGATCCGGGTCCGGCCGCCGGGCAGGTTCAGCAGCTCCATGTAGCGCAGCCCGCCGCCACGGTAGGGCGAGAAAGCGGCGGGACCAGCGCCAGGGACCGACGTCGAGATCAGCGCCGCGGGGTCGGCGCCGACGGCCACGCCGGTCCGCTCTTCGTAGTTTTCCGCCGCGCTAGCCCGTCCGTCGTAATACGCCGTGACCGACTGCCCGTCGAACCTGACCGCGGTCACCCGGGCGCCGCGCGAGTCCCACTCGCCTGGCCGGCCCGACAACGCCGTGCCGTGCCAGGTCCAGTCCAGCCCGTCCGCGCTCGTCGCGTACTCGGTCGTCATCTGATCGGTTTCATTCGGGTCCGTGAGCGGGTGAATGGTCGCCCACAGGTGCCACTTCCCGTCGCGATGCTGGATGACCGGATCCTTCACGGCACGCTTGGTGACATCACCCGGGAGCATGACCTCGCGCCGCCGCACGTCGAACTCTCGGGGGTGCGAGGCGTCGGTCACCTCCACCCGCCAGTGCTTGGTGCCGGTGGTCGCACAGCTCAGGTACAGCCGCCATCGGCCGTCCTGCAGCCGGACGAGTTCGGGACGCTCCAGCGATTCGGTGTCCATCTCTTCCTTGCTGATCACCGCGAGCGTTTCGAAGTTCACCCCGTCATCGGCGAAAGCGATGGCCACCGCGTACCCGCGGCCAACGCCGACCGGCCTGCGGAGCCGGTAGGCGAGGTACACGCCATCCTCGGCCGCGACCGCGGAAGGCCCGCCTGCCCAGTAACCAGAACCCGCTCCGGGTGCGCCGACCGCGATAGCCGCGTCGTCAGGCCGGGGGAGGAACACATCATTATTACAATTAATCATGTAGGAATTATAGATAAAGACGCTGCCAGTTGAGACCCAACACTCTGGCCAACATCCTGACTCGCGCCAAATCGGATGGGAACGGAACCGATCATACGGAACATCGGGTGCGCTTCGGACCGGGATCGGTGCGTTTCGGACCAGGATTGATTTGTTCCGTGCACGTGCACGCCGCCTCTAGGCAGATCCATGGTTGGAGGATAAAGATGGTGTAACGGGCTGTTCGTCGCAAGGGGGCCACGATGAGGACATCCGTCCGCGTCGCCTGGCGAGTGGTCGCGGCAGTCGCGTTCGCCGGCACCGCGGCTCTGGCGGTCACCCTCACCAGGGGGGCGCCGGTGCCTGTTTCGCTCACGTCCGCTCGCGACACCGGACCGGCAGGCCGTCACGCGCCAGCGGGGGTTCCGCGGTGCGCCCCGGCCGGGCTGGACATCTCGATAGCCAGCCGGGATGCCGCCGCCCGCGTCATCACGGCGCACACCGCCAGCCTCCCCGTCGATTTCACGAACATCTCGGGTGCGGCGTGCACCCTGAGCGGTTACCCCCAGGTGTCCGCGTACCTCGACGGGGCCGGGCAGGTCGGGAACGCCGCCATCCTCGACAGGTCGGTGCGGGTGCGGCGCATCATGCTGGCGCCGGGCGCCACCGCCCACGCCGCCGTGGTCGAGAGCGTCCCTTCGCACCGGTGCAGTCCGGTCGCCGCGACCGGGCTGCGGGTCGTTCTCCCTGGCCAGCACGTTGCCCGATATGTCAGGCACCCGATGACGGCGTGTTCGGCCGCCGGTCACAAGGCGCCGGTCTTCCTGCGCGTGTGGGCCGTCCAGCCCGGCGCGGGGGAGAATCCGCGCGCGACCAGCTCCGCGCACCCGCGGTAGCCGCGCGACCCAGTAGTTTCAGGTCCATGCCGACCATTTTGATCACCGGCGCCGCTGGCGGGATCGGGACGATGCTCAGGTCCCGCCTCGCGCGGCCGGGCCGGGTGCTTCGCCTGCTCGACGTGGCCCCGGTGGATTCCCCCGGCCAGTCCGAGGAGGTGGTGACCGCCTCGGTCACCGACCTCGCCGCGATGACGGCCGCCTGCGATGGCGCGGACGCCGTGATCCACTTGGGCGGCGTCCCCTCCGAGGGACCCTGGGCGCGGATCATCGACGTCAACATCAACGGCACCTACGTGGTGTTCGAGGCCGCCCGCCGGACCGGTGTTCCCCGGGTGATCTACGCGTCGTCCAACCACGCCGTCGGATTCTCGCCCCGTGAAAGTTTCCCCGTTCCTGACTACGCCTACCCCGCTCCTGACACCTACTACGGGGTCTCCAAGGCCGCGGGCGAGGCGACGGCCGCGCTGTACGCCCGCCGCTACGGCATGGACGCCATCTGCATTCGGATCCTGTCCTGCTTCGAACGGCCGCGCAACACGCGAATGCTCTCCACGTGGCTGTCCCCTGACGACGCCGGCCGCCTCTTCGAAGCCTGCCTCACCACGCCGAAACCGGGGTTCCGCCTCGCGTACGGGGTCTCGGCCAACACCCGTGGCGGCTTCGTCTCCCTCGCCGAGGCCGAGGCGCTCGGCTACCAGCCACGCGACGACGCCGAGGTCTACGCCGCCGAAGTGATCGCCGTGCACGGCGAGCCCGCACCGGACGACCCGGCACTGCGGTACCTGGGCGGCGAGTTCACCTTCCCCGCCCTGGACGCCGACAACCTTTCCTAGCGGACCCGGGAACCCCAGCGGCTTGGGGCTCGCCGCGCGCTCGGCGGAGCCCTGCCCGTTTCGCGACCGCCGGCTCCCGGGGACAATGGGGATCATGAGCGAGACCGGGATCGCACCAGGCGCCTCACCAGCGAAGTCGAGACAGGGGCAGACCACGGCGACCAGGAAGCCGAAGAGATCAGGACAAGGTGCCGCGCGCCCCGCCAAAGGCGCTGACCAGCCCGCCAGCGCGACCGAGGCGCTGCCCGCGGCCGAGCCGCTCCTGGCCGCCGTGGCCGCGGCCACGCCCGCGGCCGCGGTTACGCTCGGCACCACGGCGCCCGCGACGGTTCACGAGGACCTGCCCGCCGACCGGTACCTGGACCGCGAGCAAAGCTGGGTCCTGTTCAACCAGCGCGTTCTCGAACTCGCCGAAGACGCGCAGGCGCCGCTGCTTGAACGGGTCCGGTTCCTCGCGATCTTCGCGTCCAACCTGGACGAGTTCTTCATGGTCCGGGTGTCGGGCCTGACACGCCGCATGGTGGCGGGCTTCCCCGTGGAGGGCGGGGGCACGCAGCTGCCGATCCACGTGCTCAGGAACACCCTCAGAAGCGCCGGTGAGCTCACCAGACGGCACGCGGCCGTCTTCACCGACGTCATCCAGCCCGAACTCGCCGAGCACGGCATCGAGATCCTGCGCTGGAAGGAGCTGTCCCCAGCCGAGCGGGATGACCTGACGAACCTGTTCAGGGAGCGAATCTACCCGGTCCTCACGCCGCTGGTGGTGGACCCGGCGCACCCATTTCCCTTCATATCCGGCCTGAGCCTCAACCTCGCTGTCACGCTCGCCGAGCCGGGAACGGGCGCCACCTTGTTCGCCCGGGTGAAGGTGCCGCCGCTGCTGGCCCGCTTCCTGCGGGTGCGGGACTGCCGGTACGTGCCGATCGAGGACGTGATCGCGGCGCACCTGAACTACCTCTTCGGCGGCATGGACATCGTCGAGCACTACGTGTTCCGGGTGACCCGGGTCCGCGACTTCGAAGTGGACGAGGACGTCACGGAGAACCTGCTGCAGGCGATGGAGCGCGAGCTCGTCAGGCGGAGGTTTGAGCCGGCGGTCCGCCTCGAGGTCGAAGAGGACATCTCAGGAGACGTGGAGTCGCGCCTGGTCAAGGAGCTCGGCGTCGACGAGGCGGCGGTGTACAAGATCCGCGGCCCGCTGGACCTGGCGGGCCTGGGCGCGATCGCCGACCTGCCCATGGGCGAGTTGCGGTACCCCGCGTTCGTCCCGTCCACCCGGGCGGTGCCCACCGACACCAGCATCTTCGCCACGCTCAATGAGCGCGACCTGCTCGTGCACCACCCCTACGACTCGTTCACCACCAGCGTCGAGCGGCTGCTCGAAGAGGCCGCCGCCGACCCGCGGGTGCTGGCCATCAAGCAGACGCTGTACCGGACCAGCGGCGAGTCGCCGATCGTCGACGCCCTGGTCGACGCGGCCGAGGCGGGCAAGCAGGTCGTCGTGGTGGTGGAGCTCAAGGCCAGGTTCGACGAGCGGGCGAACATCACCTGGGCGCGCAAGCTCGAGGAGGCGGGCTGCCACGTCGTCTTCGGCTTCATCGGCAAGAAGACGCACTGCAAGCTGTTGCTCATCGTCCGGGAGGAGCCAGGCGGGAGCCTGCGCCGCTACTGCCACATCGGCACGGGCAACTACCACCCGACGACGGCGCGGTTGTATGAGGACCTGGGTCTGCTCACCGCGGACCGCACGGTCGGCGAGGATGTCACCGACCTGTTCAACCACCTCACCGGGTACAGCAGGAAGACCGGTTACCGACGGCTGCTCGTCGCTCCCGAGTCGTTGCGCGCCGGCATCGTCGGGCGCATTGACAGGCAGGCGGCGCGGGCCCGGGCCGGCAAGCCGGCCAGGATCTCGTTCAAGTCCAACGCCCTCGTTGACGAGGTGGTGATCGACGCGCTGTACCGGGCCTCGCAGGCGGGCGTGCCGATCGACCTGTGGATCCGGGGCATGTGCGCGCTCAGACCCGGGCTGACTGGTTTGTCGGAAACCATCACGGTGCGCAGCGTCCTGGGACGGTTCCTCGAGCACTCGCGGATCTACGCGTTCGGCACCGGCGACCCGGACCCGGCCCCCGAACCGGGCGAGGACCCAGAGGCCGGGAACGAGGTCTGGATCGGCAGCCCGGACATGATGCACCGTAACCTAGACCGCCGGGTAGAGGCGCTAGTCCGGGTCACCGACCCAGGTCATTGCACTAGACTGCGTGAGCTGATCGTCCTCGGCATGGATGACGGGACGTACTCGTGGTGGCTGGACGGCGACGGTACCTGGACCAGACACGCCCGGGACGCCGAGGGCAGGCCGCTACGGGATGTGCAGGAGAGCCTGATCAACTTGCGCGCATGAACACCGGGGCACGACAAAGAGCCGAGGGACACAGCGCACATGGCTAGCACACCGCCTGCCAGCAAGCTGATCAAGGCCGCCGGCGCCGTTGTCACTCGGCCGGCCCCGGACGGGACCGACCCCCAGGTCCTGCTCGTCCACCGCGTGAAATACGACGACTGGTCGCTGCCCAAGGGCAAGCAGGAACCCGATGAGCAGCTGCCGCTCACCGCGACCCGCGAGGTGTTCGAGGAGGCCGGCGTCCGGCCGATCCTGGGCCGTCGGCTCGTGTCGGTGCGCTACCAGGTGAGCGGCCGGCCCAAGCGGGTGCACTACTGGTCCGCGCGGGTGGCCAGTACCGACGAGGCAGCGGTGCCTAACAGCGAAGTGGACCAGGTGGCCTGGCTGACGCTGGCGCAGGCCCGCGAGCGCGCCAGCTACGAGCGCGACCTCAGCGTGCTCGACGATTTCGCCCGGCTCCCCGCCCGCACAGTGCCGCTGATCCTGCTGCGGCACGCCAAGGCGGTGCACAAACCAGGCTGGGAGGGCGAGGACACGACCCGCCCGCTCGACGACGGTGGCCGTGCGGACGCCAAGGCACTGGCCCCGTTGCTCGCATGCTTCGCCCCAGCCGCCCTCGCCCCGCTGGTCATAAGCTCCGCCGCGGAACGCTGCACGGAGACTGTCCGACCGTACGTGGAACTCATCGGTGCCAAGGTGCGGCCAGAATCATCTCTCGAGACATCCAGAACGGATGCGGCTGACCCTGCCACCCTCGTCGCCGACGCGGTGGCGGCCGGGCAGCCGACGGTGTTCTGCGCGCACCGCGAGAACCTGCCCCTGCTGCTGGCCGCGGCGCTCGACGCGCTCGGTGTCCGGGACGTGCCCGCCGGCGTCAGGGACCCGCTGCACACGGCGGGCTTCTGGGCGCTGCACGTGGCGGGCGGTCAGCTTGTCGCCGCTGACGCCTACGACCTGTCGGCCCCTTTAGGCTCCGCCACCTGCTGCGTGGCGGTGCGGCGCAGCTGGCGGCGCCGCAGCCGGACGGCGACCAACCCCAGGACCAGCACGACGGCCACGATGATCACGTACAGCGCGTACTTGGTCACGCCGTTGTAGATCCCCTCGATGTGGCCCCCGGCGAAGTAGCCGACGCTGACCCAGGTGCCGACCCAGGCGGCACCGCCGAGCAGGTTGTACGTCGTGAACGTGACCGGGTTCATCCCGGAGACGCCGCAGATGATCCCGTTGAGCTCACGCAGCCCGACGATGAACCGGGCGACCACGACGACGATGCCGCCGTACTTGTCGACGGTCTGCTCGGCCTTCTCCAGGTGGTGCTCCCTGATGAGCGCGTACCGCCCGTAGCGCAGCACGAGCGCGCGCCCGGCGGATCGCCCGATGGCGTACCCGATGGTGGCGCCGATGACGGCGGCGGCGAACGAGACGACGCCGACCGCGACGACGTTGAGCTGGCCCGCGCCCGCGTAGATGGCGCCGGCGATCATAGCGAGCTCGCCAGGGATCACCGGCACGCCGATGTTCTCGAGCAGCAATAGCAGCCCGATCGCCCACAGCCCGTAGTGGTCGAGCGGCCCTTGCACCGCGGCCAGGAATGACGGCAGCTGCGGCCGGCCGGCCAGCTGCGCCGCCCCCGCCGCGAGCGTCGCGGTCGCCGCGGGTGCGGTCAGCCGCAAGATCACCGCGTCTGCTCCGCCGTGATGTCCGCCCGGGGATCCGTGTCGTCATCGCCAGGCGCGCCGGACTCGCGGTCTGCGTCGCCGACCGGGGGAGCGGCAGGGTCGGCCGGTGCGGCGGCGCTGTCTGGAGCGGCGGGGTCGGCCGGTGCGGCAAGGTCGGCCGGTGCGGCAAGGCCGGCCGGTGCGGCGGCGCTGTCTGGAGCGGCGGGGTCGGCCGGGGCCGCGGCGCTGGCCAGCGCCGCGGCGAGCGGCCCGGCGGCCAGCTCCGCCTGCCAGGGCCGGGCGCCGTAGCCGGCGAGCGCCGCGGCCACCGTTTCCGGGGTCGCCGGGTTGGGAGGTTCCCAGCTCAGCCTGCGCACCGCGTCCGGCGCGAGCAGGTTCTCGATGGGCAGCTTGTGTGCGGACGCCAGCGCCGCGATCGTCTCGCGGTCCGCCGTCAGCCGCGCGGCGGCGGCCGGGTCGCGCTCGGACCAGCGGTGCGCGGGTGGCGGACCGATGACCGCCCCGGCCCCTGTCACCTCGGGCAGCTCGCTGTCGGGCAGCTCGCGGGCCCGCCGCACCGCGGTCAGCCACTGGGCGCTGTGCCGCCGCGCGTTCCTGGCGAGGAACCCGCTGATCTTGTCAAGCTGCGGCCGGCTGTCCGGCAGCTGTCTGGCCGCCTCGATGATCGCCTGGTCGGCCAGCACCCGCCGCGGCGACAGGTCCGCCTCCCTGGCGATCGCGTCCCTGACCTCCCACAGCTCGCGGACCACGGCGAGCCCGCGCCTGTTGCGTACCTTGTGAATGCCTGACGTGCGGCGCCACGGGTCGGGCCGCGGCGGTGGCGGCACGGCGGAAACGATGGCCGCGAACTCCTGGCGCGCCCATTCTGTCTTCCCCTGCTCGGCTAGCTGGACCGCGAGCGCGTCCCTGAGCTCGACGAGTACCTCCACGTCCAGCGCCGCGTACCTCAGCATCTCCTCGGGCAGCGGCCGGATCGACCAGTCGGCGGCCGAATGTTCCTTGGCGAGCCGGTAGCCGAGCACCTCCTCGAGTACGGTGCCGAGCGCCACGCGGGGGTATCCGAGCAGCCGGCCGGCCAGCTCGGTGTCGAACAGTCGCCGCGGCCGGTAGCCGATCTCGGCCAGGCACGGCAGGTCCTGTGACGCCGCGTGCAGCACCGCCTCGGTGTCGGCCAGCGCCGCGTCGAGGCCGCTCAGGTCCGGGCAGGCGACCGGGTCGATGAGGACGGTGCCCGCTCCTTCCCGCCACAGCTGGACCAGGTAGGCCTTCTGCCCGTAGCGGTAACCTGACGCCCGCTCGGCGTCGACGGCCACTGGACCGCTACCGGCCGCGAGCCGCTCGACCGCCGCGGCCAGGTCTTCTGGCGTGCTCGTCACGGGTGGCAGCCCGTCCCGCGGCTCGAGCAGGTCGATTATGGTCGTTTCTGGCTGCTCGTCCCCGCCCATTCCCGGCCCACCCGCCACCGCCTCGTCCCCGCCCATGTCGGGTTCGCTGCCGGACGTCACCGGCGCCGCCCGCTAGGGCGCAGCGCTCGCGTCCCCGGCGGCTGGGCCGGCAGGCCGGCGGCGGAGGCGATCAGGTCACACCAGGCCGCCACGTCCCCGCCGACGTCGTCGGCGTCCGCGGGGCACCACGAGGCGCGCAGTTCGAACCCGGTGGCCGCTGGCTCGTCTTCCTTGGCGCCGAAACCCTCGGTGATCACGCGCGTCACCGTGCCGCTCGGCGCGGAATAGCCGGGCGCGTGCGTGTCGAGCGCGTCGGTCAGCCAGCTCCAGCCGACCTCGCCGAGCAGCGGGTCGGCGGCCATTTCGGGATCCACCTCGGCGTGAACCTGCGCGACGATGCGGAACATCCCGGTCCAGCCCTCCTGGCCGGCCGGGTCGTAAAGCAGCACGAGGCGGCCGGTGCCCGCCTCGTCGCCGTCGCGGTAGGCGATCGCGGCCAGCGCCGTCGCGTACGGGGCGAGCCGCTTCGGAGCCGGGGAGTCTTCGAAGGCGATGTCGTCCCGCAGATCGGCGATCGCCTCCCTGCCCGCCGCGAACTCGGCCGCCGCGGCGGCGAACACCGCGTCGTCAGCCAAGGGATTGTCCGCCAACCTCATGGCCCGAGCGTACGTCGTAGCTGGCCGCGCGTGGTGCGCGGGCGTCCGGTTGGGGCCCTATGCCGCACGGGGGTGCTGTCTGGCCGCGTCGGCCTCGTCGGCGCGGGCGGACCCAGCAAGGGCGGACGGGACGGTTCCCATGATGACTCCCGCACCGCACACCGTGCACATCCACTCCGGGCACTCGCCGCCGTCGGTGTCGGGGCAGCCGCCGGTGTGGATCTGCTCGAACGGCTCGTCGCCACCGCATCCAGGACAGTTCCCGAGGGGGTTCATGACTGTTCCTTTCGCTACGGCAGATGGCGGGACTCGTCCCGATCTTGGCATGTACGAGCGCGTTTCCCGAGGATCTCGGGCGGCGTGTCGCAGCTGCGGAACGGGCTGTGAGAGGATCCTTTGGTGACTGCGCCGCAGATGACCTCCCCTTTTATCCGCGCGTGCCGCAGGGAGCCGGTTCCTTACACCCCGGTCTGGTTCATGCGGCAGGCCGGACGCTCGCTCCCCGAGTACCACCGGGTCAGGGCAGGCATTCCGATGCTGGAGTCGTGCACCCGGCCCGAGCTTGTCACGGAGATCACCCTGCAGCCGCTGCGCCGCTATGACGTGGACGCCGCGATCTTGTTCAGCGACATCGTTGTCCCGCTGCGGGCGATCGGCGTGGACGTCGAGATCAAGCCTGGGGTGGGCCCCGTGGTGGACCGGCCGTTCCGGCACGCGGACGACCTGTCCCGGCTGCGCCCCCTGGAGGCGGCCGACGTCCCCTACATCACGGAAGCGGTCCGGTCGTTGGTCGGGGAGCTGGGCGACAAGCCGCTCATCGGCTTCGCCGGCGGGCCGTTCACCCTGGCTTCCTACCTGATCGAGGGCGGACCGTCGAAGAACCACGACCGTACCAGGGCCCTCATGTACGGCGACCCGGACCTGTGGCACGCGCTGATCGGCGCCCTGGCGGACATGGCGATCTCGTTCCTGCAGGTTCAGATCGCGGCCGGAGTGTCGGCGGTGCAGCTTTTCGATTCGTGGGTCGGCGTGGTCAGCCCGCAGGACTACCGGCGGGCGATCCTGCCGCACACCAGCCGCCTCTTCGCCGCCCTTGAGCCGGCCGGCGTGCCGCGGATCCACTTCGGCGTGGGCACCGGGGAACTGCTCGGCCTGTTCGGCGAGGCGGGCGCGGACGTCGTCGGCGTGGACTGGCGGATCCCGCTGGACGAGGCCGCCCGCCGGGTCGATCCCGGCAAGGCGCTGCAGGGCAACCTCGACCCCGCGGTACTGCTCGCGCCCTGGCCGGTAGTCGAGTCACGGGCCCGCGACGTCCTGGCCCGCGGCCGCGCCGCCGAAGGCCACATCTTCAACCTCGGCCACGGCGTCCTTCCCGAGATCAGCCCGGACACCCTGGCCCGGCTCACCGACCTCGTCCACGAGGCCTCGGCCCGGACCGCTGCTTAGGCCGCTCGCGCGGTCGAGGCGGACGGCGTCCTCGCTACGGCTGCGGCGCGTGGGCCGGGAGGCCGAACGCGGCGAAGAACTCCCCTGGTTCCCGGTCCGCCGTGAGCAGGAAGGCCGTCACCGCGGCGATCTTGCCGTCGGGAGATAGCGTCAGCACGTCGATGACGTATGGCAGGAAGTCCCCCGCATCCTGGTCGAACAGGTAGCAGCCGACCGCGAGCTGGCCGTTCACCGTGGCCTGGTGATGCCGCCAACGCAACGGCAAGGGATCTTTCACCAGCCAGGCGCGCAGCGCGTCGTGCCCGGTGAACCAGTTCGGGAACGGCGGCATCGACCACGTCGCGTCTTCCGTCAGCATGTCGAGCAGCGTCTCCACGTCCCCGGCCTCGATGGCGTCCGCGTACTGGTGCGCGAGCCGCGCCACCCGCCCTTCCCCGAGCGAACGCAGCACCGCCTGCTGGCTGTGCCCCGGCTGCTCCGCGCGGGCCGCGGTCCTGGCGCGCTGCAGCGCGCTGTTCACGGCGGCGACCGAGACGCCGAGATGCGCGGCCGCATCCGCCGCGGAAAAGCCGAGCACGTCGCGCAGGATCAGCACCGCGCGCTGCTGCGGCGGCAGCCGCTGCAGCATCACCATGAAGGCGAGTTCGACGCTTTCCCTTAGCTCGTACCTGGCCTCGGGCGACTCCGGATCGCTCTGCGACAGCCACCGCTCCGGGTACGGCTCGAGCCAGACCGGATCGGTCACCGCCGCCTCGAACTCGGCGTCCGCCGAGCTGGCCGGCCCGAACCCGACGGGGAGTTCTCGCCGGGACCGGTGCCTGGTGATGTCCAGGGCGGCGTTGGTGGCGATGGCGTACAGCCACGAGCGCACCGAACTGCGTCCCTCGAACGCGGCCAGCCCCCGCCAGGCGCGCAACAGCGCGCTTTGCGCCGCGTCGTCGGCGTCCTGCACCGAGCCGAGCATCCGGTAACAGTAGGCCCGCAGCTCGCCCCGGTGCGGCTCGACCAGTTCGGCGAACGCGTCTTCGTCACCGCTTCTGGCCCGCTCGAGCAGCGTCACGCCCGCCCCGAGGTCCTCCTCTGCCGTGTTTTTACCCATAAGAGTAAGACTGTCGCCGCGCCCGAGATTCATCGGTCAAATCGTGGCAATTCGGCGATGAGTTCGGTGACGACCCGCGGTCCAAGCAACCGAAGACAACGGGACCAACCGAGGAGAAGTCATGAACCACCCGCTGATCATCGCGACCATCGCAGCCGACCAACTGAGGGAGCAGCACGAGCGAGCGGCGCGGACACGGACCGCCAGGGAGATCCGGCGCACGAAGCAGCGGGAGGCGGCCAGCGCCCGCAGCCGTGGACCACTGTTTCCGCACCTGCCGCGCGCCGTGCGGCCAGCGGCGTGACCGCGGACAAACCACACCAAGACACCGTCGCCGCTGAGTGCCTGGCCCGTACCGGGTGGCTCAGCGGCGACGGTCCTTTCCTCACGCGCCGCGTCGCCGCACCATCCACACGGTTGCGCCGATCAGTAGCGCCGAGACCGCCAGCAGCCAGCCGCCCTCGATGAGCTGGAACGGCCAGAACCGCGAGTCCGGCTGGACGGTCTGCCACAGTGTGTAGCCGTGCTGGGTTAGCCAGTCCGTGAAGGCGTTCGGATTCTGCGAGTTCTGCACGCTGGCCGGCAGGTGCGAGACGATGCTGTTCATGTCGCCCTGGCCGAGGATCTGGCCGGTGGGGGACTTGGCGTAGCTGCTGATCACCCATACGGGCGACACGCCGCCGTTCCAGCCCGACACCGTGACGGGCGTCATGTAATGCGGCCTGATCGCGGTCGCGGTCCCGATCGCCAGCGCGATGTAGACCACCAGCGTGACCGCGACCGCCGGCAGCGTCCGGCGGAACAGGGTCCCGAAGAACGCGGACAGCGCGAACGCGAACAGCGTCCAGGCCGCGAACGCCACCCCGAGAAGCGCGAACGCCAGCGGCAGCATCTCGCTGACCTGGTTGTCCGCCAGGAACGGGCGGAAGTACCAGTAGAACAGCGCGGTGAACGCCCCGGCCGCCGCGGTGAGCGCCGCCGCGGGCAGCACCAGCGCGGCGACCGCCCACCGGCTGCGTCCGGCGCCCTGCGTCCAGGCGAACCTGAACGTCCCCGTCTCGAACTCGCGGGCGAGCAACGGGGCGCCGACGAACGCGCCGAGCAGCACCGGCAGCGCGAACATCAGGCTGGAGACGGTCTGCGCGCCGCCGCTTTGGATCACCCGCCCGGCGCCGCCGCCCCAGTAATCCCTGTAGAAGGCGTTCGCGAGCGCCTGGCACTTCAGCGCCGCGGCCGGATGACACGCCGTGACCGTCGCGTAGGCGTTGTTCTGGATGATCGCCATTACCAGCAGGTACACGGCGAACAGGCCGAACACGATCGACGTGCCGATGACGGCGCCGCGGCGCTGCCGCTGGGTCACCCAGGCGAGCCTTGTCCATGCCACGGGACGTGGCCGGGCGGTCGCCACCGGCCGCGCGGTAGGCGTGCTAGAGATCATGCCGCCCCCTCCGTTCTGGATACCGATGGGACGCCCGCCCGCAAGTAGCGGAGAGCTATTTCTTCCAGCCCGGCCCCGTGCGAGGCGAGCAGTTCTCGCACCGTCCCGGCGACCCGCACCTGGCCTCGCGTGAGCACGACGAGATAGGTGGCTACCCGTTCGAGTTCGGCGAGGACGTGCGAGGACAGCACGACGGACACGCCGTCCTGCTCGGCGGCCGCCACGACGGCCGCCAGGAAGTCCTCCCTGGCCACCGGGTCGAGCGAGGCGAGCGGCTCGTCCAGGACGAGCAGGCCGGGCCGCCGGGCCAGCGCGATCGTCAGCGCGAGCTGCGCTTTCTGGCCGCCGGACAGGTCGCCGACCCGCTGGCTGAGCGGTATCTCGAGCGTCTCGAGGCGGTCAAGCGCCCGCCCCTGGTCCCACCGCCTGTTGAGGTTGCGCGCCAGGTGCAGCATATCCGCGACCGGCAGGTTCCGGTATAGCGGCGCGTCCTGCGCGACGAAAGCGATCCGGTCGAGCGCCTGCGGCGAGCCCGCGGGCACCCCGCCGACCACGGTGACGGTGCCTTCTGTCGGCCTGGTCAGGCCGACGGCCATGGTGAGCATGGTGGTCTTGCCGGCTCCGTTCGGGCCGACGAGGGCGACTATGTGGCCGCCTGGAATGCCAAGCGTGCAGTTTTTCAGCGCCCACTTACCGCGGTATCGCTTGCCGAGCGCGGAAGTTTCTATGACGTCCATGGTTGGTTACCGTATGAAGCGGGCTGTGGCGCGGGACATACGGCTGACCGGCGTCCGCCAGGTGTACCTGGATACACCCGCGTTGCGGGGTCCGGCGACACTGCCGCCAGGGCCGCCGCGGAGGCAAACTGGACGCAGCGCCTTGACGGATGCCTATGCGGCGACCCCGCGTGGCAAGACAGTGCGGCGGCGCGGAGAGAGGTTGGCGGATGAGCGGCGTGACGGCTCCGGTCACGGGGGAGCGCGGGTCCGGCGCCCGCCGAGGGCGCCCGGCAGCGGTGCGCTGGAGCGTGCGAGCGCTGCCGCGTTCGCTGGCGCTGGCCGGCCTGGTGCTGGTGGGGGCCGTGCTGCTGCTGCTGATCGTCGCGCCGGTGGTGCTCGCCGTGCTCGGCCTCGGGCACTACGTGCAGGGCATGCTGGGAGGCCAGTTTGGCTTTGACCCCGAGTCCGTGCGGGACCTGCTCGGCGGGCTCCTCGCATTGGGTTGCTGTTATCTGGTGCTGCCCCGCGCGCTGGCCGGCTCGAGGTGGCTGGCGACCCTGACCCGCGAGCTGTCCGCTCGGTGGTGCGGGGTGCCGATCGCCAGCGCATACCAGCCCGCGCCCCACGCCCCGGGCCGCCTCGGATTCAGGCAGCGGATGAGCTGGCTGCTCAACGACGTGGCGACCTGGCGGGACCTGCTATGGCTCGGGGTCAACGCCGTCATCGGCTGGGTGCTGCTGCTCGTGCCGCTCACGCTCGTGGTCGTCGGCGTGGTCGCCTTCATCATCCCCGCGCTCGGTAGCATCCACGCGCTTGGCAGCCTGGACCACATCGTTCCGCCGCCCGCGTTCCCCGGCAACTCGCAGACCGTGATCTTCCTCATCGGCATCGGCATGGTCGCGCTCGGCGTGGTGATCGCGCCCTGGATGCTGCGCGGCTACGGTGGCCTGGCCCGGGTGGTGCTCGCTCCGTCCGACGAGGCCCAGCTTCAGCTGCGTGTCATGCACCTGGACAGGACCAGGCGGGAGACGCTCGACACCGGCGCGGCCGAGCTGCGCAGGATCGAGCGCGATCTGCATGACGGGGCGCAGGCCCGGCTGGTCGCGATGGGCCTGACGCTGGACGCCGCCGGCCGGCTGATCGAGACGGACCCGGCCGCGGCGCGCGCCCTGCTCATCGAGGCCAGGGACGCGTCGGCGAAGGCCCTGGCGGAGCTGCGCGACCTGGTGCGCGGCATCCACCCACCAGTGCTGGCCGACCGCGGTCTGGCCGCGGCGGTCCGCGCGCTGGCCCTGGACTCCCCGCTGCGCGTCACGGTGACCGGTGACCTTCCCGGCCGCCCGCCCGCCCCGGTGGAGTCGGCCGCCTACTTCGCGGTCAGCGAGCTGCTCACCAACGTCGCCAAGCACGCGGGCACGCGGGCCGTGGAGGTGGACCTGCGGTATTCGGCGGAGGCGCTGCGGATCAGCGTCGCGGACAACGGGTCGGGCGGTGTGGACACCTCCCGCGGCACCGGGCTGCGCGGGATCGAGCGCAGGCTGGCCGCGTTCGACGGCGTGCTCGCGGTGTACAGTCCTATCGGCGGGCCGACCACTGTCACCATGGAAGTGCCATGCGCGTTGTCATAGCCGAGGACCTGTTCCTGCTCCGCGACGGCCTGATCAGGCTGCTGGAAGCGTACGGCTTCGAGGTCGCCGCCGCGGTGGACAACGGCACCGACTTCCTCGCCGCGGTACGCTCGCAACGGCCCGACGTCGCGGTGGTGGACGTCCGGCTGCCGCCGTCGTTCACCGACGAGGGGCTGCGCGCGGCCCTGACGGCGCGTGCTGAGATTCCTGGCCTGCCGATCCTCGTGCTGTCTCAGTACGTCGAGCAGTTGTACGCCCGCGAACTGCTCGCCGACGGCGCGGGCGCGGTTGGCTACCTGCTCAAGGACCGGGTGTTCGACGGATCGCAGTTCGCCGACGCGGTCAAGCGGGTCGCGGACGGCGGCACCGCGATGGACCCCGAGGTCATCGCCCGGCTGCTGGCCCGCAACGCCGCCGAACAGGGACCGCTGGAGAAGCTGAGCCCGCGCGAGCGCGAGGTCCTCGGGCTGATGGCCGAGGGCCGCTCCAACGCGGCCATCGCCCAGCGACTGTTCGTCACCGAGCGTGCTGTCGCCAAGCACACCGCGTCGATCTTCCTCAAGCTAGACCTGCAGCCCTCCGACGACGACAACCGCCGCGTCCTGGCGGTCCTGGCACACCTGGGCCGCTAGCCCCCGCCATTCCACGGGTCGGCGACTGTTCACCGGGGCTTCTCGAGCAGCCCGGTGTCACCTACCGCCACGGAAATGGGACAATGAGGACATGGCATGGATCGATCTTGAAGGGGCCGTCAACGTCCGCGACCTCGGCGGACTGCCCATAGCGGACGGCGGCACGACCGTGCCGGGCAGGCTGTTGCGCTCAGAGAACCTGCAGGAGCTCACGGGTTCGGACGTCACCAAGCTGGTTGACGAGATCGGCGTGACGACGGTCGTCGACTTGCGCACTACGGCCGAGGTCGAGCTGGAAGGGCCCGGCCCGTTGGACACGGTGCCTGGCGTCCGGCACGCTTATCACCCCGTGCTGCCCGAACTTGGGTCCCGCACGGACGCGGTCGCCGAGGCCCTGCTGCTGCGCAAGGCCGAACGAGACCGGTCCCGCTTCCCCGATGACCTCATGTGCGGCCACTACCTCGGCTACCTGGAAGAGCGCCCGGAGGAGGTGACCGGCGCGCTGCGGTCCATCGGCACCGCCGACGGCGCCGCGATCGTGCACTGCGCGGCCGGCAAGGACAGGACCGGCGTGATCGTCGCGCTCGCGCTGACCGTGGCCGGCGTGGAGCCCGAGGTGATCGTGGCCGACTATATGGCCACCGGTGAGCGGATCGACGCGATCATCGAGCGGCTGCGCAGGTCGAAGACCTATGCCAGCGACATCAGCAGCCGCCCGGTAACGGCGCACCTGCCCCGTGAGGAGACGATGAAGGCGTTCCTCGAGCAACTGCACGCACGCTACGGGGGCCTGCCCACCTGGCTGGCCGGCAACGGTTTCGGCGATGACGAGGTCAGCCAACTGCGCGCCAAGCTCGTGCGGGCCTGATCCCGTGGGGAAGGCGTGCCTGGTTGACGTCTACGACACCATCCTCAGGTCGGATTACCCACTGCGACTGCGGGCCATGACCGCGCTGGCCGACGTGGACGCTGAGGTCTGGGTGCCGGAGTGGAACAGGACCGCCATCGAACGAGACCGCGGCACGATTTCCATGGCCGAGTCCTTCGCCCTGACCCTGCGGGCGTGCGGGAAAGACCCTCGCCCCGAACTGGTCGGCGAACTAGTCAGCGAGGATCGCAGGCTGCTGCGCGAGGGGAGTCGGCTGTACGACGACACGGTTGTGTTCTTCGGCAAGCTCAGGTCGCGGGGCACCGGCATCGCGCTGGTCAGTAACTGCCAGGACAATACCCGGCAGCTGCTCGAGTACCGCGGTGTGCTTTCGCTCGTGGACGCGGCGGTATTGTCCTGCGAGATCGGCTCGATCAAGCCGTCCCCGGAGATTTACCTCACCGCCCTTGACGATCTCGGCGTGGCCGCCACCGACGCGGTCATGGTCGACGACCAGGTGAAGTTCTGCGTTGGCGCCGAGGCGGTCGGCATCCGGGCGATCCAGATCGTCCGCGCCAACCACCACGGCGAGATCGCGGACTCGGGCTTCCCCGTCGTCCCCTCCCTCCTCGACGCCCTCCCGCTCTTGTGACCGGCCCGGCGCCCCAGCCCGGCGCCCCAGCCGCCCCCACCGCCCCTGCCGCCCCGCTACTTACCGTAACTAGCTGACTACGCTCTGAGTTAGGGCAAAAGCGCGCCCGACAAAAGGGACGAAACGGGCGGCAAACGGGCCGTTATTTGCCCTATCCCATAATCTGAGACCGGCGCGGGAACCCGCGTCCGCGGCTCAGGCGCTGACGGCCCTGTGGCAGGCTTAGGGATCATGACGGACGGCACACCCCCCCACGTGGTCATCGTCGGTGGCGGGATCGCCGGGCTGGCGGCGGCCTTCTTCCTCAAGGACGAGCCGGTCACGGTCACCCTTCTGGAGGGCTCGCCGCGGCTAGGCGGGAAGCTGTCCGCGTCCGAGGTCGCCGGGGTGCCAATGGACGAGGGAGCGGAGGCCCTGCTCGCCCGCCGCCCCGAAGGCATCGACCTGATAACAGCAACAGGCCTCGGGGCGGACCTCGTATCGGCCGGCGTCACATCGAGCGCCATCTTCACCCGCGGCGCGATGCGCCCGCTGCCGCGCAGGCAGTTCATGGGCGTTCCCGCGGATATCGACGAACTTGCCGCCACCGGCGTCGTCTCCGCCGAGGGAGTAGCCCGCGCCCGCCGCGAACCCGCCCTGCCCGCCGAGCCCGGCGACGTCTCGGTCACCGGCTACATCGGCGCCCGGCTCGGCGCCGAGATCGTCGACCGACTGGTCGACCCGTTGCTCGGCGGCGTGTACGCGGGCCGCTCCGAGGACCTGTCCTTCGCGGCCACGCTGGCCCCGCTGGCGGCCGCCGCGGCCCGCCACCGCGTGCTGACCGAGGCCGCCGCGTCGCTCATCCCCCCGTCCGCTCCCGTCCCCGCCGTCCCCGCCGCCCCGACGACCCCAGCACCCGCCCCGCCCCCCACTCCCGGTGATAACAGCAAGAGGCCGCCGGCGGCGCCGGTGTTTGTCACGCTTACTACCGGGCTCGGCGCGCTGCCTGAGGTCCTGGCCAAGGCGTCCAACGCGGACGTGCGTACCGGGGCGATGGTTCGCGACCTCGCCCGCACTCAGGACGGCTGGCGGCTGACGGTCGGTTCCGCCGCGGACCCGGAGTACCTGCGAGCCGACGCGATCATCATCGCCATTCCGGCCGCGCCAGCTTCACGACTGCTATCCCGAACGGTCCCGGCCGCCTCCTCAGCGCTCAGCGAGATCCCGTACGCGAGCATGGCGATCATCACGCTGGCTTACCCCGCTGATAGGTTCCCTGGACAGGCGCGCAGCGGCTACCTGGTGCCGGCCGTGGACGGGAAGGCGGTCAAGGCGGTCACGTTCTCCACGGTCAAGTGGCCGCACCTGGCCGCGCACGCCCCGGTGCACGTCGTCCGCTGCTCCATCGGCCGCACCGGCGAGGTCGCCCTGCTACAGCGCGACGACGACGACCTGGCCGCCCTCGGCGCCGCCGAACTCGCGGACGCGACGGGAATCACGGCCGCACCGGTCGCCCGCCGTGTCACCCGCTGGGGCGGCGGGCTGCCGCAGTACAACGTCGGCCACCTGGACCGGGTCGCCCGCATCAGGGAAGCCGTCGCCGGCCAGCCGGGACTTGCCGTCGCCGGCGCCGCCTACGACGGGGTCGGCATCCCCGCGTGCATCGCCACGGCCCGGTCGGCCGCGGACCGTGTGTTGCGTCACCTCGAGACCGTTAGGAAACGGTAAAGATTCTGACATTCCAGGCGGACTGGGTGGTACGGTCCGCCCCAACCCGTAGCCGCAGGTGCGCGGGTGAGCGAAAGCGGGGGCACTGATCTGGTGGACACGCAGGCACCGACCATCCAGCCTGGCGTGCCCGTCGGCCCGGAGGGCATCCGAACGTCCAAGGCGCGCCGCTGGCTAGCGGTGGCGGCATGGGCCGTCGGCGGCGTGTCGCTGGCCGCGATCTTCCTGCGGATCTCACTCGGCGGGCGGGTAAATTCCGATGGCGCGAACCAGGCTCTGCAGGGCTGGGACTTGCTGCACGGTCACTTGCTGCTGCATGGCTGGCAAATGGGGGACGTGAACTTCTACTTCCTCGAACTGCCGCTGAACGCGCTCACCGCCGCAGTGTCCGGGCTGGGCAATTTCTCGGCGCACGCCGCCTCCGCGCTGACCTACCTGCTGGTCACGGTCTGCGCGGTGGCGCTGGCGGTGACGGACAGCCGCGGCGTGGCCAGGCTGGTCCGTTGCCTGGTGGTCGTCATCGTGCTGGCGGCGCCGCTGCTTACGCCAAGCTCCATGTGGCTGGTGCTCGAGGAGCCAGACCACATCGGCACCAGCGTGTTCATCCTGGGCTCGTTCCTGCTCATTGACCTCACAACTCGTCCTCGGGGGGGCTCGGGGGCCGGGGGAGATGGGGGGCGGGGAGCCCCCCATTCTGGAGAGTCGTCCCCCTCGGAGCTAGCAGCGTCTCGGGGCAGCGAGCCAGCGCGCTGGTGGCCCGCGCTGGTGCTGTGCGTGATCCTGTGCGCAGGCGAGTTCAGCGACCTGACCGTGCGGTATGTCGCGGTGCCCGCGGTCGTGGTGGTATGCGGGTACCGGGCGCTCGCGGCGCGCAGGCTCCGTTCGCAAGACGCCACCCTCGTCGTGGCGGCGCTGCTTTCTGTGCCGTTGACGGTGCTGATGAGCGCGGTCATGGGCTGGCTCGGCGGGTTCGGGAGGGACGCGCCAGGGGCGCGGCTGGTGCCGGTCGCGATGTGGCCGAAGCATGCGGAGGTCACGTGGACGAACCTCCGGGACCTGTTCGGCACGGTTGATACGCCGTTCACCAAGCTGGGCTCGCTAGGGGCCGCGTTCGCTCTGGCCTGCCTGCTGGCGGCGGGGTTCGGTGTCGCGCGGGTGGGCTGGGCGTGGTGGCGCGGCCGGGCGACCCGGGCCGAGCAGTTGCTCGCCGTGGCGATCGTGTGCAACATCGGTGCCGACACGATCATCACGCTGACGCGTGCCGTCGACCCCCACGAGATCGCCGTGGTGCTGCCGTGCGGTGCGGTGCTCGCCGCGCGGGCACTGGTGCCCGCGAGGATCACCAACATATTCACGGCGTTGGTGGCGGTCACGGCCACGGCGTTCGCCGCCGTCCTGCCGCTGGCCTCCGCCGCCACCTTGCCCCTCAACCAGGCGTACGTGGCGCCTCTTACCGCGTGGCTGGAGGCGCACCATCTCACCTACGGACTGGCGCAGTACTGGGAAGCCTCCGCCTCCACCTTGCAGTCGGGCGGCAGGATCCAGATCCTCACAGTGGACCTGGGGAAACGGGCCCTTGCTTCTGTCTATGAGGTCAACACGTCGTGGTATGACCCGTCGTTGCACGACGCCACGTTCGTGGTCGTCAACCTGTACGACAAGAACACCCCGCCCGCCGCGTACGAGCGATCCTTCGGCCACCCGGCCGCGACCTACCACGTGTCGTTCTACCTCGTCATGGTCTACCGGACCAACTTGCTGCGGCTGCTGCCGCCGGTGAAGTGACAGCCACCGACGCGGCGTGGCCCGCCGTCTCAGTGTCCAGTGTCACGGCGGGGAGCCGCGACTGACCGTTCTGAATAGAAAATAAGATCTTGACTATGAGCGATGACGACAAGCCGCGCAAGGCCAGGGAGCTGAACGAGCTCATCCGCTACACCATGTGGTCGGTGTTCCGGGTGTCTGACCAGTCCGTGCTCGATGGCGAGGGCGGCCGCGCCGGCGCGGCGGCCGAACTGAGCGAGCTGCTCGACCAGGCGGCGGACAAGGGCATCGTCACCCGTGGCTGCTACGACCTGCAGGGGATGCGTGCCGACGCCGACTACATGCTGTGGTGGGTGGCGCCGACCTCCGACGAATTGCAGGAGATGTACGTGCGGTTCCGCCGTACGCGGCTCGGCCGCGCCAGTGAGCCGGTGTGGAGCGCGATGGCGCTGCACCGGCCCGCCGAGTTCAACAAAGGGCACGTCCCGGCGTTCCTGGCCGAAGAGGAGCCCCGTGATTACGTAAGCGTGTACCCGTTCGTCCGGTCCTACGAGTGGTACCTGCTCGACCCGGCCGAGCGCAGGCAGATGCTCGCCGAGCACGGCATGATGGCGCGCGAGTACCCGGATGTCCGCGCCAACACCGTGAGCTGCTTCTCACTGAACGACTACGAGTGGATACTCGCGTTCGAGGCCCCCGAACTGCACCGCATCGTTGACCTGATGCGGCACCTGCGCGCCGCAGAGGCGCGGCGGCACACCCGGGTGGAGATCCCGTTCTTCACCGGCCGCCGCAAGCCCGTCGCCGAGCTCGTCGCCGCCCTCGCTTGACCACGCATTCTTCGGATCCGGTTAAGCTCCTGGCCCTCTGACCTGCGGTTCTGTTACCGTCCGCACTGGACTGGCGTTTTCGGACGCTTGGGGACGATAACAACACATTTAGGGTGGCCTGGACCTGGTGAGCATTCAAGCACCGCCGGCGCGCTCAGGCGCGCCAATCGGCGGGGAAGGCATGGGTGCCCGCAAGCCGGAGTGCCGCTGGCGCGCCGTGGCGGTGTGGGTCGTCGGCAGCCTGGTGTTGTTCGGACTGTTCTTGCGGATCTCGCTCAGTTCTGACGTGAATTCCGACGGCGCCAACAACGCGCTGCAGGGCTGGGACCTGCTGCACGGTCACCTGCTCTTGCATGGCTGGCAGATCGGCGACGCGAACTTCTACTTCTTCGAACTGCCGCTGAACGCGATCACCGCGGCGGTGCTGGGGCTGGGGAACTTGGCCGCGCACGCGGCGTCCGCGCTGGCCTACCTGTTCGTCGCGGTTCTCGCCGTGGCGCTGGCCGTCAGGGACAGCAGCGGCCCGGCCCGGGTGGTCCGCTGCGCGGTCGTGGTCATGGTGCTGGCCGGGCCGCTGCTGACCGGGCCGTCCCTCCGGCTCGTCCTCGAGGAGCCCGACCACATCGGGACCTCCGTGTTCGTCCTCGGTTCGTTCCTGCTGGCCGACCTGATGGCCCGCCAGCCGGCCCGCTCCCGGAGACGCTCGGCTGTCATCGCCCTGCTGGTGTGCGTGATCCTGACCGCGGGCCAGTTCAGCGACATGACCGTGCGGTACGTGGCGGTGCCGGCGGTCGTGCTGGTGTGCGGGTACCGCGCGCTGGCGGCGCGCAGGCTCCGCTCGCCGGACGCTGCGCTGGTCGCCGCGGCGGTCGCGGCTGTGCCGCTCGCCGTGGCGCTGAGCTCGGTGGTCCAGCTGCTTGGCGGCTTCACGAGCGACGCGCCGCGGGCGCATCTCGCGCCTGTCGGGCAATGGCTGCACAATGCGAGGCTCACCTGGACGAACCTGCGGGACATGTTCGGCGCGGTGCATGAGGGCGCCGACACCAGGCTAGGGGCGCTGGCCTTCGTGTTGGGCTCGGTCTGCCTGGCGGCGGCGATACTGGGGCTGTTGTGGGTGGTGTACAAGTGGCCGCGGACGAGCCGCGCCGACCAGATGCTGTGCGTCGCGATCGTCTGCAACGTTGCTGTCGACATGGTCTCGACGCTGGCCACGGTCGGTGCCGCCCATGAGCTCGCCGTCGTGCTGCCGTGCGGCGCGGTGCTGGCGGCACGCTTGGTGCCCGCGCGGATCACCGCAGCGCCGGTGGCGTTCGCGGCGATCGCGCTCGCCGGTCTCGCCGCCGTCATGCCGCTGGCGGCCGCCGCCACGGCGTCGCCCGTCACGCCGCTGACCGCGCCGATCACCGCGTGGCTTGAGGCGCACCGGCTCAGCTACGGGATCGGCGGGTACTGGCTCGCCTCGTCCGCCACCGTACAGTCCGGCGACCGGGTCGAGGTCCGCACGATCAACCTCGGCGTGACCAAGCAGGGACGCGAGGAGGTCAACGGGTCCCGCTACGAGGTCAACAACTCGTGGTACGACCCGTCGCTGCACGACGCGACGTTCGTGATCGCGGACCCCAGCGGGGGGTTCCCCGTCGCCGCGTTCGAGCGGGCGTTCGGCAAGCCGTCGCGGATCCATCGCGTGCAGCGATGGATCATCTTGATCTACCCCAAGAACCTGCTGGCGCTGCTCGGGCATCCAGGCGCGCACGTCCCGGTCGCGGCGAACTCGTCATAGTCGCTCAAAATCCATCAGAATTGGCCGAATACCCCATCATAGTCCGTCAAAAGTGGGACCGCGGGGCGGTTGTCCTGCTACGGTCCACTCCGTGCTAACCAGGGGGCCCGCCGCGGGGGAACGCGAAGACGTGAACGCGCGCCAGGGGGTGCGCCGCTGGCTGCCCGCGGCGGCGTGGGTCCTTGGGGGACTGGCGGTTTTCGGGCTGCTCCTGCGGATCTCGCTCACCGGGCGGATCGATTCCGACGGCGCGAACAACGCGCTGCAGGCGTGGGACCTGCTGCACGGTCACCTGCTGCTGCACGGCTGGGACATCGGCGACGCGAACTTCTACTTCTTCGAACTGCCGCTGAACGCGCTCACCGCGGCGGTATTCGGGCTGGGGAACTTCGCCATGCACGTAGCGTCGGCCCTCACGTACCTGTTGGTCGCGCTCTGCGCGGTGGCCCTGGCCGTCACGGACAGCCGCGGCCCGGCCCGCGTGGTCCGCGCCGCGGTGGTGGTCACGGTGATGGCGGCGCCGCTGCTCGCCCTGCAGTCCGTCAAGACCCTGCTCGAGGAGCCCGACCACACCGGGACGTCGGTGTTCATCCTCGTAGCGTTCCTGCTGGTCGACCAGGCTGCCCGCCCGCGGGCGGGCCTTCCGAGGGATTCGGCGGCCGGGGGGGATGGGGGGCGGGGAGCCCCCCATTCTGGAGAGTCGTCCCCGCCGGAGCCAGCCGGGCTGCGCCTGCGGACCGCGATCTCCGCGCCGTTGCTGTGCGTGATCCTGTGCGCAGGCGAGTTCAGCGATCTCACCGTGCGGTACGTCGCGGTTCCCGCGATCGTGCTGGTCTGCGGGTGCCGTGCGCTGGCGGCGCGCCGGCTCCGCTCTCCTGACGCCGCGTTCGTCGCGGCGGCGATCGTGTCGGTGCCGCTGGTCGCGGCGTTGAGCGCGGTGTTCACGCACCTTGGCGGGTTCATCGCCGACGCGCCGCGGGCGCAGCTCGCTCCCACCCGGCTGTGGCCGCACCAGGCGATTGTGACCTGGGGGAACCTGCGGCTGCTGTACGGCGGGGTCAGCGCGCCCGGCACCCGGCTGGGCGGGCTGGGCACCGCGTTCGGGATGGTGTGCCTGCTTGTCTCCCTGGCCGGCCTGGCGTGGGTGGCGTGGCGGTGGCGCCGGGCGAGCAGGGCCGAACTGATGCTGGGCATCGCGATCGTCGTGAACTTCGGCCTGAACCTGGTCTCCACGCTGGTGCACGTGGACAACCCCCACGAGATCGCCGCGGTGCTGCCGTGCGGCGCGGTGCTGGCGGCGCGCCTGGTCCCGGGACGGATCGCCAACTCGATGGCGGCGTTCGCGGCGCTCACGGTGGCCGGTCTGCTCGCGGTGATTCCGCTGGCCTGCGCCGCCGTCGCGCCACTCGACCAGCCGAAGACCGCGCCGCTGACCGCGTGGCTGCGGGCGCACGGGCTCACATACGGCCTGGCCGGCTACTGGGATTCCTCTGCCGCCACGCTGCTGTCCGGTGACAAGGTCCAGATCCGTACGTTCAACCTGAGCAAGCCGGTGTCGCGGTCCCACTACGAGGTCAACAATGCCTGGTATGACCCGGCGCAGCACGACGCCACGTTCATCGTCGCCGACCCGGGGCCGGGGCGGAACTATCCGGTCGCGCCCATTGAGCGGGCGTTCGGCAAGCCGGCCGGGACCTATCCCGTGGCGAACTTCATCGTCTTGGTCTACCACGAGAACCTGCTCCCCGTGCTGCTGCGCGGCGGGGTGAACCCGGGGCGCTAGCGCGGCGCCAGCGGGTGCTAGCCGTCGGCGGGAGTCTGGCTCCGGTGCGCGAGCCGCCGCCGGATCCAGTAGGCGAGATAGCCGATCACCGCGGCGACCGCGGCGAACGGCGCGACCGCCCCGATGATCGCCAGCAGCCACGACACGGCGGTGCGGAACGCGCGCCAGCCACCGGACAGGCCGTTGGCGAAGCCGGGCGCTGGCTTCGGCTTCGCGTGCTTGACCACGGCCTTGGCCTGCGGTCCGAGGATGGTCACGGTGACCGTGGCGTACGTCGTCTCGTGGTTCAGCGCGGCCTGCTGCGCCTGCAGCGACTCCAGGTCAGACTCCTCGGAGTTGATCTGCTCCTGCACGGTGAGCAGGTCGGCGACCGAACCCGCGTGCTTGAGCAGCGCACGCAGCTGCGCGATCGCCGCCTCGTCGGAGGCGACCCGGCTGCTGACGTCGGCCACCTGCTCGGTCACGTCTTGCGCCTGCTGCTGCAGGGACAGCTGCGTGCCCAGGTCGGCGGATAGCTGGCTCAGCGTCTGCGCGTACACCGCCACCGGGATCTTGACCGAGATGGTGGCGGTGGCCCGGTGCGGGTCGCTCGGGTCATTGCTCGCGTTCTCCGCCGAGATGTAGCCGCCGGCGCCGCCGGCGATCGACGTCGCGCGGCTGACCGCGGTGCTGACGCTGCTCGCCCGGACGGTGAGCTGGGCGGTGTAGACGATCTGCTGGTCAGCGGGCGTCAGCCGGGTCGCGGCGGCGGCCTGCGCGGATCCGCCCGCGCTAGCGGGGCCGTTGGCGGCCGAGGCCGCGCTGCCGGCGGCCGCGAACGCGCCGTTGGCCGCGCTGGGGCTCGCGGTGGCGACCGGGGGAGCGGCCTGGCCGGCCTGCCCCGGCGAGCTAACGGAGCTGTCCCCCCCGCTCGAGCACCCGGCCAGCGCGGCGATCGCGATCAGCGCGCTCAGAGTAAGACCCGCCAGGGCGTGCCCGGCGGCGGGCCGACGGCGATGCGCCGCGTCCTGCGTGGTACGCATGCCCCTTCGACGGCGCCGCCGTTACCCCCGGTTTCACCCCCCAGATCACGATTGCGCTTCGCCCGGCCCCGCGCCGCCCGCGCTTATTGAGCAATCGACTCCACAACGCCGGCCATCCTGGAAGGGTGGCCGACGATCTGCGCGTGAACAGCTGGCTGGTGATTCCCGCCAGCGAGCTTGACGAGCGTTTCTCCCGCTCCTCGGGACCGGGCGGCCAGTCGGTCAACACCACCGACAGCCGGGTCGAGCTGTCGTTCGACATCCAGAGATCACCCAGCCTGCCCGGATACGCTCGGGAGCGCGCCCTCGGCCGGCTCGCCACCCGGCTGACCGACGGCGTGCTGACGATCGCCGCGTCGCGTGAGCGCAGCCAGCTGCTGAACCGGCTCGCGGCCCGCGAGCGGCTGGCCGCCGTGTTGCGCGAGGCGGTCGCCGCGCCGCCCAACCCCCGCGTCGCGACCAGGCCAAGCCGTGCGGCCAGGCAACGCCGCGTCGACGACAAACGCCGCCACGCCCAGACCAAGCGCAACCGCCGCTACCAGGGCGGCGGCGCAGCCGACTAGCCGCCGACTAGCGACAAGCCCGGAAAGGCTACTCCACGGGCTCCAGGGACAGCGAGACCGAGTTGATGCACCACCGCTCGTCGGTCGGTGTGTCATATCCCTCACCGGTGAACACGTGCCCCAGGTGGGAGTCGCACCGCGCGCACCGTGCCTCCACCCGGACCATCCCGTGCGACCGGTCCTCGATCAGCGTCACCGCGTCACCGGAAGTTGGCTGGTAGAACGACGGCCAGCCGCAATGTGACTCGAACTTCGCGTCAGAACGGAACAGCTCCGCCCCGCACGCCCGGCAGCTGTACACGCCGGTCGTCTTGGTGTCGGTGTACTCGCCCGTGAACGCCGCCTCGGTCCCGGCCTGCCGCAGGACCGCGTACTCCGCCGGGCTGAGCTGTTTCCGCCACTGCGCCTCGGATTTCGTCACCTTCTCCATACGCCCAGGTTAATTGATTCGTAACCAGGTCGCCCGAGCAGGGATAATCGATGCATGCCGACACTTGTGGGCCGCGACGCCGAACTCGCCCGGCTTCGTACCCTCCTCGACCAGGCCACGGAGGGCCGCGCCGTCGCCGCGCTGGTCAGTGGCGATGCGGGGGTGGGCAAGTCCCGGCTGGTCGCCGAGGTGATGACCGTCGCCGAGGAGCGCGGCTTCACCGTGCTCTGCGGCCAATGCGCCGAAATCGGCGACAGCGTCCCATATCTGCCGTTCGCCGACGCGATCCGCAACGCGTCGCCGGAGATCGAGGCCGCGGTGAAGGCCCGCCCGGTGCTGGCGCGCCTGCTGCCCGATGGCGGCGGCACCCCCCAGGCCGAGGCCGACTGGGCCGGGCTGACCCGCCAGCAGATGTTCGGCGCCGTGCTTGGCCTGCTCGCCGAGCTGTCGGCGCACGCCCCGGTGCTGCTCGTCATCGAGGACCTGCACTGGGCGGACGCGTCCACCCGCGACCTGGTCACGTTCCTGCTGCGCATGCTGCACCGCGAGCGCGTCGCGACGATCGGCACGTACCGCAGTGACGACATTTACCGTAGGCACCCGCTGCGGCCGGTGGTGGCTGACTTGCTGAGGCTCCCGTCGGTGGTGTCGGTAGAGCTCGGACCGCTGGCCCCGACCGCGCTGGCTGAACATCTTTTTTCTATTCCGAACGGTCCAGGACGGCTCTCCGCGGCCACCATCAACCGGATCGTCGCCAGGGCCGAAGGCAACGCTTACTACGCCGAGGAGCTGATCACTTCCCTGTCGGGCGCGATGCCGGCGCCGGGTTCCCCCGGTGAGGACATCGAGCCAGGGCTGCCCTCGGGGCTGGCGGCTCTGCTGCTGTCCCGGGTGGAGCGGGTGTCGGACGCGGCGCAGCAGGTGCTGCGGGCGGCGGCGGTGGCCGGGCGGCGGGCGAGCGACGACCTCGTGCGCGCGGCATCCCGGCTGCCGGACATGGACTACGAGGACGCGGTGCGGGAGGCGGTCGCGCACCAGCTGCTCGCGCCGGACGGGCCCGACGGGTATACCTTCAGGCACGCCCTGCTGCGCGAGGCGGTCTACAACGACCTACTGCCCGGGGAGCGGACCCGGCTGCACGCGCGGCTGGCTTCCCTGCTTTCCGCTGTGCCAGGCGCGGCGGCCGAGCTCGCTCACCACAGCCTGGCCAGCCATGACGTGCCCGGTGCGTTCGACGCGTCGATCCGGGCGGGGTCGGAAGCGGGGATGATCGGCGCGCCGACGGAGTCGCACCGGCACTACGACCAGGCGCTCGCGCTGTGGGACCGGGTGGAGGAGGCGGAGAAGCTGGCCGGGATGACCCGCGGCAAGCTCGGCCTCAAGTCCGCGCTCGCCGCCGCGGCCAGCGGCGACGTGCCGCGCGCGGTGCACTTGCTGCGGCGGATCCGGATGCTGCTCGCCGACAGTGCCGGGGGCGACGCCGACGCTGCTCGCCCCGGGGGGGACGACCCCGCCGGACCCCCCCGAAACGATCAGGAGCTGAGCAGCCGGGTAGGGGAGCGGCTCGCCTACTACATGCTGCAGATCGACGGCAGCGAAGTGCCGGCGGAAGCGCTGCGCATAGCGCGAGAGACGGTCGACCACACTCCGGCCGACCCGCCGACCTGGTACTTCGCTCGCGCGATGGCGACCTACGCGATCGCCCTGATGGTGATAGGCGACAACGCCGCGGCCGGCGAATGGGCGAAGCGGGCGCGCGCGGTCGCGGGGCAGTCCGACGCCCCGTCCGTCGAGGCCGACGCGGTGGTCACGCTCGGCCAGCTCAGCAGCCGCGAAGGCAATCCGGACGAGGCCATCGGCATGTTCACCGCCGCTTTCGAGCACGCCGCCGCGACCCGGGTGCTTGGCGTGGAGCTGCGCGCCGCCTACAACCTCGCGCACGAGCGGATGGTCCGCGGCGAGCTGAGCGAGGCGGCGCGGGTCGCTCACCTGGGCGTGTCCCGCGCGGACGCCGAGGGGCTTGGCCTCGCGCCGTTCGGTATGGATCTGCAGCACCTGCACTTCCAGGCGCACTTCGCCGACGGCGACTGGGAGCACGCGCAAGAGCTCGCGGACGGCTTCCCGGTCCGGGTCACCAGCGCGCCGGAGGCGGTGCTGTCCTCGATGGCCCTGTTCGTCGACGTGGCCAGGGGCAACCCGGCGGCCGACGAAAGGCGGACCTGGCTGGAGCCGTTCTGGGGCGACGCCTTCGTCGCGTACATCGCCAGGGGCCTGCTCGCCGAGTGCGCGCTGTGGCGCGGCGACACCGACACGGCGCTGTCGCACGCCCAGGCCGCGATCGACGCGGACGCGTGGCCCGCGTACAGCCCCGCCGTCATCCGGGTCGCCGCGCTGGCGATCGCCGCCCGCGCCGACCGCGCGGTCGCCGCGAGGGCGACGGGTAACTCCGAAGCCGCGGCCGCCGAGGTGGCCGCCGCCGCGGAGCTGCTCGAGGTGGCGCGCGAAGGCGCGCGCTGGCCGAAGCGGCCCAAGGCGGTGCTCGGTCGCGAGGGCCGGGGCTGGCTCGCCCGGGCTGAAGCCGAATACGACCGTGGCCGCGGCCAGAACACCCCGCAGGCCTGGGAGAAGGTGCTGGCCGAGTTCGGTCCGCAGTACAAGTACGAGACAGCTCGGGTCCAGTGGCGGCTGGCCGAGGCGCTCGCGGAAGCGGGCCGCCGCGACGAGGCGTCCGCGGTGTGGCGCGCCGCGTTCGAGATGGCCACCGAACTGCGCGCGGCGCCGCTGTGCGCCGTGCTCGACGACCTGGCGCGCCGCGCCCGCCTGGACACCGGTGCGGTCGGCGGACGGCACGGGCGCGGCGGCGGTATTCAGGCAGGCGCGCTCGGCGCGCTCACCGACCGCGAGCGCGAGGTGCTGCGCCTGCTCGCGCGCGGCCTGTCGAACCGCGAGATAGGCGCCGAGCTGTTCATCTCCGCGAAGACCGCCAGCGTGCACGTCTCCAACATCCTGGGCAAGCTAAGCGCCGCCAGCCGCACCGAGGCGGCCGCCATCGCCCACCGCGAGAACCTGTAGGCCGGAGGGTAACGCCGCCTCCGTTCGGTAGAAAAGTCTGTCGCCTGACCCGAGCGGGGTTACCCGAACGTGAAGCACTGCGTCAGGTCGCTGACCGCGGGGTTGCCGTCGCGCGGCGGGAACGGCGCGCCGTTGGCCGAGTTGTTGATTGTCGGCGTGCTCGTGTCGAACTGATGGTTCATCGACGCCAGCGTCGGCAGGCCGAAGGTGGACTCGATGAACTTCAGCACAGAACTGTGGTCGGACACGGTCGTGTCGACGTAGCCGGCCTTCGCGTACGGCGAGACGATGAGCATCGGGACCCTGATGCCCGGCCCGTAGGCGTCAAGCTGCGGCGGGGCGACGTGGTCGAAGAAGCCGCCCGCTTCGTCGTACGTGAGCAGGACCGCGGTGCTCGCCCAGGCGGGCGACTGCTGGACGGCGGTGATGATCGACTGGATCATCTGCATCCCCGTCTGGATGTTGGCCACGGGGTGCTCGTCGTAGGGCGGCGCCTCGGTGATGAAGGACACCTGCGCCAGCGTGTTGTTCGCGCAGTCGGTCGAAAACTGCGCCATGGACTGGTTGAGCTCGTTGTCCGCGCCGCCGGCGGCCCAGTTCTTGAACAGCGCCAGGACGGAGTAGTTGTCGGGGCAGTGGAAGTTGTAGTTCTTGAACGTGACGCCGTTGGCCGAGAGCAGGTCGAGTACGCAGGGGTACGTCAGCGTGCCGGCCTTGATGCTGTTGCTGGTGTTCCCGCCGCTGGTGCCCGAGTACAGCACCAGCCGGTTGGGGTACGTATCGGTGAGCGCCCCGCAGAAGTAGTTGGCGCACAGCGTGGAGTTCGCGAGCAGCGAGTAGTAATACGGCAAGTCCGCCGATTCGTAATATCCCAGCGTGGCCTGCCCGCCGGTGGTGTAAAACCCGTCCATTTTCCCGTTGTCCCATTCGGCGTGGATCGAGGCCCAGTCATGGTTCGGGTCAATTCCGTCGGTGGTCAGATTGGTGAAGTGGAACGGCGCGACGGTGCCGCCTTGCCCGTCCGGCTGGGTAAAGCTTGCGGGAATGCCATATCCCGCGGGCAGCCCTGAGTACGAGCCGAAGTAGCTGTCGAACGAATGGTTCTCCTGACAGCAGACGATGACATGCTCGATAGGACTGCTCATCACGACCTCCGCGCGGAAAGGGCACTGACCCCGACCGCCTTAGTGTGCCGTGTCGCCGGCGTCGTCATGACAGTTCTCTGAGAATGTCCATCAACTGTTCGGCCAGCTCGCCGCGTTCGGTGCCCGTGCGCCGCAAGAGCCCGACCGGCTCGGCACCGCCAGGCACGGGAACGCTGAGCTTGCACAGCCATCCGGAGTCGATGTCGAGCTGCACGGCGTGCTGCGGCGTGATCCACACCGCGTCGGATAGCAGGGTCAGCGCGCGGGCGGCGGACACCGACTGCGTTTCAGTGCAACCGGGTGGCAGCGCGATGCCGTGCGCCTGAAAGAACGCTTCGGCGTCATGCCGCGGGGCGGTGCCCGCCCCGGGAATGACCAGCGGATAGCCGAGCAGCGCGAGCGGGGATATGCCTCTGGCGCCCGCCTCTCCCAAGGCCAGCGGATGCTGGGGCCTGGTCACGATCGCCAGCGATTCGGCGTAGAGCAGCTCGAATGACACGCCCTGCATCATGGCGGGCTCGGCCATTCGCCCGACGGCGAAGTCGACTTCGCCGGCCCGCAGGGCCGCGAGCAGTTCCGGGTTCGATGCCGTGCGCACCGAGATCCCGGCATGCGGGCGCCGCTGGTGCAGTCGGGCGATCGCCTGCGCGAGCGGGCCGCACGCCACCGTGGGCAGCGCGCCCACGGCGGCGGCGGGCGCGGGCGGGCTGCCGCTTCTGGTCAGCGCGCCGGCCGCCGACTCCATCGCCTGGGTGACGTCGACCGCGTATCGCAGGAACTGCTCGCCGGCCTGCGTGAGCTGCGCCCCGGCCCGTCCCCGCTCGACCAGCCGGCGGCCTGCCAGGGCCTCGAGCTCGGCCAGCGTCTTCGAGACCGCGGGCTGGCTCAGGTGCAGCCGCTGTGCGGCGCGCGCCAGCGTCCGCTCCTGGGCGACGACCACGAAGCAGGTCAGGTGCCTGAGCCGGAGGCCTTCCATAACGTGAAGTTATGAATGAGTGGTGAACAAGTCAATTTACTTCACCAACGCGCAACTATAGAGTCGGTAGATGGCCCGCATCATTGGTGGCGTCGCCGCTTCGCACACGCCGACGATCGGCTTCGCCTACGACCAGTCAAAGCAGACCGACCCCGACTGGGCACCGATCTTCAAGGCGTTCGAGCCGGTGTCCGACTGGTTCAAGGACAAGCGCCCCGACGCGATCGTCTACATCTTCAACGATCACGTCACGTCGTTCTTTTTCGACCACTATTCGGCGTTCACCCTGGGCATCGGCGATGAGTACGAGGTCGCCGACGAGGGCGGCGGCCCGCGGGCGCTGCCGGCGGTGCCTGGCAACCCCAGGCTCGCTCAGCACATCGCGGCCAGCCTGGTCACCGATGAGTTCGACCTGGCTTACTTCCAGGACAAGCCGCTGGACCATGGCTTTTTCTCGCCGATGTCGGTGCTCCTCGACCGCGAGGACGGCAAGTGGCCGACGACCATCGTGCCGCTCCAGATCGGCGTGCTCCAGTTCCCCATCCCGACCGCGGCGCGCTGCTACAAGCTGGGCAAGGCGCTGCGCCGCGCGATCGAGAGCTATCCGGAGGACATCCGGGTGGCCGTGGTCTCGACGGGCGGGCTCTCCCACCAGGTGCACGGCGAGCGAGCGGGCTTCAACAACCCGGAGTGGGACCACCAGTTCCTCGACACGATCACCAACGATCCCGCCGCGCTGACGGAGATGACCCACGCGGAGTACGCGACGCTCGGCGGCTTCGAGGGCGCCGAGGTGATCATGTGGCTGGTCATGCGGGGCGCGCTGTCGGACAACGTGGAGCGGGTGCACAGCTCCTATTACCTGCCGTCGATGACCGGCATCGCCACGCTCGTGCTGAACGACGAGGGTGGCGAGCCGCCTGCTGGTGCCAGCGAGCGGCATCGCGAGCGGATGGCGCAGCAGCTCAAGGGCAGCGACAAGCTGACCGGCACCTACCCGTTCGACATCGCCGCGAGCGTGAAGGCGTACCGGCTCAACAAGTACCTGCACGCTATGATCGACCCCGCGCACCGCGCCCGCTTCCTTTCCGACCCCGAGCCGTCGTTCGCCGAGGCAGGCCTCACCGACGAGGAAAAGGACCTCGTGCGCCGGCGCGACTGGCCGGGCCTGATCCGTTACGGCGTCATCTTCTTCATGCTGGAGAAGCTGGCCGCCGTGATCGGCGTCTCCAACCTGCACGTCTACGCCGCGATGCGCGGCGAATCGCTCGAGGACTTCCTCAAGACGCGCAACACCAAGGTCATCTACTCGGTGGCCGGGAATCGCAAGGGCTGAACTCCCTGATGCTGGCTTACGAACGACACGGAACAGGGCCGCCGCTCGTCCTGCTACACGGGCTAGGGCACCGGCGGCAGGCGTGGAACGCGGTGCTGCCGCTGCTGACCGCGGACCGCACCGTCATCACGCTGGACCTGCCCGGCCACGGTGACTCGCCCCCGCTGGCCACCGCCGGGCGCCCGGCGGTGCAGGCGATGGCCGAGGAGGTGTTCGCGTGCTTCGGCGAGCTCGGGCTGGACCGCCCGCACGTCGCGGGTAACTCACTCGGCGGGGCGCTCGCGCTGATGGCGGGGGCGAACGGCCTGGCGTCGACCGTGACCGGGCTGTCGCCGGCCGGATTCTGGGCGCATGGCTGGGAGATCCGCTACGTCAAGGCGATCTTCGTGAGCGCGCTGCTGGCTGGCCAGGTCGCCAGGCCGCTGGTGCCCGCGCTGGTGCGCAGCCCGGCTGGCAGGCGCGTCATCGACGGCGCGTTCGTGGGCAGGCCGTCGCGGATGCCCGCCGAGCAGGCGCTGGGCGACTCCGTCGCCTTCCTCAGCGCCCGTGACGCGGTCTACGCCGTGCTCGCCGACGGCATAACTTTCACCCAGACCGTGCCGGCGGACGTGCCCGTGACGATCGCGTGGGGCGCCAAAGATTGGCTGCTCCCGCCCCGCCAGGCGCGCTGCGCCAGGCAGCGGCTGCCGCACGCCACGTTCGTCGCCCTGCCCGGCTGCGGGCACGTCCCGATGACCGACGATCCCGGGCTCGTCGCCCGGGTGCTGCTGGACGGCAGCGCCGGCTAGGACCCGTCCGGCGCCCACCCCTGTTCAGGGCGGCGCGACCTTTGACTCGCGCAGGGGCAGCCCGGCCGCCGTGTACGCGTCGTCGATCAGCCGCATGGTCGTGACGGCGCTGGCCGCGGTCGTCGGGAACGGCGCGCCGTCGAGCACGGCGGCCGCGAACGCGCGCAGCTGCCAGGCGAACGTCGTGTCGCCAGCTTCGTCGTAGCGGCGCAGGTCCGCCGCGCTCTCGTCGGACACCTCCGACCCGCTCCGCGCCACCACGAGGCGCCCGGAGTGGGCGTTGATGAAGTTCCGCAGCCACAGGTGCCCCTCGTCGCCTGTCACGTGGATGTCGGCGCGGAACTCGCCGTCACTGGTAAAGGCGGAATCGAACCAGCCGGTCATCCCGTTGCGGAACACGAGCCGCCCCGCCATCGCTCGGTCCACGAGCCCGTCAGGGAGGGGATCGGCCAGCGCGCCGGTCACGACCGGCGCCGACTCACCGTTCTGCTCGCCCGCCGTGTCCGCCGTGTCCGCCGGGTGCGCTGGGTCCGCTGAGCCCGCGCGGTCCGCTGGGTCCGCCACCAGCCGTAGGCAGTCGATCGCGTAGCAGCCGCCGTCCATCAGCGCGCCGCCGCCGAGCGCGAAGTCGTACCTGATGTCGGCGGGGTCGCGGATCGGCCAGCTCGTCCACGCCTGGGCATGCGACGGCGTTCCGATGGCGCCGTCGGCGATCAGCGACGCGAACCGCTGCACGAGCGGGTGGTACCTGTAGTGCATGGCTTCCATCACGACCAGGCCGGAAGCCTTCGCCGCGGTCGCGACCTGGACCGCTTCTGCGGCGTTCGACGTGAACGGTTTCTCGCACAGCACATGCTTGCCCGCCTCGATCGCGCGCAACGTCCACGGCGCGTGCAAGGCGTTGGGCAGCGGCACGTAGACGGCGTCGACCTCAGGCGAGGCCAGCAGCTCCTCATAGGACCCGAACACTGCCGGGATCTCGTGGGTCTTCGCGTACGCCTGCGCGCGGGCCGGGTCACGGGCGGCGACGGCCGCCACCGACACCGACGGCACCGCCCGGGCCGGCTCGATGAGCGCCTTCCCCGTGATCCGCGCGGAGCCGAGAATCCCTATCCGCACCCGGTGCGCGCTCATCCCATCAGTCATGACCGGCCTTCCGGAGCTAGTGCCTCAAGCACCTCGCTGGCCCGCAGCACCGCGCGGCCCTCGTCGGCCGCGGGGTCGCCGACCAGCGGGTCCCAGTTCATGTCGTAAAACACCTCGGTGACACCGCAGCTTTCCAGCCAGGCGGTGTCCTCACGGATCTGCTCGAAGCTCCCTGACAGCAGCCGCCGGTCGCCGGTGACCGGCGACGTGACCGGCGCCCCTTCCCGCACGGCGCCGCGGCACACGATCCGCAGCGGACCGCGTCCGGCGGCCGCGGCGGTCTCCTGGACGATCTTCGCTGACTCGGCGATCTTCGACAGGTCCGCGCCGCCCGATGTGACCCATCCGTCGGCGATCCGTCCGGCCCGCTGCATGGCCGCCCGTGACTGCCCGCCGAGCAGCACCGGAGGTCCCGGCCGCTGCACCGGTGACGGATCCTGCCGCCCGGGCGGGATGTTGTAATGCGCCCCATGAAAGCCGTTCCCGCCCGACCACAACACACGCATAGCCGAAAGGTACTCCTCGGTGCGCGCGCCCCGCCCGGCCATGGCCGCTCCAGACGCGGTGAACTCCTCGGGCATCCAGCCGATTCCGATGCCCAGGTCGAGACGCCCGCCGGACAGCACGTCGATCGTGGCCGCCTGCTTGGCCAGCAGCAGCGGCGAGAGGAACGGGTGGTTGACCACGGCCACACCCAGCCGGATAGTCGACGTCACGGCGGCGGCATACCCGAGCGCCACGAGCGGGTCGAGCACGCTGCGGTAAACCGCCGGCATCTCCGCTGCCGTGGGCACGAGCAGCCGCTGGAACGTCCATAGCGACCGGTAGCCGAGCCGCTCGGCGCGCCGCGCGAACTCGGTAAGGTTACGCGGCGTCGCCCACACGCCCGCAACCGGCGCGCCGAATCCGATGTCCATGAGCAAAACCCTAGTAACCGCGGCCTCTCCCCAAACGCACGCATCGCCGTTTAGCGTGGGCGGGTGCACTCCACGACGGCGGACTTCTGCGCCGCGATGCTCGATGCGACAGCCAGACCGCTGCCGCCAGCTCCGTCTCGCGCGGCGCGCCGGACGCTGCTCAACGTGCTCGGCACGGCCATCTCCGCGGCGGCGTCGCCGGCCGCGACCGCGCTGCTGCGCGCGGCGGCCGGACAGGGGAGCGCCGGCGTCGGCCACGTCCCGGTCCCCGGCCTCGCGCGGACGCTGGACCCGTATTGGGCCGCGCTGGTCATCGGGACCGCCGCGCACCTGGACGACTTCGATGACACGCACCTGGCGACAGTGATACATCCCGGCGCGTCCGCGCTGGCCACGGTCGTGTCGCTAGCGCCGGAGACCGCCCCGTCCGGCGCGACGTTCCTGGCCGCGTTCGCGGTGGGCTGCGAGGCGCAGCTGCGGATCGGCAACGCGATCTCGCCGCCGCACTACGATCACGGCTGGCACATCACGGGCACCTGCGGCGTGTTCGGCGCCGCCGTCGCGGCGTCCGTGCTGCTCGGCCTGGACGCCGAGGCGGCCGGTCGGGCACTCGCGTTGGCGGGCACGATGACCGCCGGGCACCGGGAGGCGTTCGGCTCGATGACCAAGCCGCTGCACGCGGGCAAGGCGGCGGCCAACGGCGTCCTCGCCGCCCGGCTCGCGGCCGCGGGCCTCGCCGGGCCCGCGGACCCGCTAGGTTCGGGCGGCGTCCTCGAAGTGCTCTCCGCCCAGGTCGACCGCTCCGCGCTCCGCACGCCAGCGACCCCGCCCGGCACCGCGGCTGCCCCCTCCGCCCCCCGCCTCTCCGCCGCCCCGTCCACCACCTCCGCCCCCCGCTCCTCCGCCGCGCCCTGGGAGCTCGAACTGAACACGTTCAAGACCTATCCGTGCGGCGTGGTGGCGCACCCGGCGATGGACGCGGCGGTCATCGCGTCGGCGCGGATCGACACCGCTGAGGTGACCGGGATAACTCTGCGCTGCAACCCGCTGGTCCCCGAGCTCATGGGCCTGGCACAGCCAGAAGACGGTCTCCAGTCCCGGTTCAGCGCACGGCACGGTGTCGCGGTCGGGCTGTGTCGCGGCCGGGCCGGCCTGGCCGAGTTCAGCGACGAGGCGGCGACGGCGCCTGAGGTCGCCAGGTTGCGCGGCCTGATCACGCTCGAGCCTGATCCGGCCATCGCGCGCGACGCGGCCGTGCTGCTGATCGGCCTGCGCTCGGGTGACCCGGTCGTGATCCGAGTCGACCATACGCGGGGGAGCGCAGCACGGCCGCTGACCGACGACGAACTGCTCGCCAAGGTGCGTGCGCTCGTCGCCCCGGTCCTGGGGGACGCGGACCGCCTCCGCGCCGCGGTCGACGGTCTGCCGCGCGCCCCCGACCTGTCGGAACTGTTCGCCGCCGTCCGCCCGGAGCGCCCATGACGACCACCGACGACATCCTCGCCCTGACGGCGAACGCGGCACCAAGCGAAGAGGCGGCGGGGGATCTGGCGCTGTTCGCCGATGCCGCGGCCCGTGGCATGAACAGCACCGTGGTCCGGGCTCTGCGCGGTCTGCGCCCGGCGAGCGGTGCACCCGCGCTGCCTGACAGCCCCGCGTGGCGAGCCTGGCTGTCCGCCACGGCGGCGATCGCCGGCGACGAAGCACAAGGCTTGCGCGGCGAGGAATGGTCGCGCGCCGTTCGGCCCGCCGACCGCACGGTCCGGTACGTCGTCTGCGCGGCAGCCACCGCCGTCGGCGACGAGCGCCCCGCCGCGCCTAGCGGCGCGCCGGCCGTCGGCGTCGAGGCCGCCGACGCAGCCGGCGTCACGGCGGCAGTCGGCGTCGGCGTCAGGGCCGCCGCCCTCGTCGAATCCCGGCTCGTAAGCCTGACCGATCCGGGCGGCTGGTCACTTCCGGCCGTGTCGGCGGTGATCGGCGCAGGCCTGGCCGCGGGACTGATGCTCGGCCTCACGCCGGCCCAGCTCCGCTGCACCCTGGGCATCTGCGCGACCCAGGCCGCGGGCCTGCACGCCGCCGACGCCACCGACGCCGGCCCCCTCCAGGCCGGTAAGGCGGCGTTCAACGCGGTCGAAGCCACCAAGCTCGCCGAGCTCGGATTCACCTCGTCCGGCGAGCCGCTGGACGGCCGCCGCGCTCTGTTCGCCTTGTTCTCCGCGTAGCAAGGTGGCGGGGATCAGCTGGCGTTCACCGCGAAGTTGGAGAAGGTGAAGGTCGCGGGCACGTTGTTCGTCGAGACGATTTCCGCGCCGTAATCGACCTGGCCCAGCGTGGAGCTGGCAGGTATCCAGCCCTGCGCCATGATCCACTTGAAGATCTCGAGCAGGTTCACCGTCCCCGAGGTGAAGTTCGTGTTGGCGACGACCGCGATGTAGCTGCCGCTCTTCCACACCGTGTAGGAGCGCCCGTCGAACGTCGCGCTTCCCGCGACAGATCCGCTGGGGACCTGATGGTAGTTCTCGGTCCAGATCATGACTTCTGTCGAACCCGAACTCGCGATGCCGTTGAGCCAGATGTCGTAGGCGTCCTCGTAGATCCCGGTGTGCGGGCTCGTCTCGGCGAACGTGCTGGTGATCGACTGGAACGAGTCAATCGCGGGGTTGTTGTCAAAGTCCCTGTGAGAATTCGGGTACGTCTTCACCGCCCCGTCGCCACTGTCATTGTTCGCGGTGGCGACAACGTACCAGTTGCTATACGAGCACGCGTACAGGGTCTGGGAGACTGTGTAGTTGCTGGCGTTCCACATGTTGTTGGAGACGAAATACGGGGCCAGGTTCCACATGCCAGACGGGTCCGACGTCACGAACTGCGGCCGGGTGCAGGTGCTGGAACCCGAGGTCACCGGAGATGCCGTGGCGGTGCCCGACGGTGCGCCTGGCCGCGAGGCGGAAGTGCCGGACGGCGCGGGGTGGCTGCCGGGCACGGTCGCGTGCGGCGTACTCGGCGTCCGCCGCGCCGACGCCGAGTTCGGCATGACGGCGATCTGGGGTGCGGCGGCCATCTCGGGTAGCAGGGCCGCCGACACGCTGTTCGGGCCATCGCGTCCCTCGGTGAGGCCGCTCGAGGTGCCAGCAGCGGCGGGGCGGGTGCCGTCGCCGGCTCCGTTCGTCACGAGGCTCACCACGGTGAGCGTGCCGGCCAGCACCGTGCACACCGCGGCGAAGCCGATAACCCGGCTTCGCGAGAGAGGGACCTGGCGCATGCCGCCCCCAGTGAATGTGGCCGTCTGGGCGCAGCGATCCTATACATTACGCGGGCGCCGGATGCCCGGAATCTGATGATTCGCGCTCGGCGCTCGCAAGCTAGCTGGTCGCCACCAGCAGTTCCTCGCCGCTGGACGTCCGAAGGCCGTCCGTCCTGTCCGCGTAGTACCACTGGTTGAGCATGGCCGCCGAGACGTGCCTGGCGTCCTTGAATCCCGTCTCGCGGGCCAGCGCCACCACCTCGTCCGGGGTGTAGAAGGTAATGAAAGGCGTCCCGGATGCCCGCGCGCCGTTCTCGGAGAACTGCCGTACGGCGCGGTCCTCCTCATCCACGAGTTCGAGCGGCGGCATGAACGTCATGACCACCGTCGACCCCGTGCCCAGCGACGAGATCTCCCGTAGCGTTGCGGCGTTGGCGTCCCTGGTCAGGTACATGCTCACCCCGGCGGAGGCCACCACGGCCGTAGCGGCCGCGTCAAACCCGGCCGCTACGAGCCGATCCCGCCACGCTTCGCCGGCCTCAAAGTCGACCGGCACCAACCGCAGCCAGTCCGGGACGCCGTAGCCGAGCTCGATCAGCCGTTTGCGCTTCCACGCCTGCGGCCCGGGCCGGTCTACCTCGAACACGCGCAGGCGGCTCGCGATGTCCGCCCGGCGCTGAGCGAAGGTGTCAAGCCCCGCTCCCAGGATGACGTATTGCCCGACTCCCAGGTCCGCCTGCTCGGCCACCAGACCCTCCACAAAGCGAGCCCTGCCCACGACCCCGGCCCGAAACAGGCTGGTCCCGAGCGGGTCCATGTCCCCGCGCGCCCGCCAGCCGTCGTCAGGGTCGGCCAGCCGCAGGCCGACCTCATCCTCGAGCACGTGCGGCGGCGCGTCGACCTGGACATGCATGGCTCGCCACAGAGCCACGCGTACCGCCGTGCTGTCCGGCGCCTCGTCATCCGTCATGAAAGAAACCTACTCAGCGCGTCCCACGATGGTGCTGGGTGCCATCGTCCCGCGGCCGCCGTCCCCGTCCCGCGCCGCCATCTGTCCCGCGCCGCCACCAGCGTCCCGAGTCGCCTCCGCCCGCCCGCGCTGCCACCGAACCTCAATCTTGCTGTTATCATCGCGGGCTGGCTCACGATGCGGTGAACAGGCCGCCGTAACGGTCGGCGTACGCGAGCTGGCTGACCTCGGGCCGGTGCAGCCGCGTCGGAAACGGGCGGGCCGGGTACCCGGCAATGATGTGGCAGGCGGTGGACATGTGCTCAGGGATGCCTAGCAGTTGTTTCACGTCGGTCTCGCGTTCGACAAGCAGCGTGGTGAACGTTGTGGCGACGCCCTGCGCGCGCAGTGCCAGACAGAGGTTCTGGGCCATCGGGTAGATCGAGGCCCCGCCGACGATGGACAACCGACCGAGTTCGGTGTCGGTTGGATGGACCTGCGCGAGGTCCGCGCAGACCACGATGATCACCGGATACTCGCCGAACCGCCGGGCGAACTGATCGCCGTCGGCCATCGTCCGCGCCGGATCACGAAATCCGGTCCTGGTGGCCTTCAGCTGCCCGCTTGGGGTGGCGATCGGCTGCTCGCCCGCGCGGGCGGCGGCGGCGACCTCTTCCCACAACGGCAGGTACCACTCGCCTAGTTGGCGACGCAGCCGGGGGTCGCGAACGAACACGAAGCGCACGGCGCAGCGATTGCCGCCGTTAGGCGCGAACCGAGCCAGTTCGACGGCCCGGTACAGCACCTCGTCAGGCACCGTGTCGTCCTTGTAATAGCGGCACGCGTTCTGGGTGCGCATAGCCTCGTCAAGATCCACTACCGGCCCCTTTCAGTGCTGTCCGTGTTCCTGTACGCAGGTGCGTACCGCGACCAGCCGCGTGCGCTCTCGAGCTGCGCGGGACAGTCGGCCAGCTTCCTGACGGCACGGCCGCTGCGATGTCTGTGGCAAGCCTCCCGGCCCGCCCGTCCTGAGCCATCATGTCTCCTGCGAGCAGCGTGCGATGGCTGGCGAGATACACACCCGCGCGTGTGTGTGTGCCTTCGCGTGCCCAGCGCCGCTATCGTCGGCCAGCGCACCCCAGCAACCGGCGCCAGTGAGCTATCCGAGTCCGCTGGCGTTTCCAAGTGGCAGGGTTAGCTACTTATAGCGTTGAAGTAAGTCGATAGGCGCGGCATAATGACGGGATTCGCTGTAGAATTCGACTATAAGAGCAGATTGAAAAGATCACTCAAACTGGGGAACCCATGACGCAGCCGCCAGCCTCTGGACGCGGCCCAGGTGAACAGCCTGGTCGCGACCCCGACGCGCGCGGTGACACCCCCGGTTCCCCCGGCTCACCATCCCCGGCTGGGTCTGCGTCTCCTCGCGTGCCCGCTGGCGTGCCTGGAGCGGATCGCGGCGGGCGGGCGCTGCGGCTAGTTGACTTCGGGTCCGGCGGTGTGGGGGAGACGTGCCAGCCGGGGCCGGGGCTGGCCGAGGCGCTGGACCTGCTATCGGGCCCGGACCGGCGGTGCGGGCCGGCCAGCGATGATGAACTGATCGGGGTGCTGTCGCGGTGGGGTGCGCTGGAGTCGTGGGCGGCGGCGGCCAAGCTGGGCGTGCTGGCTGAGCTGATCCGCCGCCGCGCGAAGCCGGGTCATGAGAAGCGCGCGAATGGCGACTTGCCGGATTCCTGGGATGAGGGCGCCGGGCATGAGGTCGCGGCGGCGCTGGCGCAGTCGCTGAGCGGCGCGGACAAGCTGCTGAACCTGGCGTGGGAGCTGCAGGCGCGGCTGCCCGGCATCGCGGCCCTGCTGGCCGACGGCACGATCGATGCGGTCAAGGCCCGGCTCGTCGTCGATGAGCTGAGTGTCCTCGACGACGAGCACGCCGCGCAGGCCGAGGCGTTGATCGTGGGCGAGTTGGCGGGCAAGTCCGCGTGGATGGCCGGCAGACTGGCCGCGCAGGCCGCCGCGACGGTGGATCCGGAGGGCAGCATCAAGCGCCGTGAGCGGGCTGAGCGGGAAGAGGCCCGGGTCAGGTTCTGGCGGGAGAGCAGCGGCGCGTGCGCGCTGGCCGCCTACGCGCTGCCGACCGACGCGGCGCTAGCCGCCAACGCGAACATCGCGGCCCGTGCCCGCCAGTACAAGAAGGCCAAGGTCGACCCGGACGCGACGATGGACCGGCTGCGGGTGCTGGCGTTCTTGGACATCCTTAACGGCACCCCCGCTGAGGCTCGCATCGCTAGTGCCCGCGCCGCCCAGGCCAGCGCGCAAGCACAGACCCAAGCCGACGAGCAGGCCGATACCGCAGCCGGGCAGCCCGGTGACGACCACCGCGGTGGCAGCGACCCGTCCGATGAGCATCCCGTCGCCGATGACTACTGGCCGACCGATGATGACCAGCCTGCCGATGATGACCAGCCTGGCGATGACCACCCGCCTGCTGACAACCACCGGCCCGCCGATGAAGACCGGCCAACAGATGAGGACCGGCCAACAGATGACGATCCTCCTGCGGATGACGACACATCCGCGGATGACGACTGGCCGACGGGTGACGACTACCCCGTCGATGGGGACCTGTCCGGTGACGGTGACAGCCCCGCCGCACCGGGCCCTGCGCCCGCGGCCGGGGATGCCGGGCCGGAACTGGCCGCCAACATCAACCTGACCTTTCCGCTTGGCACCTACCTCGGCCTGGCGCAGCGGCCCGGACTCGGGCACGGACTCGGCCCGATCGACCCCAAACTCGCCCGCGACCTAGCCGCAGCCGCCGCCCGCAGCCCGCACAGCACCTGGTGCGTGACCGTCACCAACGCCGACGGCGTCGCGATCGGACACGGTTGCGCCCGGCCCGCCCGCAAACGCAAAGGCAAACCACCGCCCGGCGGCGGCCGGGACGGCCCGCCG
>DATMKQ010000060.1:0-59071 GCA_035571275.1 Trebonia sp.
CATCGACTTCCTGTCCGGCCCCAACGGGCTGGCCGCCGCGTTGCGCACCGGCCTGCTGCAGGCCCCGTTCAACACCCCCAGCCTGCCCCTGGACATCGGATATTCGGACAACATCCCGGCGCACATCCGCCGCGCCGTCACGTTGCGCGACAAGCACTGCGCCTGGCCGCACTGCGGCCGCGCCGCCTGCTACTGCGACGTCCACCACATCGTGCACAAAGAAGACGGCGGCAAGACCAGCGTTAGCTCCTGTATTCTACTATGCCAATTTCACCACGACGTTTGTATCCACCGGTGGAACTGGCAGATCGTCCTGCACCCCGACGGCACCACCTCGGCGTTCGGCCCCGACGGGCAGATCCTGCACAGCCACTCACCGCCCACCGCCCGGGCCGGATAGCAAAACCCGTTGCGGTGGAGGGGAGCCGCGAGGCAGGCTACTGCGGTGGATCTAGGCGGCGCCGCGCGGCAGTGGCAGACGCACGGGTTCGTGATGCTTCCCGGCTTCGTTCCCGCCGCGGAGCTGAAACCGGCGCAAGATGAGGTGCCGGCCATGTACCCCACCGCGGAAGGGTTCCATAACGGCACCGACGAGCGGCGAGACAGGTTCACCGTGGACGAGTGGGCGGGCATCGACAGCTTCCCGTTCCGTAGCACCGAGCTAAGCCTGCTCGCCGTCAGCGACCGCGTCGTTGACCTCGCGCAGGCCCTGCTCGCCGACAAAGACCTGCGGATCTACTCGGCCGAGGCGTGGGCGAAGTACACCGGCGCCGCCGACTACGACCAGCCGCTGCACCGGGATTATCTCAACCAGACGCTGATGGTCCCCACGGACGACCCGCGGTTCCGGCAGCTGGAAATGTTCGTCTACCTCGTCGACGTCCCCCCAGGAGCTCGGGCCGCCGAGCATGGTGTCCCGTACCCGCACGACGGGGCTTCCTGCGAAGCCGAACTGGTACCCGCGCGAAGACGGCACCGACGCCGAGGGGGGCTGGGTCGCGACCACCGGAAGCCCGGATCTTTACGATGCCGAGGTCCGGGCCGCCGGGCCGGCGGGCACGGTCATCGCCTGGACGACGGGAACCTTCCACCGCGGCACCGCCTTGACCTTGCCCCGCGGCGCCCGCTACACGCTCCAACTCGCCTACCGGCCGGCCCGCGCCGAGTGGGGCCAGCGAATGCCCTGGCCAAGCCGCAGCCACGAACTTGAGTGGTACAGGTTCGTGCACCGGGCGACACCACGGCAGCTCGCGCTCTTCAGCTTCCCGCCGCCCGGTCACGCGTACTGGACCGAAGCCACCCTCGCCGGCACGGCGCAACGGTACCCCCGGCTGGATATGACCCCGTGGCGGCAGGCGTTGCGCGGCGAGGCGTGACTGGCGGGCCGGCGGCCGGGTAGCCCGACCCGGCTCAATATCGCGTGTGTGCACAACCCGACTTGTGCTGGATAGGTGCTGCACAGCCACTCACCGCCCACCGCCCGAGCGGGATAACACACCAAGGTTGCGGATGCGGCACGCAATGCTTCGAAGTACCCGGTCGATATCGGTGCCGATCGGGTTCGTGCACTAGTGCCGAGCCTGCGAGGCCGACCCGTCAGGCGTGGCAGGCGGCTCCGGCTGCGGACCCGTGCTGCAGGTGTGGGACCGGCGGGAGTGCGTCCGGCCCCAGACGCCCTACCTCAGCCGGTTGAGAGCACCACGGATGTCCGGGCTGACCGGCCGGTGGTGCTGTCTTGAACGAGTACCGGGAAGCGGTACTGGTGGCCTGAGAGGCAGTTTTCCATATGCCAGTAGGTCTGCGCGGTGTCGACCTCGCCGAGGGCATCGGCGATCTCTCCGCTGGATATCACGGCCTTGCCATCGGGGAGTAGGTAGTACAAGGCGAAGCTCTCGCCAGGCGCGAATCCGGAGATGCGGGCTTGAGTGAGTTCCCCGGCAGCGGTACAGAGGCTTCCGGAGGTGGTGACACGAACCGTGGGCGTACCAGTCGGCGGCAGATTGTAGTTTACCGGCCATAGGTCTTCGGGTGGCGTGCTTGCGTTACTGCTGACCTGTATGGAGGCCGTGATGGTCTTGCCTGTTGTCTGGTCTTGGATCGTCCATTTCCAAGTGCCGTCATTACCGGAGTCACCGTAACCGCGTATCGGATGCCAGAGGAACGCCTGTCGAAAATCTCCATTGACGTCTACGGGATATCCACTACCGCCGAGGAAGGTGCCTCCAGCAGGGTCATATAGGCTGATGGATAGCGACCCGTTCCGCGTGAAGCCCGATCCTGTGACCATGATGACGACCGATGTGCCGTAGTTGACCACTGAATCCGGGCTTACATTTATCGCCACCTTGCTCGTCGCCGGATACGTCGGCGGCGTCGCCAGTGGATATGGCAGGGACGGATCGAAGCCAGAGATGATGCCCGGTGGCGTGGCCGACGGCGCCAGCCCGCGTGGGGCGGAACTGGCAGCAGCGCTGGAGTTGACCTGAGGACTGGACGAGGACGAACAGGATCTCAGGTGGACGAGACACCCTGCCTCTTGCGGATCTACCGCGGCGAAGGCCCCGATAACGACGCCAAGCACCGCGATGATAACACCGGCAGCCGCCAGTTTGTCTCCCGTTTCCCAGGCCATGCAGGCCTCCCTGCGAGTGACACGACTCGTCCCCGGAAATACGCCTACTACTCCTTCGTTGTGAGCCCGATCTCAGCCTGCGCACGCTGACCTGTCGAAGGAGCCTCAGCGACGACCGTATAATCAAAAGACTCACTGGAGTCACATCCGTGGATTTTCCAGAAATCCAAGACATTCGACACCTGACCAATTGCGTCGGTCTGTAGCCCCTGTACAAGCAAGACGCGGTTTCCAGATCCGTCATAAAAAGCCAAGTCGATGTCTGCCCCAGGCTGGAATCCCTGCAAGTTGACCTCCGACCAAGCGCCCGGACCTGTGCACAGGTAGCCGCTGGTCCCGGCGTTTACGGTGGGTGGTCCCCCGACCCGCGGCGCACCCGCGGACCAGTCCGACACGCGCGGAGTCCTCGCATTGCTTTCCACGTTGACCTGCGCGTCGGCTTCCTGCCCAGAAACCTGGTCCACCGCTGAGATCTTCCAGATCCCGTCGTTGCCCGCCTCGCCCAACCGAGGTACCGGCGTCCACAGCAGGGCAACCTGCAGCAATCCCCGGTCGTCGGTGGGCACGACTATTCGCTGGTACACCGATCCCTGCGGGGTAAACCACGTAATCCGAGCCGAACTGTAGGCGAAGAAGCCATCTCCGCTTAGGTTGAGCACCACCGGCTTCCCTGGGTTTGTGATCGACGAGACGTCCACGCCGACAACCAGCGCCTTATCGCTGCTCACCGCATGCGCCTGCGGCTCGGCCACGTAGTACGGCAGCGCGTTGTCGATCGTCCGCGGAATCACCAAGGTCGCGGTCGGCGGAGCAGGCGGCTGCGCGTGAGCGTTTGTATTCGCGCCGCAGGAAGTCAGGTGGGTCCAGCACCCCACCTCCTGAGGGATAACGCCAACGACGAAGCCGACGACCGCCACAACTATTCCGGCGACCTGCAAGCGGTCGCTGATTGACAACGCCATCGCAGCCCCGCCTGTCCACCCTCCGCGGAACCATTCGCCGGAATTCTACCGGTCTGTCGAACGGCCATGCGTGACCAACACCGCAACGGCGGATCTGCCTCCCGATACCCAGGCCTTCGCGGCGACTCCAGCAAACCGCTGGTTTTCCAGGCATGCGAGGCACCGCTGGCAGCACCGCGGCGAGTTTGTCGAGCTGGCAGCCGCGGTCGTCGCCGCGCTTGAGGGCGCGGGCTACAAGGTGTCGGTGATCATGGCAGATCCTGCACCAGCCACTCACCACCCACCGCCCGAGCGGGATAAAAAAATCTGGCGGATGTCCCCGCGCGCTAGGCCTCACAGCCACGATTGGGGCCGGAGCAGCCAACGATCACGGGGCAGTCGAGTCTGCTGCCGACTAGCCGGACGCGTGGTCACCTGCCGCGAACACGCTCAACGGCAAGGGCTGGCGCCAGGGATGGCCGCATGATCTGGTCAACACCCCGTTGCAGGTTTACCGGCCGTCACCGGGGCAGAAGGTCGTTTCGACTAACTAAGGAGACGACATGGGTGTCATGGACAAGATGCGGAACAGGTTCAAGATGGGCAGAGGCCGGGCCAAGGAGGACGTCGGCCGCGCGACCGGCGACCCGTATCTCGAGGCCGAGGGCCGCGGCGAGCGCGTGAGCGGCGCGGGCCGTCAGGTCGGCGAGCAGGTCAAGGACGCCGCGAAGAACGTCAAGGACGGCTTCAAGGACTAGCCTCAGGCGGCGCTGAGCGCCGCGGTGGGTGTCCCGGTCGGCGTCGGGGTTCTGGCCAGCGACGCTGTCCCGGTCTGTGTCGGGGTCGCGGTCTGTGTCGGGATGGCGGTCGGGGGCGCGGTTCCCGTCTGTGTCGGGGTGGCAGTCGGTGACGGTGTCCCGCTGGGTGACGGTGCCCCGCTCGGTGAGCGCGTCACGCTCGGCGTCTGAACATTCGGCGTGTGCTTCCGTTTTGACCCGTGGCCCGCGCTCGCTGTTGCCGCCGCGTGTGACCCGTGCGGCTTATGGTGGGCCGCGGACTTGCCGACCCCGACCCGGCCGATTGCATCGGTCCCGGGAGTGCCGTCGGTCCGGGACGCGGGCGCGACGGGGTGTGTCCGATGGCCGCCTGCGCCGGGGCCGGGCGGCTGGGTCGCGGCGGGCGGGACGGATTGGGGAGCGGACCGGCCCGCGATGACCCAGCCCGCGCCCGCGATCGCGGCCGTCATGGCAAGCGCGAGGCCGGCGAGGACGCGACCGTATGGCTTGCCGCGCCGCCGGGGCTTGCCGCGCCGCCGGGGGTTACCGCGCCGGCCGGGCAGCGGCACGACCAGCGTCTTGGTGTCCGTCCCGGGAGCCGCCCGGGACGGAGTGCGGCGGTCCGGCGGGCCGGTGGCGGCTCCTGTCGGGGTACGCCGCAACCGCTCCGCCCGGTTGGCGACCTCGCCGGCGCTGGCCGGCCGGGCCCGCGGGTTTTTCGCCGTCAGATCGGCGACCAGAGCGGCGACACCGGAGGGCACGTGTGGCGGCAGCGGCGGGACCGGCCGCTCTAGGTGCGCCAGCGCTATCGCCAGCGGTTCCCCGTCGAACGGGAGCCGGCCGGTCAGGCACTGATAGGCCACGATGCCGAGTGCGTACAGGTCGGTCTCGGGCGTAGCCGGCGCACCCGCGGCCCGCTCTGGCGCTAGGTACGCGGGGGTGCCGATCAGCATCCCCGGGCTGGTCAGTGACGCCGATCCAGCCGCGTGCGCGATCCCGAAGTCGGTGATCTTCACGGCCCCGTCCTGGTTGACCAGCAAGTTCCCCGGCTTGATGTCCCGGTGCACCAGACCGGCCGCGTGTGCCGCCTGCAAGGCCGCTGCCGCCTCGGCGATCAAGCCCATCGTCCGCGCCGCGTCTACCGGCCCCTCATCCAGCAGCGCGGCCAGCGACGGCCCGTCGACCAGTTCCATGACCAGGTAGGACGGATCCGGCGGGTCCTGCTCGCGGTAGTCATAGACCTGCGCGATACCCGAGTGGGACAGCGAGCCGGCGTGCCGGGCCTCGGCGCGGAAACGCATACGGTCTTCCTCAGATCCGGCGCCTCCAGACAGCAGCAGCTTGACCGCCACCGCCCGCCCTAGTACCAGGTCGGTGGCCCGCCAGACCTCGCCCATCCCGCCCACGCCGATACAGTCGGTCAGCTGGTAGCGGTCGCCGAGCAACAATCCGGGAGGTCCCATAATGCGCGGCAACTACCCGATCGGGAGCGTATTACCCGCCGCCCGTGCCCATCAAAGCCCATCAAATAAGGCCAGTCTCAGGGGTTGTCGGGACATGACACATTCATCTAGCGTCTGGTGATAGCTGGATGATCAAGGCCAAAAGCCCCAACGCAGGGCAGATCTTCTCGTGGAGGTCGTTGTGGTCCGTCGATCCCTTCTCATCGCCGGCGCCGGCACGTTGTTGATCGTCGGCTCCACGCTCGCGACTCCCGCGCTGGCAAGCCCGGCGACGGGGTCAGGCCAGAGTCAGAATCAGGACGTCCCGCCGCCGGCGGTGCGCATCGCGGCGACGACGGCGACGTACAACGCGATCGAAGCGAAAATAGCCGCCGGCAAGTCCTTGCGACTGCGCGACCCGGATCCGACGGCGCAGGAAGACATCATCGACTACGGCGTCAACGGCCTGTGGCAGGAGGGAATCGACGGCGCGGGCGTGACGGTGGCGTACGTAGTCACCAACCCTGACCCGGGTCTGGTGGCGTCGATGGCCGCCTACGACACAGCGATGGACCTGCCCGCGGCGAACATCACCGACATGACCCTCCCAGCGCCGAGCAACCCGTCGTTCACCTGCCAGGTCGCGTGCAGCACCGGCGAAGACCGGCTCGACGCCGAGGCGATCCACTCGATGGCGCCCTACGCGAACATCCTCTTCGTTCACCCGTCGGTGCCGGAAACCATCGGCATGCAGGGCTGGCCGCAGGTAGCCAAGGCCATCGAGATGATCGCGAACGAGCACCTGGCCGACGTGATCACGGTGAGCCTTGGCGACGGCGAGGGCGACTTCATCGACGACCCGACCAACCCGACCGCCAGCCAGCAGGCGGCCATCCACTCGCTGGATCCGGCGTTCCTCGACGCCGCCGCGCACCACATCCCGGTGTCGTTCGCGTCCGGTGACTGCGGTCCGACCGACCCAACGGTCCTCGGGGACACCGGCCAGTGCACCCCGGCGATCGGTCTCACCGCGGGTCACCCGGCCGACAACCCGTGGGTCACCGCGGTCGGCGGCACGATCCCCAACGCCGGCCTTGCGACGGTAGCCGGGCGTACCGCGCCCGACGCGCTGTGGACCGCCCCGAACGACAACTCCGACGCGGAAAGCGCCGGCGTGTCCACCGTGTACCCCCAGCCGTGGTGGCAGCGCGGCATCCCGGCGCTCGATGGCGTCACCGGCCGGGCCTTCCCCGACATCACGATGGACTCCAGCGACGGGACCTCGCAGGCGACGCCGAGCTGGGCGGGCATCATGGCGCTGGCCACGCAGCTACGCGGCCGCGACCTCGGCACGGTGAACCCGGCCCTGGCGGCGATAGGACCGCGAGGAACGGCGGCCGGCATCGTCGACGTCCCGGCCGGCTACACGGACACCGCCTACGGCGTGACCGGCTACTCGACCGGGCCCGGCTACGACATCGCGTCGGGCTGGGGCACGATTTACGCCCCGGCATTCGTGCCCGCGCTGGTCAGGCAGATCGACCGCCAGCACGGATGGAACGATCCGAGCCGGCGGGCACAGCAGGACCTGAACCGGCTGGAGGGCAAGGTCAGCTCCTCCGCTTACCATGTGGCCAGCGGTCAGACCGTCACGATCACCGGGCGCGGTTTCATCCCGGGCAGCACTCCGAACGGCACGACCGTCGTCGACGGCTTCGGCGTCTACCCGCCGCTGCCGGGGCAGTACGGGGTATCGAGCCCACCGTACGCCGACCCGACCTCGACAGTGCCGGGACAAACGTGGGACGACGTGAACGTCACCGTGACCGGACCCGGACACCACTCGGCGGCGGTGACGCCCGTCGTGACCGGCCCGGACGGCAACGGCACCGTCACGGTCAGCCTCGACACGACCGGAATGGCAGGCGGCACCTACACGGTGACGATCACTGGCATGCTGCTGACACAGAGCATCTCGTTCCAGGTCAGGAACTTCGGCCACTGAAACCTGGTGCCGAGTGCAGTCGCCACGGTCCGTTCTGGATAGATCAATTTTGCATCGAACGGACCGGGGTGACTCCGGTCGGCCTGCGCATCTTGGCGAGCAAACGCAGGCCCTGCCGGGACGTGAGGTGCGGCAGGTAGGCGCGGCTGATCGCGATGGCGATCGGGCCGAGCGCGGCCGGATCGGGGTAGCTCATGTAGAGCGGCTCGTAGACCGGCTGGAACTTGGCCTTGAACTGCCGCAGTGACTGGAAGCCGTACGCGGGCTCCATGGCGTTGCCGATCATGTCGAGCATCCGCTGGGCGGCGCACGGCTGCTCGCCGCGGTCCAGCCGCGTCAGCGGCGCACCGGAGAGGCTGACGAAGCTCGCCCCTTCCTCCCTGAAGGTCAGCGCCGCCGTCGCGATCAGGAACTCCATCACGCCACGGATCGCGCCCGGCTCGGTGTTCCTGCGCATGAGGTCGAGCGTCCAGCCGACGGGGCGGCCGTCGGCGTAGACGGGCATCCAGCTCGTGATGCCGTGGACCTTTCTGTCCGCGTCGACCGCGACCAGGCACCGGATGTTGGGGTCGTTGAGCTCGTTCAGCCCGCCAAGCATGAAGTTCATCTCGGGCAGGCCCTTGTCCGCCGTCCATTTCGCGGAGATCTGGCGGATCTGGCCGACGAGTTCAGCCGGCATCTGCGGATAGCTCCAGCACTGCGCGGTGATGCCTTCTCTGGCGGCCTTGTTCATCGCGGCCCGCACGGCCTGGCACTTCTTGCCGGTGAATTGCAGGTGTGCCAAGGGAAGCAGGGTGTCTTCCGCGATCTGGACCGACTTCCAGCCGAGCCGCTGGGTGACGGCGACGGTGTGCGCGGTGATGCTGTAGAGGCACGGTTGCAGGCCGCGGTGGTCGCAGAACCTGGCGAATTCCGTGATCGCGGAATCGAGCGCGGCCGGGTCACCGTATGGCTCGCCAATGGTCACCGCGACCCCGGCGATGGCCCGGTAGGCGATGGCGGCTCGCCCGTCCGCGCTAGTCCAGTACGCGTTTCCCTGCCAGGTCGACATGTAAGAAAGCGTCGAGCCGCCGCGCTTGAGGATTTCGCGTGCTCGCTTCGCCGCGTCCGCGTCCCGGTAGGTCGAGGTGTGCAGGAAGAACGCGGTAAGCGCGCCGAGGACAACGATCCAGAACGGCAGGAAGACCCATACGTAGAGCAGCCTGCCGAGCAGGTCCGCCGGGAGGAAGCGGCTGCTGAACAGCATGCCCGCCAGGAACCGCATCGGCAGCTCCCGCCCTGGCGCGCCGTACCCGGGAGCCGGGCTGAAGCCGGCCCGCAGCAGGTAACCGAGCAGCACGAACACGCCGCAGCTCACGCCCAGCGCGACGGCCAGCGTGGCCGTCAGCTTCCTGACTGCCCGGCGGTCGGCGGTCTGGTCGAAACGCCGGCGGGTGACCAGCAGCACGACCAGCGTCACGACGGACAGGACCATCGCCTCCCGGGCCGACAGCAGCGCCTTGCCGCCGATCGCGGAAGCGACCCAGATGCTGACGCCGAGCACGACCAGGTTGATGACCACCGCGAGCCACCAGGCCAGCCGGCGCCCGCGGCGCAGCCCGTAAGCGCACAGCAGCAGGAGCAGGTCCGGAGCGGCTTGCACGGGCAGGCCCGGCCACCGTGTGTAGAGCTGCCCCCGCAGGCTGTGGCAGTCGACGGCCAGCCCGGCGCGCGGGCAGTTGGCCAGCAGGCCGCGCGTATCAGACCCCTGGGTGGCGAACAGCAGGGAGGACAGCGACATAGGGCCGTGCGAGGTGGCGACAAGCGCGGCCAGGATGCCGCCGAGTGCCGGCACCGCCACCAGCATGCCGACGAGCACCCGTACCTCGTGCCCGGACGTGCGCCGTCCCGCGCGTGGCCAGGGGCCGTCGTACAGCAGCGCCACGACGACAAGACCGCTGGCCGCGCCGAATGCCTGCGCGAGCTGATCCAGGTGCCCGAAGTACATCACGCTGATAGCGATGCCGACGGCCAGCAGCAGTCGCAGCCGCCGCCGCCACAGCACGATGAACGTTCGGCTCAGTCCGACGCCGACGCCGAGCACGCCAGGCAGCGCGCCGAGGGCCGCCTCGTGGGGCAGCGCGCCGAGCCACGGCTCGCCCGCCATCACGGCCAGCCGGACTAGGCCGACGGCCAGCAGGAGGCCGCCGACCTGGCTGACCAGCAGCGTGGTGAATGCGCGGCGGACGCCCATCCGATGCTCGGCCGGGGCGAGGAGCAGCAGTCCCAGGACGGTGATGGCCAGGTAGCTGCCCAGGCCGGGCGCCCACAGGCCCGCGCTGAGCGGGGTCCACCAGTAGCCGTGTCCGAGTGCGGGCAAGCCGACGCCGACGTGGCCGGACAGCCAGCGCGACGGCCCGTGCGCGATGCTGCCGCTGACCAGACCGACGACCCAGACCGTGGCCAGGTAGCAGATCGTCGCCGGCGCCCGCCGGAACTGCTGCCAGGCCCAGCTGGCCGGTCCTGAAGGCGGCCGCCAGCCCCGCGGCCAGCGCCGCGGCCAGCGCCGCGGCCGGTCCCGCGGAGGCGGGCCGGCGGGCAGCTCCGGTACCGCAGTCGGCTCGGCTTCGATCCGGCCCGGGCGGTGCTGCACGGCGGTCATCGGGTCTGCTCCGCGCTGCCCAGCCGACTGTCGAGCCGATTCATTGCCTGCCTCTTTACCCCGCCTCTGGAACAGCCCCTGCTTATATCTCTAACCAAGCCGACGGTTGTGCGGTCAGTCTGGTTCCGTGGAAAAGGAATCCGTGACCGTGCGGTCGGCGCCGCCAGCTAACGCCCCATACATATGCGGATCATCTGCGGCTCATCAGCGGCGGAGTTCTTCGGATATGTCAAAGGCTCTTTTAACAGACCCGGCATGCGCCCAGCTCGCGCGAGTGTAATCAGACAGAATGATCGACAACGGACACCAGCGGCGTGGTGGTCGTGCCGCGCCTCGGTTCCTGGTATCCCGTGTCACTCTATCTTCCTTCGCTGGCCGAGGTATGCCGTCGTGAGGCTACTCGATAATCCGGCGCGCCGCCCGGAACACCGGTTAGGTGGTCATGGTGGGCCAGCTCACAGCCCGCCGCCACCGCCACCGCCACCGGCACCGCCACCGGCACCGGCACCGCCACCGGCACGGGCACCCGCGCCCCGGGCCCCGGGCTGGTTTCGCGCCGCCGATCGCTCTGAGCGCCGCCCCGACCGACGTCAGCCGACAGCCTCCCTGGCATGCCCGTTCACACACGTTTCCCCATCATCGCTACTGATGAGGCAAGACCTCCGACCATCGTCCGTGCGGGTGTGGCCGGCAGTGTGATGCCAGTGGAATGGGAAAATGCTGGCCGCGACCAGGCCGGCCCCCTTGACATCGGTCAGAAGGACATTTTAGTGTCATGAGGTCCTACCACTACATCTGTCACTTTGGCATCATAGTTCACCGACTTGGATCATTTCACGACGTTCTCGATCGATGGACCAGCGGATCGGTAAGAAAGGAGAGGTACACAGGTGCCAGCAATTCTTCAGGTTGGCTTGGGAACATGGGGTCTTGACTGGGCGACGAAGGTATTTCATGAAGTCCCGGAAATGGAACTCGTCGCGTGCGTCGACGCGCGACAGGAGGCGCTGAAAGCGGCATGCGACGCGGGTGTCATCACGGCCGGTCAGTGTTATTCGTCGTTGGCGGACGCGATCAAAGACCGGAACCCGGACGCGGTACTAGTAACGACAGACCGCTCGCACGGTGACATTGTCCGCGCCGCCCTCCGCGCCGGCAAACACGTGCTGGTGGAAAAGCCATTCGTCGGGTCCATGGCGGAAGCGCGGGAACTGGTAGCCGAGGCAGCGGCACTTAACCGGACGCTGATGGTCAGTCAGAATTATCGCTTCTTCCCGGCGGTGCGGGCGGCTCGGGAGCTGGTCAAGAGCCAGGAGCTAGGACAACTCCTGGCGGCCGACGTGGAATTCCGCCGATTCCAGCCCACCGGCCGTCAGGTCCGCTGGCGGCACGCACTCCTGCTGGACATGGGGATCCATCACTTCGACCTCATGCGGGCGGTCGTGGGCCGCGAACCCAGAACTGTCGATTGCCGTGCGTGGAATCCGCCGTGGGCGGGCTACAACGACCCGCCGGAGGCCACCGCGATCGTCGACTTCGGGGACGGCGTCACGGTCACTTACCGCGGCAGCCGGCTGACCCCGCGGCGGCCAACCGCTTGGGCGGGGGAGTGGGTGATGTATTTCGAGCAGGGCGCGGTGGTGTGGACGAGTCGCGGTGACCTTTCCGGTTTGCGCAGCGCCGAGGGTGACGCCGTGACGGTCTACCGGCGCGATTCGGCGCCCGTGCGGGCCGCCTTGCCGCACGTGGACATGATCGACAGAGCCGGCACGCTGGACGCCTTCACGCGGGCGCTGACAAGCGGCACGAGTCCTGAAAGCACAGCGGAGGAGAACCTGGGCAGTCTCGCGCTCGCCTACGGCGCGATAGAGTCCGCCGAACGCGGGGCACCCGTGCCCGTGGTGACGCGATGACTGCGACAAGGCCCCTGCGCGTCACGGTCTGGAACGAGTTCGTTCACGAGAGACGAGATCCTGTCCCCAGGAAGCTCTACCCGGACGGCATGCATACCGAGATCGCCGCGGCGATCCGTGCTCACCTCGGCGACGGTGCGGCGATCAGGTGCGCGACCCTGGAAGAACCCGAACACGGCCTGCCGGACGAGGTGCTGCGCTCCACCGACGTCCTGACCTGGTGGGGGCACTGCGCGCACGATGCCGTTGATGACAACGTCGTAGCGCGGGTGGCGGAGCATGTCCTCGCCGGCATGGGGCTCCTGGTCCTGCATTCGGGTCATTACTCCAAGCTGTTCCGACGGCTGATGGGGACCGAATGCTCGTTGCGCTGGCGCAACGAGGACGACCAGGAAGCGGTGTGGTCGGTAAACCCGGGACATCCGATATGTGAAGGCGTTCCCAGCCCCTTTGTCATCGCCAGGCATGAAATGTACGGCGAATACTTCGACATACCCCAGCCAGACGACCTGATCTTTATCAGCTCGTTCAGCGGCGGCGAGGTATTGCGCAGCGGTTGCTGCTTCCGCCGGGGGCGAGGGCGAGTGTTCTACTTCTCACCCGGGGACCAGGACTATCCCGTATACCACGATCCGAACGTGCGGCGTGTGATCGCCAACGCCGTGCGCTGGTGCGCGCCAAGCTCCGCGGTCCGCCAGGTGCCGCCGACATCGGGCCGCAGCGAGCTTGGCTGGTATCGGCCAGACGCTTGGGGGGATGATTCCGACGGGCAATGAGGGCGAGATTCCCGCGGGCCAGCCGGGTAAGCGAAAGGCCTTGCCCGATGGCGTCGCGCGGCAGATCGAGGGCTGGGTACGGAGCAAGCGTTTCGGGCCGGGCGGTCGGCTGCCTTCGGAACGGGAACTCGCCGCGCGCATAGGCACGAGCCGCAACGTGATCCGTGAGGCGCTGCGCATACTGGAGACCCGCGGGGTCGTGGAGGTGCGCCATGGCACCGGCGCCTTCGCGACCAATAATCTCGGGGACGCGGAACCGCGAGTCCCGGTGAAATTCGACATGCGGGCCGAAGAGCTCCCGGTGAGCGAAATTCTCGTGGCCAGGCGCGCGGTGGAGTGCGCGGTGGTGGCCGTCGCGGCCCGCGCGTGCGACACCTTTGACCTGGAGGAACTGCGCGAGCTCGTCGAACTCGCCGATAGCGCCGCCGAAGCGGCGGACACCCAGCGATTCGTGGAAGCGGATCTGGCGTTCCACGAATCGCTGGGTGTCTGCACGCACAACTCGCTGCTGCGGCAACTTCAGCTCGAGATCACCCGTGCGACGCGGGAGGTGAGGGGAATCGCGTCCACGACACGCGATGCCATGCACGCGGCGGCCAGGTTCCATCGCGAGATAGTCGAGGCCTTTGCCAAGGGAGACGAGGAGGCCGCGCGGGCGGTCATGCTCTTGCACCTGATAGACGCGGCCGAGCGGACGCTGGGCAGCGCGACAGTGGGGATACGGCAGCCGTGAGAGCTTTGCGCGCGATCGAGCCTGGCGGGCAGCGGGTGCGCCTGTGCGAGGTGGCTGACATTGGCGAGCTCTCGGCAGGCGAGGTCGTGGTGACAACGCGTGCGGTCGGGGTGTGCGGCAGCGATGTGCACGCCTGGCACGGGACGCAGAGCTATCCGATGAAGTACCCGGTGACCTTGGGCCATGAGGCGGTCGGAGTGGTAGCACGCGTGGCGCCGGGGGTAGACACCGTCCTCCCCGGTGCCCGGGTCGTATCGGAAACCGCGCGCAGTGTGTGCGGCCGGTGCGCCGCCTGTCGCGAGGGCCGGTACAACCTTTGCCCCGAGCGGCTTGGCTTCGGCGCGCTCTACGACGGTGCGATGGCGGACGCGTTCGTCACTCGCGCCGACATCCTCCATGCCGTTCCCGACGCCGTGAGCGATGCGGTCGCCGCCGTGACGGAGCCGTACTGCGTCGCCTACAACGCGGTGGTGGAGCGTGCTCACGTCCGCCCCGGCGACGTGGTGGCCGTGATCGGGCCGGGTCCTGTCGGCGTATTCGCCGCGGAGATCGCCCTGCTCGCGGGAGCCGGCGACGTGCTCGTAGCGGGTGTGCCGGGCGACGAGTCACGGCTGGAGCTAGCCCGGGCCATGGGCTGCGGCACATCCATGTCGGACGGATCCTGGTGGCAGGACGCGGGCCGTCCCGGCTCGTCAGACGTCGTGATCGACGCCTCCGGCGTCTCGGCGACGCTCGAAGCCGCGCTGACGCTCGCGCGACCTGGCGGGCAGATAGTGAAGGTTGGCTGGGGCCCGCAGCCGTACGGACGCCCGCTCGACATGCTTGTCTCGAAGGCTGTCGAGCTGCACGGGTCCTTCAGCCACACCTGGTCGACCTGGGAGAGAGTGCTGCGCTTGCTCGGCAAAGAGCGCCTGCGGCCGGCCGGTGCGCTGCGCGTCTATGACTTCGCGGACTGGCAGGCGGCATTTTCCGACATGGCTGACCGCACCGTCCTCAAGGCGGTCATGACGCTATGAGCGAGGCGGGCAGGCCGAGGCTGGCGGCGTTCCCCAAGGGATTCTTCCACGAGCTCATCGACCGGCGTGAGCTCACGATCGAGGACTTCATCAGGCGGGCCCCGTCGCTCGGCGTGGCCGGCGTGGAACTTTATCCAGGCTTCCTGCCTGGTACCTCGGACGCGGATGTCGCACGGCTGCGGCATGTCGCCGAGGCCGCCGAGGTCGCGTTGCCGATGATGTGCTCGTCACCGGACTTCATCGACCCCGCCCCCGGTGCCTGGGACCGTGCGGTCGGCGCCCTGCGGGAGATGGTCGATGTCATGGTGGAGCTGAACCCGTCGGGTCAGTGGCGCAGCGTCCGGGTGCTCTCGGGTCAGGACTGGCCGGGAGTCCTGGAAGCGGACGGACTCGCCCGGGCCGTGGCGGGCATCATGGCCGTCCTCGCCTACGCAGAACCCAAAGGCGTGTGGGTCGTGCTGGAGAACCACTACAAGGACGGCTTGTGGACGTACCCGGAATTCGCCCGTTCGAGTTCACGCTTCCTGCACATCCTGAACAGGATCTCTTCGCCCCTGTTCGGGGTGAACTTCGATCCGTCGAATGCCATCGCGGCGGGCGAGGATCCGTTGGAGTTGCTTGACCTGGTCCTCCCGCGGGTGCGCTCGATGGGCGCGAGCGATCGATCGCTGCGTCCTGGCTACAGCGTCACCGACCTTGAGTCGCACACGGGGAGCGGCTACCCGAAGGCGCTGCGGCACGGTGTTATCGGGGAGGGCCTGAATGACTATCCGGCGATCTTCTCCCGGCTGTCGGCCGTCGGCTTCACGGGCTGGATATCCATCGAAGACGGTGAAGCGGGCGGCGAGCAAGGCCACGCGGACATCGCCTCGTCCGCGCGGTTCTTGCGCGCGCTCATCGCCGAGTACTGGCCGACCGCATGACGGACCTGCCCGTGAACGACGGGATCACCGTCCAGATCTCGCTCGACCTCACCTCCATCGACGAAGCGCTCGCGGTCGCCGACGTGGCCGTTCGGGCCGGGGTTCAGTGGCTCGAGGCGGGCACACCGCTGATCCTCGCGGAGGGAACCCGCGCCATCCGGGCGCTGCATGACACGTTCCCCGCGCACCCGATTGTCGCGGACCTGAAGATCATGGACGGCGGGGCGCTGGAAACCGATCTCGCCGCCGACGCGGGCGCGTCATTCGTCGTGGTGATGAGCCGGGCCACCGACGCGACCGTCCGCGCCGTGGTGAGGGCCGCCCGTAACCGGGGCATCCGGGTCATGGCCGACATTCTCGGCGCCGACGACTACCGCGCCGAGGCGCGGCGCATGGAGGACCTGGGAGCCGATGTCGTCATAGCCCACCTGGGATTCGATGAGCGGGCGGAGGCATCGCAGCGCAGCGTCTTTGACTTTCTGCCCGATGTCATCGCCGGAACAAGCCTGCCCGTGCAGGCGGTCGGCGGGATCCGGCTGTCGGACCTGTCCAGGCTCCCCGGCTTGGGCGCACCGTTGGTCGTGGTCGGCGCGCCGCTGGTGATCTCAGCGGAGGCTTTCTCGCCGGCCGTGGATCTCCGCACCCTCGGCGAGATACTCGCCGAACTCGTGCAGTCACTGACCTGAGAGAAAATCGAGGCATGCCGCGCAAGGTAGAAGCCGAAGGAGTCATCAGGTGCGCGCTCTCAGCATTCAGCGGAAAGCGACCGGTTGTGCCCTCGTGCTCCGTGAACTGCCCGAGCCGTCAGCGGACGATGGAGACATTCTCGTCGAAACGCTCGCGGTGGGGGTATGCGGCACCGATCGCGAGATCGCCGCGGGACACCTGAGGTGCCCGCCTGAGGGGCGGGACTGGCTGGTCCTCGGGCATGAATCCCTGGGTCGGGTGCTGGAAGCGCCACCGGGGTCGGGGCTGGTGCCGGGTGACCTCGTGACCGGCGTGGTACGGCGTCCCGATCCGGTCCCTTGCCGGTTTTGCGCTGTGGGCCAGCCCGACATGTGCGAGAACGGCCTCTACACCGAGCGGGGCATCTGCGGGCGGGATGGCTTCGCGTCCGAGCGGTTCCGCATCGAGCATGACTATGCCGTCCGGGTGGACCCGGGCCTCGGCCTGGCCGGGGTGCTGATCGAGCCGGCCAGCGTGGTCACCAAGGCATGGGAGCAGCTTGACAAGGCCGCGCATCGCGCACGTCGGCGGGCGCTGGTGCTGGGAGCCGGTCCGATCGGGCTATTGGCCGCGTTGCTCGGGGTGCAGCGCGGTCTGGAAGTTCACGTGGTGGACCGGACCGAGCGCGGTCCCAAGCCCCGCCAAGCACGTGCCCTGGGCGCGACCTATCACACATCTGTCAGCGATACCGTCGGCACGTACGACGCGGTTATCGAATGCTGCGGCGAGCTGATCGGCGAGGCCATCGCTCGCACGGCCCCGGCAGGCGCGGCGTGCCTGGTCAGCGGCGACAACGTGCCAGCGGACACGGTGAACCTGGCCGAGCTGAGCCGCGACCTCGTGCACGGCAACAAGGTGATCATCGGAACGATCAACTCGAACCGGCATCACTTCCAAGCCGCCCACGAGGCGCTGCTGGCGGCCGACCGCGAATGGCTGGACGGTCTTCTCACCAATCACGTGCCGTTGCACGCCTGGCGGTCAGCGTTCACGCCCGGTCCCGAACATGTCAAGACGGTCATCCACTTCGGTGGGTTACCCCGGCACGCCAGGCTTGCGCACGGCGCCAGGTGGTTGCCTTTCCCACGGATGTCGGCGAGCGTGAAGATCATGGCCCTTCCGCTCGGCGATATCCGTGTCATCGACCTGACGATCGCGCGCGCGGGCCCGACCTGCGTCCGGCAACTGGCCGACTGGGGGGCCGACGTCATCCGCGTGGAGCCGCCCGGCGAGCGGGCCGGTGACCAGTCCGCGCGCGACGCCCTCGGGGGCAGCCGGCACGACAGCGACTTCCAGCACCTGCACCGCAACAAGCGGTCGCTGTCCGTCGACCTCAAGTCCCCGGCGGGCCGCGAGGTGCTGATGCGCCTGGTTGATACGGCCGACGTCCTGATCGAGAACATGCGTCCGCCGGTCAAGCAGCGGCTCGGATTCGATTTCGAAACCGTCCACGCGCGGAACCCGCGGCTGGTCTACGGGTCGCTGTCCGGGTTCGGCCAGGACGGCCCCTATGGCGAACGCGGCGGGGTCGACCAGATCGCCCAGGGGATGGGCGGGCTGATGAGCGTCACCGGGCTGCCGGGCACCGAGCCCACACGCGTCGGAATCCCGGTCTCCGACCTGGCGGCGGGCCTTTACCTCGCGATCGGCGTGCTGGTCGCGCTGCACGACAGGGACCGGACGGGAACCGGGTGCTGGGTGCAGACCTCGCTGCTTGAGTCGATGATCGCGATGATGGACTTCCAGGCCGCCAGCTGGACCATCGACCGGCGGGTCCCCGGGCAGGCTGGCAATCACCACCCCACCAGCGTCCCGATGGGCTGTTTCCGCACCGCCGACGGGTACGTGAACGTGGGCGCCGCGAGCGGGCGCCTGCTGCGTGCCTTCTGCTCGGCGATCGGGCTTGACTGGCTGCCTGATGACCCGCGCTTTGACTCGATCGAGAACAGGTCGGCGAACCGGGCGGAGCTCAACGCGCTGGTCGCCGATCGGCTGCGGGCCCGGACCACGGCCGACTGGGTCCGCACGCTCAACGACGCCGGGGTGCCGTCCGGGCCCGTCTACCGGATGGACGAAGTGTTCGCCGACCCGCAGGTCGAGCACCTCGGCATGACCCAGACCGTGCATCATCCGGTGCTCGGGCCGCTCGCGCTAGTCCGCAACGCGGTGCGAATCGTCGGCGGGCCGGATACCGTCAGGACGCCGAGCCCGGATGCGGGCGACCACACCGACGAGGTGCTCACCGGCCTGGGTTATTCACCCGACGAGATCGAATGGCTGCGGGCCCACGCAGTGATCTGAGAGGACACGAATGACGGCACCGACCCCCGCCCCCCGCCACCAGACCGGCACCGACAAGCTGCTCCTCGAGGTGACCGGCCACGTCGCGACCGTGATCTTCAACAACCCCGGCAAGCGAAACGCCCTGTCGGTCGAGATGCGCGCCGCGCTGCCGGGACTGCTGAGCGCGCTGAACGCCGACAACGATGTCCGGGCGATCGTGATGACCGGCGCCGGGGACAAGGCGTTCGCGTCGGGCGCCGACATCTCCGAGTTCGGCGAGCACCGCACCTCCCCGGCCGCGCGGGCCAGCTACGACCAGGCCTGGGCCGCGGTGAACGACGCCTGGGCGAGCCTTGACAAGCCGGTCATCGCGATGATCCGGGGGTTCTGCATGGGCGGGGGGCTGCTCACGGCGCTGCAGGCGGACATCAGGATCGCCTCGGACGACAGCCAGTTCGGCATCCCCGCGGCGCGGCTGGGGCTGGGCTACGGGGTGGCCGGCGTCACCGCCCTGATGAACCTGATCGGCCCGGCCTCGACGGCGGAGATCCTGTTCTACGCCGGGCGGTTCACGGCGACGCAGGCCCTGCGGATGGGCCTGGTCAACCAGGTCGTCCCGGCCGACAGCCTGGATGAGGCGGTGCTGAGCCTGACCGACAGCATCGCTCGCAACGCCCCGCTCACCGTGGCGGCGGCTAAGGCGGCCATCCGCGCCGTCGGCCAGCCAGGCGGACAGCGTGACCTGGCGCGTGCCGAGGCGATGGTCGAGGCCTGCTTCCTGTCGGCGGACTACCTCGAGGGCCAGCGCGCGTTCGCGGAAAAACGCCCCCCGGCCTTCACCGGTCGCTGAGCAGCTAACGAAGTGGTCATGCCCTAACTACCCGCACCTCCCCGGCTACTACCAGCACCTCCCCGGCCACTACCAGCACCTCCCCGGCTGGGATCATCGTGACCAAGGAGGCCGTCCAGTGGGCTACGCGACCGCGATGTGGCTCACCTTCGGCACGGCCGCGGCCACCGTCGCGGGCGCGCTGACCGGCCTGCTGTTCGTCGCGGTCTCGGTTAAGAGTGACGTGATGGCCGGATCGCGCGCCCTCCGCTCGCGCGCCGCGCAAACCCTGATGCTGTTCATGACCTCGGTGCTGGCCGGCGTCTTTCTGGTCGCTCCGCAACCACAAGCCGCCCTCGGCCCTGAGCTGCTGGCGCTGGCGGCCGTCTCGGGCGCGACCCTCCTCGTCCTGGACCGGCGAGCCGGTCACGGAGCCAGTCAGGGCGTGGCCCGCTACGTCGAAAGGTTCTCCCCGAACACGATCACCGCGGTGCTCGTCGGCGTGGCCGGGATCACCTTCATGCTGAAGGCGGGCGGCGGGCTGTACTGGCTGATCCCCGCCGCGGTGGCCAGCCTCGCCGGCGGCGTGATCAACGCATGGCTGTTCCTCGTCAGGCTACCCAGTGCCTGACAGCCCGCCTCAGCCCGCCTCAGCCCGCCTCAGCCCGCCTCAGCTCGCCTCAGCCCGCCTCACAGCCAGATGAACGGGCCATTCATCTTGCTATCACCAGCCCGACGGGCCATTCATCTGGTGCGGCAGCCCCGCCGCGACCTCCATGTGATATCTGGTTGTGGTGCCGGCACCAGCCGCGTTCCGTTCCGCCCCGGGAAGATCTGGAGTCACGATGAACACCGCCATGCCTTCCACCGCAAGCCTCTACCTTGTCGTCGGGTATGACGGGTCCGCGCCCGCGACCCGGGCGCTCGACGCGGCGATTGGATTGCTGCGCGGCCGCACCGGGTCCATCGAGGTCGTCTATGTCGCTCACCTGACCACCGCGGAGATGATGTCGGCGGACGCGATCGCCGAAATGGAGGTCAGCTTCTCGGAGATCGCACGGGAATTGCGGGCCCAGGCGGACGAGCAGCTGCGCGGCCGCGAGGAGCGCTGGGAGTTCAAGTACGGTCAGGGCATGATCACCGACGTGCTGATCAAGGCGGCGGAAAAGCTCATGGACGCGAACCCGGGTGACAACGTGGCGATCGTGGTCGGGAGCTCATCGCAGGCCATGCACCGGATGGTCGGCTCGGCCGCGGTCAGCCTGGCCCGCCACTCCCCGGTACCCCTGGTAATTGTCCCCTAACGCGGCGACGTCGGCAGCGGCTGCTCGCCGCGGACGCGCCCGAGCTTAAAGATCTCCGGCTCGACGACCCGCTGGCGATCGGCCGCCCAGGACAACCCGCGTTCCCGGCAGCAGTCGCCCCCCTTCGTTCAGATAAAGACCCAATCTTTTCCAGAACGAACCGTGGTAACTCCCGACGAACCATCCTCTCGGTCGTTTCCGATTTGTGACGTGCCTTCAAGCGCGTCTTAGCGGGCTGTTACGGACTAAACGGCAGGTGTTCTAGCTGCGCAAACCCGTCTCAGGAGGCGGCTGGAGGCCCGCCGAGACGGGCGCCAAGGCGGAAAATTTTCCTGTAACGGACATCTTGCCAAGCCTGCGTCGGGATGCAAACATCCGATCAATAGATCCGATGTTTGCCCGATGAGGAGCGCAAGTGACGTACGCGCAGCCAGGAGAACCCGTTACGATTCCGGCGCCGCCCGACGCCGCGGCCGGGGCGCTCGGCCCGGCCGGCGCGAGAATCGTCGCGCTCGACTGCTACGACGTGCGCTTTCCCACCTCGCTCGAGCACGACGGATCCGACGCGATGAACACGGACCCGGACTACTCGGCAGCCTACGCGGTGCTGCGCACCGACGCGGCCGGCCTCGAAGGGCACTCGCTGTGTTTCACGATCGGGCGCGGCAACGATGTCATGGTCGCCGCGGTCGGGGCGCTGCGCAGGCACGTCGTCGGCAAGCACGTCGAGGAAATCGTCGGTGACCTCGGCGGGTTCAGCGCCGCGATGATCGGCGACAGCCAGCTTCGCTGGCTTGGCCCGGAGAAGGGCGTCATGCACATGGCGATCGGCGCCGTGGTCAACGCCGCCTGGGACCTCGCCGCCAAGGTCGCGGGCAAGCCGGTCTGGCGGCTGCTCGCCGACATGACTCCCGAACAGATCGTCGGGCTCATCGACTTCCGTTACCTGGAGGACGCGCTGACGCCGGGCGAGGCACTCCAGATCCTGCGCGCCGCGCAGGCTGGCAAGGCGGAACGGATCGCCGAGCTCGAGCGGACCGGCTATCCGGCGTACACCTCGACGCCCGGCTGGATCGGCTACTCGGACGAAAAGCTCGTGGAACTGTCCCGGCAGGCGGTCAGCGACGGATTCCGCCAGATCAAGCTGAAGGTCGGCGCCGGCACCGGGGACGACACCAGGCGCCTGGCGCTGGCCAGGGACGCGGTGGGGCCGGACGTCAGGATCGCGGTCGACGCCAACCAGCGCTGGGGCGTCGCGGAGGCCGAGACGGCGATCGCGGCCCTGGCGCCGTGGGATCCGTACTGGGTCGAGGAGCCGACCAGCCCGGACGAGATCCTCGGGCTCGCGCGGATCCGCGCCGCGATCGCGCCGGTCAAGGTCGCCGTCGGGGAGCATGTCGCGAACCGGGTGATCTTCAAGCAGATCCTGCAGGCCGGCGCCGCGGACGTGCTGACCATCGACGCGTGCCGGGTGGCCGGGGTCAACGAGAACCTGGCCATCTTGCTGCTCGCCGCGAAGTACGGCGTCTGGGTCTGTCCGCACGCGGGCGGCGTCGGGCTGTGCGAGATGGTGCAGCATCTCGCGATGTTCGATTTCATCGGGGTCGCGGCCTCGGCCGCCGATCGCGTCCTCGAGTACGTCGACCACCTGCATGAGCACTTCACCGACCCGGTGCGCGTCATCGGCGGCCGGTACCTCGCGCCAGTCGCGGCGGGCTTCTCAGCCACGCTGCGGCCCGAATCGCTGCGCGACTACGAATTCCCGCACGGCGCCGTTTGGCAGCGGCTAGCCCCAGCTTAAGTAAGGCCCCCAGTTCAAGTAAGGAGAGCCACATGAGAGTCAGCACAGTGAAAAGACGCACGCTCGGCACGGTCGCGCTGGGCCTCGCCGGGCTGCTTATCGCCGCCTGCAGTTCTGGCGGCTCAGCCGGTTCGAGTACACCGACCGCGACAACCGCGGCGAGCACCAGCCCGTCGTCGAGCTCCGCGGCCTCCTCGGCCTCCGGCCCGGTCACGATCGGTGTCGACCTGACCTACAACAACACGGCTTTCTGGGCCGCCTACATCAACTACGAGACGCAGTACGCGCAGCAGATGCACATCAAGCTGCTCGGCCCGCTGCTCTCGGCCGCCTCCGCCAGCCTGCAGAATCAGCAGATCGAGCAGCTGGTGAACGAGGGCGCGAAGGCCATCGTCGTGAACCCGGAGACCGCCACCAGCCTCGGCCCGGCCATCAGCTACGCGAGCGCGCACAATGTCCAGCTTGTCTCCGTCGACACGATCGTCGGCGTCGGCCACGTGTACATGGTGGTGCGGGCCTCGAACACGCTGTACGGACAGGACGCCTGCGCCTACATCTCCTCGCGGGTGAAGTCCGGCTACGTGCTCGACCTGGGAGGCGACCTCACGTCGTCGAACGGGGCGGACCGGACGAATGCCTTCGACTCCTGCATGGCGTCGAACGACCCGAACGTGAAGCTCCTGAAGGACCCGACCGTCTGGACCGACTCGACGGCCGTCACCGACGCGCAAACCGCGATCAGCGCCTACGGTTCCCAGCTGAAGGCCATCTACTCGCAGTGGTCCAGCCCGGACACCGGGATCATCCCGCTGCTGAAGAGCAAGGGCTTCGGCCCCGGCTCGGCGAACCCTGTCATCCTTATCAGCGATGACGGCGTACCGTTCGAAATGTGCGACATCGGCAACGGGTCGGTCACCGCGTCGCAGTCACAGCCCGCCAACCTGTACGCGCAGTACGCGCTGACGTACGCGCTGGACGCCGCCAACGGCGTCAAGCTGTCGGCCGGGCAGGCAGGCGGCGGCGCGCCGACCCTGCAGAACGTGTCCTACCAGGGAGACACCAACCTCGCCGACCCGATCGTGGCGCCGTTCGTAACGAAGAGCGCCACCACGCTCACGGTGAGCACCGCGGTCGACGGGCTGCCCGCCTCGGTCACGACGACCCCGGTCTCGGATTCCGCGCTGTGGGGCAACGTGTACGGTAGCGCGCACGGCGGTGTCTGCTCGTCCTAGTCATCGGGTGGCCGGCGTCCGCGAGGCGGACGCCGGCCACTTCCACCTCCGACCTCCTCCCACCCCCCTCCCCCCTCCCACCTCCCACCTCCCACCCCCACCTCTCAGGGATGGTCATGCCATGACTTCCAGCGGCCTCGCGCTTGTCGAGGTGATCGGGGTCGAGAAGCGGTTCGGCACCACTCGTGCCCTGCGCGGGGTCGACGTCTCCCTCAACGCCGGGCAGTGCCTTGGCCTGGTCGGCCGCAACGGGGCCGGAAAATCGACCCTCGTCTCGATCCTGTCCGGCCTGAGTGAGCCGGACGCGGGCTCGGTGCGGTTCGGCGGCGAGCCGGCCCCGCGCATCGGCGATATCGATCGTTGGCGCGAGTGGATCGCCACCGTCTTCCAGCACTCGATGATCGTGCCCGACCTGTCGGTCGCCGAGAACGTCTTCCTTGGCAGCACCCCACGGCTGGTCAGCTGGCGAGAACTACGCGCCAGGACACGGGACATCATGCGCGAGTGGGGTTTCGACATCGCCGCGGAGACGCCCTGCCGGGACCTGTCCGTCGAGCAGCTTCAGATCGTGGAGATCGCGCGGGCGCTGGCCCGCGGCGCCAAGTGCGTGCTCCTCGACGAACCCACCGCCGCCCTTGAGCGCCAGGCGGGCCTGCGGCTGTTCGACCGGGTGCACCAGCTCACCGCCGCGGGCGTGGCCGTCCTTTACATCTCGCACCATCTGGAAGAGGTCTTCGAGATCTGCCAGGATGTGGCCGTCCTGCGGGACGGCGAGCTGGTGCTGACCGCACCGACCGCCAGCCTGAGCAAGGATGACCTGGTGGCGGCGATGGTCGGTGGTGTGCAGCACGTACCGTCGGGCGACTCGGCGGAGTCGAGCGAGTCGGGCCAGGCCGGCCGCTCCAGCGAATCCGGGCCGCGCGGGCAATCCCGGTCGGAGGAACGTACGGAGGCCGAGGTGCTTGCCGTCGACGACCTCGCGGCGCAGTCGCCCCGCGGCCGCGTGTCCGGCGTGTCGCTGCGGGTCCACGCCGGCGAGGTCGTCGGCGTCACCGGCCTGCTGAGCGCGGGGGTGGCCACCCTCGGGCGCGCCATCGCCGGCGCCGAGCCCTATGCCGCCGGCGAGGTCAGGATGAACGGGCGGCGTGTCCCGTCTGGCCGGCGCGATCTCGCCCAGCGCGCCGGGATCGGCTACATCCCTGAGGACCGCCGCGCGGAGGGGTTCGTCGCGCACCTCGGAGTGGCGGAGAACGCCACGATGACGATCGCCAGGCAGCTATCCGGCCGGTTCGGCCTGCTGCGCCCGGGCCGCAGGGCCGCCGCGGCGGCGCCGCTGACGTCCAGGCTCCACCTGGTCTCCTCCGGTCCCGGCCAGCCCGCGGGCGAGCTGTCCGGTGGCAACCAGCAGAAGGTCACGGTCGCGCGGACGCTCGCCCACCGGCCGTCGCTCATCGTCGCGATCACGCCGACCCGCGGCGTTGACGTCGCGTCGAAGGAACTGCTGCTCAACTCGCTCGCCGATGTCGCCGCCAGCGGGGCGTGCGTCCTGCTGTGCACCGACGAGCTCCCCGATCTCGCCATCTGTGACCGGGTCATCGTGCTGGTCCGCGGCGAGGTCTTCACCGAATTCGGGCAGCCGCCCTTCGACCGTGACGAGCTCATCGTGGCGACGGAAGGCCTGTCAGGCACGACGTACAGCGCGGCGCACGCCACAGCCCAGGAGGCAGCCGAATGACCTCGAACCAGTCGCCGGAAGGACCGGTCGGCACCGCGGTCCGGTCAGCGGGCGAACAGACGCCGCCGTCCGTTTCCCGGGGGGCGATCGGCTCGTGGCTCGCGACCGCGAACGTCGGTGTGCTCAGGGAGGTGGCGCTGCTGCCCGTCCTAGTGCTGCTGATCATCGTCGGGACCGTGGTCAGCCCCGCGTTCCTGACCGTCTCGAACTTCGCGGGCATCGGGCAGCAGAGCTCGGCGCTCGGCGTGGTCGTGGTGGGCGAGAGCCTGATCCTGCTGATCGGCGGCATGGACCTGTCGCTGGAGTCCACCTTCGGGCTCGCGCCGATGGTGGCGGCCTGGCTGATCGTGCCGGTCTCCGCGTACGGCAGCGGCACCGACCTCAGCCCGTACCTCGGCATCCTGGTGCTGATCGCGGTCGGCGCCGGGGTGGGCTTGGTCAACGGGCTGCTGATCGTGAAGGGCAGGCTGAACGGGTTCATCGTGACGCTCGGCATGACGATCGTGCTCGCGGGCCTGCAAAACGGCATCGTCAAGGCCCAGACCCTGTTCAACCTGCCGCAGCCGTTCGCGTATCTGGGCTCGGCGTCCTTCGGCCAGCTGCCGGTCTCGCTCGTGGTGACCGCGATCATCTTTATTCTTGTCGGGCTATTCCTGCGGTACCACCGGACCGGGCGCGCCATCTACGCAGTCGGCGGCAACCCCGCGGCGGCCCGGGCGGCCGGCATCAAGGTCGAACGGATCAAGATCGGGGTCTACATCGCGGGGAGCATTCTCGCCGCCATCGGCGGCCTGATGGAAGCCGGCCGGGTCTCGGCGGTGACCGGCCAGCAGGGTTACCAGGAAGGCATCATCTTCTCCGTGTTCGCCGCCGCGGTGATCGGCGGCGTGAGCCTGAAGGGCGGCCGCGGCAACATGATCGGGGCGGCGTCCGGCGTGATCTTGCTGGGTATCGTGCAGGACATCCTTGACCTGGCGAACGTGTCCAACTACTGGATCGAGGCCATCAACGGCGCGGTGATCCTGTTCGCGCTGGTCCTCGCCCGCATCGTCGGCGGCGAGTCCACCGCCGAGGAAAGGTAGCGACATGGCGGAAGACACGGCGGACGACATGGCGGACGACACGGCGGCGGAGCTGAGCGGGCTCGCGGCCGTCGTGACCGGGGGCGGATCGGGGATCGGGCGGGCGACCGCCCGGCTGCTCGCCGCGCGCGGCGCGAAGGTCGCGGTGCTCGACCTCAAGCCGGGCGAGGAGTTCACGGGCCTGACCACCGACGTCACCGATGACGCGTCGGTGCGGCTGGCGATCGACACGGCCGCCGAGCGTCTTGGCGGCATCGACATCCTGGTCAACAACGCGGGCGTCGGCGCGATCGGCACGGTGGCCGACAACGCCGACGCGGAATGGCACCGGGTTTTCGATGTCAACGTCGTCGGCATCGCCCGGGTGACCAGGGCCGCGCTGCCCTACCTGCGCGCGTCGGAGCACGCCGCGATCGTCAACACCTGCTCGATCGCGGCGACGGCGGGGCTGCCGCAGCGGGCGCTGTACTCAGCGACGAAAGGCGCCGTGCTGTCGCTGACGCTCGCGATGGCCGCCGACCATATCCACGAGGGGATCCGGGTCAACTGCGTCAACCCCGGCACCGCGGACACTCCGTGGGTCGGCCGCCTCGTCGACCAGGCCGACGACCCGGCGGCCGAGCGAGTCGCTCTCGAACGGCGGCAGCCCATGGGCCGGCTGGTCACCGCGGACGAGGTGGCGGCGGGCATCGCGTACCTGGCCAGCCCGCTCGCGTCGTCCGTCACCGGCACGGCACTGGCGATCGACGGCGGCATGGCGGGCCTGCGGATCAGGCCCCGTTCGTGACCGCCCCGCTGCCGCTTCGCCGGCTCGGCGGCTCGGCGGTGCTCGTCACCGAGGTGTCGTTCGGCGGCGCGGCGATCGGGAACCTGTTCACGCCGGTGAGCGACGACGACGCGCGGGCCGCCGTCGACGCGGCCTGGGACGGGGGAATCCGTACCTTCGACACCGCGCCGCACTACGGCCTCGGGCTGTCAGAGCGCCGCCTCGGCGACGCGCTGCGGCATCGGCCCCGCGCCGAATACGTGATCTCCACAAAGGTAGGACGGCTGCTTGAGGCCGCTGGATCAGCGGGGCGCGACAGCGAAGGCTTCGACGTCCCCGCGAGCACCGTCAGGCGGTTTGACTTCAGCGCCGACGGCGTCCGGCGCAGTCTAGAGGCGAGCCTGCGACGGCTCGGCCTGGACCGTATCGACATCGCGCTCATCCATGACCCCGACGACCACGGCGAGCAGGCCCTCCGCGAGGCGTACCCGGCGCTGGAGAGGCTGCGCGCCGAGGGGATCGTCGGCGCGATCGGCGTCGGCATGAACCAGGCCGAGATGCTCACCACGTTCGTGACGCAAACCGACGTCGACGTCGTCCTGGTGGCAGGCCGGTACACGCTGCTCGACCAGTCCGCCGCGGCCGTGCTGTTGCCCGCGGCGCTGCGCCGGGGCGTGTCGGTCATCGCCGGGGGAGTATTCAACTCCGGCGTGCTCGCCGCTCCGGTGCCCGGCGCGACCTACGACTACCGGGCGGCGCCGGATGAGCTGCTCGGCCGGGCCCGTCGGCTCGAGCAGGTCTGCGCCGGCTTCGGCGTGCCGCTGCGGGCCGCGGCGGCCCGGTTCGCGCTCACTCACCCGGCGGTCACGAGCGTGCTGATCGGCGCCCGCAACGCGGCGGAGATCACCGACGCTCTCGCGCTGCGCGCGCTTGACATCCCCACCGCCCTATGGGATTCCCTTGCTACCGGGACCCACACCCTCCCCACCGGGAATAAGAAGGGCCAGGCATGAGGATCGCGCTGCACACCCGGGTCCGCGGCGACCGGATCGAGGAGTACGAGCGGGCGCATACGGCGGTGCCGGCCGGACTCACCGACGCGATCAGGGCCGCTGGCGTGACCGACTGGACCATCTGGCGCAGCGGGACGGACCTGTTTCACGTCATCGACGGCGCGGATTACCGCGCGATGCTGGCGAGCCTGGCCGCTGATCCGGTGAACACCGCCTGGCAGGCCCGGATGGCGGAACTGCTCGAGACACCGCACGACTATTCGGCGGCCGGCGGCGAGGCCGTGCTGCCCGTCGTATGGCAGCTATGACCGTCATCGACGCGCACCACCACGTGTGGGACCTCGCGGTCAGGGACCAGGACTGGATCACTGCCGAGATGGCGCCGATCAGGCGCACGTTTACGCTCGAAGACCTGCGACCGAGCGCGCTGGCATCCGGGGTCGACGCGACCGTGCTCGTGCAGACCGTCACGGTGGCCGAGGAGACGCCCGAGATGCTTGCGCTCGCGGACGCCGATCCGCTGGTGGCCGGGGTGGTCGGCTGGATCGACCTCACCAGCCGCGCCGTCGGCGGCGAACTGGCCAGGCTAACCGGCGGGCCCGGCGGCGGTTACCTCGTCAGCATCAGGCACCAGGTGCAGTCAGAGCCCGACCCGGACTGGCTGCGCCGCCCCGACGTCATCCGCGGCCTGCGCGCGGTCGCCGCCGCTGGCCTGTGCTACGACCTGGTCGTGCGGCCACACCAGATACCCGCGGCGAGCTGCGCGGCCGCGGCCGTGCCCGAGCTGACGCTGGTCCTCGACCACGCGGGCAAGCCCCCGATCGCGGACGGGGACCTTGGCGCCTGGGCGGCGGCGATCGGGGAGTTCGCGGCACTTCCGAACACGACGTGCAAGCTATCCGGGCTGGTGACCGAGGCGCCGCCGGGCGCGCCGCCGGGCGCGCGGCCGCAGGCGTTCGCCGGCGTCGCCGATGTCGTGCTGACCGCCTTCGGGGCGCACCGGGTCATGTTCGGCTCCGACTGGCCGGTGTGCCTGCTGGTCAGCGACTACGCGGGCGTGATGGAGCTGGCCAGGACGCTGACGGCGGGGCTATCGGCCGCGGAGCGGGCGGCGGTCTTCGGCGCGACGGCCGCCCGCGTCTACCGGATCGGCGGCAGGAACAGAACAGAAGTAGGAGCGGCGCTGTGGCACTGACCGATGAGGCGATCGACAAGATCAAAGAGATGATCATCTCCGGCCGGGTCCGGCCTGGGGAAAAGCTGCCTAGAGAGGCCGACCTGGCAGCCGAGCTGGGCCTGTCGAGGAACTCGCTGCGCGAAGCGGTGAAGGCGCTCAGCCTGGTCAACGTGCTCGACGTGCGGCAAGGCGACGGCACCTACGCGACCAGCCTCGCGCCGTCGCTGCTGCTCGAGGCGCTCAACTTCATCATCGACTTCCACCGCGACGACACCGTGCTCGAGTTCCTCGAAGTCCGCCGCATCCTCGAGCCCGCCGCCACCGCCATGGCCGCCCTGCGCATGACGGATGAGGACAAGGCCGAGCTCGCGAAGCTGCTGGACGCGGTCACCGTGGACTCCCCGGTCGACGACTTCGTCGCCACCGACATCGAGTTCCACAAGAAGATCGCGCTAGGTTCTGGCAACTCCGTGCTTGCGTCGCTGGTCGACAACATGTCGATGCCGACGGTGCGGGCCCGGGTGTGGCGGGGCATGACCGAGCCGCACGCGCTGGAACGCACGCTCGGCGAGCACCGGGCCATTCATCAGGCGATCGTCAACAAGGATGCCGACCTGGCCCGGTCGTGGGCGACCGTCCACATCTCCGGCATCGAGTCCTGGCTGCACGCGACCCTAGCGAGCTGACCGCGACCGCCGGCGTGGGGCCGACCGCGTTAGCTCAGCGCCAAGTCGGGGCGGACAGGTCGGCCTTGGATGGCGCGCCATACGTTGGCGGGAGTCAGTGGCATGTCCGCGTGCACGACGCCGAATGGGGCGAGCGCGTCGACGACCGAGTTGACGATGGCGGGCGGAGAGCCGACGGTGGCTGACTCGCCGATCCCCTTGGCGCCGATCGGGTGATGCGGTGACGGCGTGACCGTCTCACCGAGCTCGGGTGACGGGCACTCCATCGACGTCGGCAGCAGGTAGTCCATGAACGAGCCGCCGAGGCAATTGCCGAGCTCGTCGAACACGATGGCCTGCATGAGCGCCATGCCGATGCCGTCGGCCAGGCCGCGGTGCACCTGCCCCTCGACGATCATGGGGTTGATCCGGACGCCGCAGTCGTCGACGGCGATGAAGCGCCGCACCTTCACCTCGCCGGTAGCCGGATCGACGTCCGTGACGCAGATGTAGGCGCCGAACGGGAACGTCAGATTCGGCGGGTTGTAGACGGCCGATGCGTCCAGGTGCCCCTCGACCCCGTCCGGCAGCTCAAGCGTGGAGTGCGCCGCCATCGCGATCTCGGCGATGCCGCGGGCCTGGTCGGGGTCCCCGCGCACCCGCCATTTCCCGTCCAGCCACTCCAGGTCGTCCGCGGCCACCTCGAGCATCGCCGCCGCTACCACGCGGGCCCGCTCTCGCACCTTGCGCGCCGCGACGACGGCGGCGGCCCCCGATACCGGCGTCGACCGTGAGCCGTAGGTGCCAAGACCGAACGGGGTCCGGTCGGTGTCCCCGTGCACGACCTCTACATCGTCCGGCGACAGCCCGAGCTCGTGGGCCACGATCTGGGCGAACGTGGTCTCGTGTCCCTGGCCCTGCGTCTGCACCGAGACGCCGAGCACCGCTTTGCCGGTCGGATGGACCCGCAGGTCGGCGCCGTCGGCCATGGCGAGGCCGAGGATGTCCATCTGGTTGCGCGGGCCGGCGCCGACCCCTTCGGTGAAAAAGCTGATGCCTATCCCCATGTACTCGCCGCGGGCCCGCCGCTGCGCTTGCTCGCGGCGCAGTTCGTCGTAGCCGGCCATGTCCAGCGCCAGCCGCAGCGCCCGCGGGTAGTCGCCAGAGTCGTACTGCCAGCCGGTCGCGCACGTGTAGGGGAACTGCTCGGGCCGCAGCAGGTTGCGCATCCGCAGTTCCGCGGGGTCCATCGCGAGCTGGCGGGCGAGCATGTCGGCCAGCCGCTCGACCAGGTACACGGCCTCGGTGACCCGGAACGAGCAGGAGTAGGCGACGCCACCCGGCGCTTTGTTCGTAAATACCCCAGTAACCTCGCAGAACGCTGCCGATATATCGTAGGATCCCGTGAAGATGTGGAAGAATCCGGCGGGGAACCTGGTCGGCTGCGCGGTCGCGTTGAACGCGCCATGGTCGGCCAGCACCCGCGCTCGCAGGCCGAGGATCTTCCCGTCGGCGGTCGCGGCGATTTCACCGTGCATGTGGTAATCGCGGGCGAACGTGGTGGACATCAGGTTCTCGGACCTGTCCTCCATCCACTTGACCGGCCGTCCGGTGATCATCGACCCGACGATCGCGCACAGGTAGCCGGGGTAGAGCGGCACCTTGGCGCCGAAACCGCCGCCAAGGTCGGGTGACACGATCCGGATCTTGTGCTCAGGCACCCCGATGACCGACGCGTACATCGTGCGATGAGCGTGCGGGGCCTGACTGGTCGACCAGAGGGTCAGCTTGCCCGTGACGGCGTCCATGTCGGCGACGATTCCGCAGGTCTCGAGCGGGGCGGGATGGGAGCGCGGGTAGACCATGTCGCAGCTCACCACCACGTCCGCGGCGGCGAAGGCGGCGTCGGTAGCGGCCTCGTCCCCGGCCGACCAGTCGAAAACGTGATTGGTTGTGCATCCAGGCCGGTCGTCCCTGACAACCGGAGAACCGGGGTCGAGCGCGGTGCGGGCGTCGATCATCGGCGGCAGTGGCTCGTAGTCGACCGCGATCAGCTCAAGCGCGTCCCGCGCGGCGTACCTGTCCGTCGCGACGACGAAGGCGACTTCCTGGCCCTGGAACCGCACCTTGTCGGTCGCCAGTACGGCCTGGACGTCACCGGAGATCGTCGGCATCCAGGCCAGCCCGCGCTCGGCCAGGTCTGCTCCGGTCACAACGGCCATGACCTTCGGGTGGGCGGTCGCCGCGGTCGCGTCGACCGAGACGATCCTGGCGTGTGCCAGCGGGCTGCGCAAGATCGCGCCGTGCAGCATCCCCGGCAGGGAGATGTCGTCAACGAAGGTCCCCTGGCCGCGGACGAACCGCGCGTCCTCCTTGCGCGGGACCGGCCCGTAGGCGCCGCTGCCGCTCCCCGTGGCGTTGGCGCCAGCGTCAGAGTCGTGAATCGTCATCACTCCGATCGTGCTTCGCGGCCCACAGCACCGAACGCACGATGTTCTCGTACCCCGTGCACCGGCAGATCTGACCGGATATCGCCTCGCGCACCTGCGCCGCGGTCGGATCCGGGTTGCGGTCGAGCAGCCATCGCGCGGTCATCATCATCCCCGGCGTGCAGAATCCGCACTGCAGCCCGTGGCACGCGGCAAAGCCTTCCTGCACCGGATCGAGCGTGCCGCCGCGGGCCAGGCCCTCGACGGTCGTGACGCGCCTGCCGTCCGTCATCGCCGCCAGCACTGTGCAGGACTTCACCGGCGTCTCATCCAGCCACACCACGCAGACGCCGCAGTTGGAGGTGTCACAGCCCCAGTGCGAGCCGGTCAGGCCGAGTTCGTCGCGCAGGAAGTGGATGAGTAGCAGCCGCGGCTCGATCACGGCCGAGTGCTCCGTGCCGTTGACGGTCAGCGTGAGCTTCATGACGCGGCCCCGCGGGCGCGGGACACCGCGATGCGCAGCACCCTGGTGGTGAGTTCCTTGACCAGGTGCCGCTTGTAGTCGGCCGGCCCGCGCTGGTCAGTGACCGGGTTACAGTGCTGCGCCGCGATTTCCCCGGCTTTGGCCAGGTTCTCCTCGTCGGCCGGCCGGCCCCGCAGAAAGTCTTCAGCCTCGGCCGCCACGAAATGCCTGGCGCCGACTGCGGTCAGCCCGATTCCGGTGTCCGCGATGCGCTGCCTGCCACCGCTGGCGTTCGCCAGCCAGACCGCGGCTCCGGCGGCGCCGACAGGCCAGTCGCCGACCCGGCGGGCCACTTTCAGGTACCCGCTGCCGCCGCGCAGGTGCCCGGACCGAATCGGCAGCCTGATCTCGGTCAGCATCTCGGACGGGCCGACGACGGTCTCGTAGGGGCCGGTGTGGAAGTCCCGCGCCGATACCTCCCTGCTGCCGTTGGGACCCTGGATGACCATGGTCCCCTTCATCGCCGCGAACGCCGCGGACAGGTCCTCGGAAGGGTCGGCCTGGCACAGCGAGCCGCCGACGGTGCCCCAGTTCCTGACGATCGGATCGGCGATCACCCGCTCGGCGTCGTGCATGATCGTGAAGTACTCACCGGCCAGTCCCGACTCCAGCAGCTGAGCGTGCCGGGTCAGCGTTCCGATCCTGAGCACGTCACCGGACCGGCTGATGTACCCCAGTTCGGTGAGCCCGTTAATGTCGATGAGAATCTCTGGCTGCGCCAGGCGCAGCTTCATCATCGGGATGAGACTGTGACCGCCCGCCAGGATCTTGGCCTCGGGCCCGTATCGGGCAAGCAGGGCGAGCGCATGCTGGACGCTGGTCGCCTTCTCGTACTCGACCTGCGCGGGAACCTGCAATCCGACCTCCCCTGGTTTGCCAGATCGTGCAAATGCGCAACACTGGACTTGAAATGACACTCACGCAGCTGAACGCGTTCGTCCTGGTGGCCCGCCTGGGCTCGGTACGCGCTGCCGCCAGCGCCCTCGGCGTCAGCGAGCCTGCCGTGTCGCAGGCCCTCACGGCGCTGCGCAACTACCTCGGCGATCAGCTGATCACCCGCGGGCCCGCGGGCATGACCCTGACGCCCGGCGGGTCCCGGCTGCTCTCCACGGCCTCGCAGATCGTGGTGCTCGGCGCGGAGGCGCACGCCGCGGTCCGCGCCGCGCAGGGCGCGCCCGAGCAAATGCGGGTCGTCGCGACCTCGGCGTTCGCCGAATTCATGGTCGGCCCGCTGATGGAGGCCTTCACCCGGCGGTTCGGCGGGGCGGTAGAGGTCTCCACGGGCGTCGCGGTATCCAGCGAGCACCCTGTTCTCGTCGGCAACCGGCTCGCGGACGTGGCGTTCGGCCCCGGTGTGGCCATCGAGGACTCGGTGCCGGTCGTCAGCGAGCCGATCTTCAAATACCGGCTGGCCGTGGTGGCCGCCGGGCACGCCAGGCTGCACGGGCCGGCCAGGCAGTGGCGGTGGCTGGTAGACCCATCCGGAACCGACCCAGGCAGCGCGACAGCCAGGCTGCTCGGCCGGCTGGGCATCCCGGACAGCAACATCGGGGTGCTGCCCAGCCAGACGGCCGCCTGGGCGGCCGCCGCGGACGGCGGCGGTGTCGCGCCCGCGATCGAGCACCTGGTGTCCGCACAGCTCAGGCGCGGTGAGCTGTCCCTCGTCGAGATGCCTGGGCTGCCGGCGGAAGAATGCTGGTACGCGACGTTCCTTGAACGTGACTACCGCAGCAGCGCGGCCGGCGCGCTGCGCCGGTTCCTTGGCACGCCTGAGGCCATGCAGGTGATGCGGTCGCCCGCCGCGGGCGTACCGCCGTCCCGGTTCAAGCCCCCGGTGTACGTCACCATCTGGAGCTGAGAGTCGTGCGTCAGCGATCATGGCCCACCAAGCCGAACGGTCAAGTTAAGCAATAGCTTATTTGCCCGTTGCGACGGGAGATAGCGGGGCGCACTATCGGAGAACCTTCGTTTGGCGATGGTGCCAGCACCTGCTGGCATCGCCCTGTCGGCAGGAGATGTTGCGCATGCCCGTTGAGTCCAGCGGCCACAGCAAGGACAATCCGCGGCTTTATGAACTGATCGAGCACGCGCCCAAGACCGGGAAGAGCCCTACTGTGTGGGCCTGGCCGCAACTGGTCGACTATCTCAAGATCGCTGGGCAGCCGGTCTCCGGGCCGTGGCCGCCGCACCAGGAGCCCCGCCCCGATCCCGACTACGAGGCGGGCCCGGTGGCGGTAGCCGACCCGCACTCGGCGCCCGCCAAAGCACCCCAAGCACCCAATGCGCCCCAAGCACCCAAAGCACCCGAAGCACCCAATGCGCCCGAAGCACCCCAAGCACCCGACGGCACGGCCTGACCGCCGCGACTGACGTTATTTCCCCGGACCGGAGGACAGCGAATGTACCCATCGCGGTTCCGCTATGAGGCACCGCAATCACTGAACGAGGCGATCAGCCTGCTGCACGATGGCGGCGACTACGCCAAGGTGCTGGCCGGCGGCCAGAGCCTCGTCCCCCTCATGAAACTGCGCTTCGCCTCGCCGGAGCTCGTGGTTGACATCAACAACGTGCCCGGCCTCGACTACCACCGGGCCGATCCGGATGGCACGCTCCGCATCGGGGCCCTGTGCCGGCACGCGGATCTGGAGCACTCCGGACTGCTGCCAGCCACCCAGCCGACCATGGCCGCCGCCGCGCCGCTCATCGCGGACCCGATCGTGCGTAACAGGGGCACGCTCGTGGGTTCGCTCTGCCACGCGGACCCGCAGGGAGACTGGGCGTCGGTGGTGGTGTCGCTCGGCGGATCGGTGGTGGCCGAAGGGCCGGCCGGCCGCCGGTCGATCCCGCTCGCCGACTTCGTGCTCGGCCCGTTCGAGAACGCCCTCGCACCCGACGAGATCGCGGTCGAGGCGGTCATCCCGGCCGCCACGGGCACCCGCGCGGGCGGGTACCTCAAGCTGGAACGGCGGGTCGGTGACTTCGCCACGGTCGGCGTGGCGGTCTCGATCGAGACCGCCGCGGGCGACACCGTGACCAGGGCCGGGATCGCGCTGACCGGGGTGGGCGGAGCCACGATCGCGGCGACAGAGGCGGCGCGGGCGCTCGTCGGAAAGCCGCTCAGCGCTGACTCCATCGGGCAGGCGGCCGACCTCGCCGCCGCCGCGGCTCAGCCGCGAACGGACCACCGCGGCAGCGCCGAATATAAGCGGCACATGGTGCGGACGTTCGTGGAGCGCATTCTCACCCGCGCCGATAACCAGGCGGAAAGGGCGGCCTGACATGACCATGGTGTACGAGGACCGCGGCGACGAGGCCGGGGCGGGCGCGGTGCCGATGCGCCGGATCAGGTTCACGATCAACGGCGAGAAGAAGATCGCGGAAGTAGAGCCGCGGCTGTTGCTGTCCCACCTGATCCGACGCGGCGTCGGCCTGACCGGTACGCACATGGGCTGCGACACCACCAACTGCGGCGCGTGCACCGTCCTCGTCGACGGCAAGGCCGTGAAGTCCTGCACAATGCTCGCGGTCCAGGTGGATGGCCGGGCGATCGAGACGGTCGAGGGACTGGCCACGGCGAGCGAACTGCACCCGCTCCAGGAGGGCTTCAAAGAGGAGCACGGCCTCCAGTGCGGGTTCTGCACGCCGGGGATGATGATGTCCGCCAAGGCACTGCTCGCCAGGAATCCGGATCCGAGCGAAGAAGACGTGCGCTGGGCGCTGTCGGGCAACCTGTGCCGGTGCACCGGCTACCAGAACATCGTGAAGTCGGTGCTGTGGGCCGCGGCGAAGCTGCGGTCGCAGGCCCCGAGCTGAGGAACGGGAACCCAAGACATGACGCAGGCAGTAGACGAGATCAAGATCGGCGGGATCGGCGCGAGCCGTAAGCGCGTGGAGGATGACCGCTTCATCCGCGGCAAGGGCAACTACACCGACGACATCGTCCTGCCCGGCATGCTGCACATGGAGATACTGCGCAGCCCGCTGCCGCACGCGCGGATCAAGTCCATCGACACCACCAGGGCCTGGCAGATCCCCGGCGTCCACCTGGTGCTGACCGGCGAGACGATGGCGAGCAGGAACCTGGCGTGGATGCCGACCCTGTCCTATGACACGCAGGCCGTGCTGGCCACCGACAAGGTGCGCTTTCAGGGGCAGGAAGTCGCCTGCGTCATCGCCGACGACCCGTACATCGCCAAGGACGCGTGTGAGGCGATCGAGGTCGAGTACGAGCCGCTGCCACCCATCGTGAACCCCTTCCAGTCGGTGGCCGAGGGCGCGCCGCTGATCCGCGACGACAAGGAAAACCAGCCGGACAACGTTATCTACAACTGGGAAGTCGGCGACGCCGCGGGCACCGATCAGGCATTCGCGAAGGCGGACCTCGTGTCCAAGCTGGAGCTGCACTACCCGCGCTCGCACCCGTCGCCGATCGAATGCTGCGGCTCGATCGCCGATTTCAACCGGGCCACGTCCAAGCTCACCGTCTACATGACCACCCAGGCGCCGCACATCATCCGGGCCGCGGTCGCGATGGTGGCCGAACTGCCCGAGCACATGATCAGGATCATCTCCCCGGACATCGGCGGGGGCTTCGGCAACAAGGTGCCGATCTACCCGGGCTACGTCTGCTCGATCCTGGCCTCGATCCTGCTGGAGCGGCCGGTCAAGTGGATCGAGGACAAGTCGGGCAACCTGATCTCGACCGGCTTCGCCCGCGACGTGTACCTCAAGGGCGAGCTAGCGCTGCGCAAGGACGGCAAGATCCTGGCCGTCCGGATGCACACCGACGCCGATCACGGGGCGTTCTTCTCCGACGCCCAGCCGAGCAAGTTCAAGATCGGCCTGATGCACTCGGCCTTCGCCGCCTACGACATCCCGTTCGCCCACCTGACCGCGCGCGGTGTGTACACCAACAAGGCGCCAGGCGGGGTCGCCTACCGCTGCTCGTTCCGGGTGACGGAGGCGATGTTCTTCCAGGAGCGGATGATGCAGGCGGCGGCGAGCGACCTGGGCATCGACCAGGCCGTGTTCCGCCGGATGAACTTCGTGCAAGACGACGACTTCCCGCACCGCACGCCGTTCGGCTTCCTCACCGACTCGGGCCAGTACGCGAAGTGCCTGGACGTGGGTCTCAAGGCCGTCGGCTACGAGGAGTTCAGGCGGCGTCAGGAAGAGGCGAGGTCCCACGGCCGGCTGCTCGGCCTTGGCATCTCCACGATGACCGAGCCGCTCGGGGCGGGCAACAGCCGCGAGTACGACATCCTCGGTATCAAGATGTTCGACTCGGCCGAGCTCAAGGTGCACATGACCGGCAAGGCCATCGTGCGGACCGGGGCGCGGACGCAGGGTCAGGGACATGAGACGACCTGGGCGCAGATCGTCGCCCATGAGCTCGGCATCCCGGCGGAGGACGTGGTGGTCGAGGAAGGCGACACCGACACCGCTCCGTTCGGCATGGGAACCTACGCCTCGCGCAGCACGCCGGTAGCGGGCGCGGCGGTGGCGATGGTCTGCAGGAAGATCCGCGCCAAGGCCCGCAAGCTGGCCGCGCACCTGCTGGAGGTCTCGGAAGAGGACGTCGACTGGGAGCTCGGCCGGTTCTACGTGCGCAGCGCACCGGATCACGGTGTCACCATCCAGGAATGCGCGATGGCCGCGTACAGCAACATGCCCGATGGCATGGAACCGGGCCTGGAGAACACCGCCTATTACGATCCGCCGAACCTCACCTGGCCGTTCGCCGTCTACATCGTCACGGTCGAGGTAGACCCGCAGACCGGCGTGTGGGATGTGCTGAACATGGTCGCCGTCGACGACTGCGGGGTACGGATCAACCCGATGATCGTCGAAGGCCAGATCATGGGCGGGCTCACCGAGGCGTACGCGATGGCCAACATGCAGTTCATCACGTTCGACGCCGACGGCAACTGCGTCGGCTCGAACTACATGGACTACCTGCTGCCTTCCGCCTGGGAGACGCCGGGCTTCGAGCTGCACAGCGAGGTCGTCACGCCGTGCCCGCACCACCCGCTCGGCGCCAAGGGCATCGGCGAGTGCGCGGCCGTCGGCGGGCCCGCCGCGTTCGTGAACGCCGTCATCGACGCGCTGTCCGGCACCGGTGTGCGCAACATCGACATGCCGATGCTGCCCGACCGGGTCTGGGAGGCCCTCACGTACCACCGCGATATCTCCGGCGCCCCGCCGGTCCGAACGGACTAGCGGCATCATGTCCGACGAAAGCTGGGGCGTTCTGGAGCAGGCCGCGGAGCTGGCGCGACGCGGTGAGGCGTTCGCGCTGGCGACGGTGGTGTGGCGGCAGGGACCGTCGTCGAGCAAATCGGGCTCACGGGCGATCATCACCGCGGGCGGTGAGGTGCACGGCTGGATCGGCGGCGCCTGCGCCGAGCCCGCGGTCATCCGTGAGGCCCGCCGGGTGATCGCGACCGGCGACGCTCGCCTGCTGCTGCTGGGCAACCCCGACCAGTTCGGCGGGGCCGTCCCCGAGGGGATGGCCGTCGTGCCCATCTCCTGCCAGGGCGAGGGAGCGCTCGAGGTGTACATCGAGCCGGTGCTGCCCACCCCCCGCCTGGTGGTGATAGGCAGCTCGCCGATGGCACAGACGCTCACGAAGCTGGCGCAGACGCTGGGCTGGCACGCTGACCTGATCGCCGGCCGGGACTTCGTCACCGAGGACGCCGACCCGCAGACGATGGTGGTCGTCGCCACCCAGGGGCACAACGACGAGGAAGTGCTGGTAAGGGCGGCGGCCGCCAGGCCGGGCTACCTTGGCCTGGTCGGATCGCAGAAGCGGGGCACGGCGGTGCTCGGCTACCTGGCCGACAGGGGAGTGCCCGCCGATCAGCTGGACCGCGTCAGGGTGCCGGCCGGGCTCGACCTGGGCAGCACGACGCACACGGAGATCGCCGTCGCGATCCTGGCCGAGCTCGTCCAGCTGCGCGCCTCCGGGGCGATAACCGCCGCGGCCGCCAGCGCCGCGGCACCCGCAAAGGCAATCGAAGCAACCGACCCCGTCTGCGGCATGACGGTCCTCGCCAGCCAGGACGCCCTGTCGCTCGAGCATGACGGAACCACCTACTACTTCTGCGGCGCCGGCTGTCGCCGGGCATTCGAGAACGACCCTGCCGCGTTCGTGCAGGCGCCACGGTGACCCCCATGGTGAAGAGCATGGTGAAGAGCATGGTGAAAAGGGAGACCCGATGCTGATCAAGAACGAGTTCGAGGTCGCCGAGCCCGTCGAGAAGGTGTGGGAGTTCTTCCAGAACATCCCGCAGGTGGCGACCTGCCTGCCCGGCACGGAGCTGACCGAGAACCTCGGCGACGACAAGTACAAGGGCCGGGTCGCGGTCCGGATGGGCCCGGTCCGGCTGCGGTTCGCGGGCACGGCCGACATCACCGAGCGGGACGAGGCGGCCAAGCGGATCGTCGTCGACGCCGCCGGCGCGGAGGAAAAGGGCCGCGGCCAGGCGAGCATGGTGGTGACCGCGACGCTGGCCCGCGCCGGCCGCGGCACCCGCGTCGACGTCACTCAGGATCTGCAGCTCGCGGGCGCCGCAGCCCAGTACGGCCGCGGCATGATCGCCGACGTCACCTCGGTGCTGATGCGCGAGTTCTCGGCCAACCTGCAAGACCGCATCGAACGGCTCGACCGAGGCGAGTCGCTGGACCAGATCGCCGCGTCGGCCAGCCCGGCCAGCGGGTTCACGATCGCGCTCCGGGCCGCCCGGATGGCCCTGACCCGCGTCTTCCGCAGGTTCTTCGTCCCGTACCACGCCACGAGCTGAGCTCGTAAGAAGGAGAAAGCCATGGTCCTGTGGTGGATCGGCGCCGTGATCTTGCTGGTTGTGGTGCTGCCCGTCGTCATCTACCTGCTCAACCGCGTACTGGCGGCGTCGGAACGGATCCGTGCCGCCAGTGACGACATCCTGGCCGGCGGGGTCGCGCTGATCGGCCACCTCGAGAGCGTTCCCGACGGGCTGGCCGAGACGGACGCGACCATCGAGGCGGTCAAGGTCGGCGCGGTCCGGTACGCGGGCTCGGTCGCCAAGCTCCTCGGCTGACCCCGCCTGAACCGCCTGACCAGAAAGCAGAAAGGAGTACCAGCCATGCCAGCAGTCGCCTGGTTCACAGTGGCCGTCGCCCTGCTGATCATCGCGATCACCGCGATAGGCCTGATCCGGGTCATCTTCCACCTCAGGGCGGTCCACAAGACACTGGTCGCGACCACCGGCGGCGTACAAGCCGTCGCCACCCTGACCAGCACGGTGCCCGAACGGCTCACCTCGGTCAACGCCAACCTCAAGCCGGTCCGTGACTTCTGCGAAACGATCTGAGGAGCGCCGATGCAACCGAACGTCCTCGCCGACGGCTACAGCACTACCGGCTGGGTGGCGGGCTACACGATCGCCGGCGTCATCGTGCTGGCCGTCGTCGTGCTCGTCGTGTCGATCCTGGCGCTCGCCCGGTCGATCGGCAACGAGGCGCCCAAGATCAACCACGCGCTGACCGAAGCGGTGCACAACACCGCGCCGCTGCACGCGCTGCACACCACGATCGAGCACGCGACCATCATCATCGCCGGGCTGAAGCGCGGCCGGGGAAGGCTCGGAGGCTAGCCATGCACACGCTCGCGATGAACTCCACCGAGCACACCTTGTGGGTATGGGCGCTCATCATCGGCCTCATCGTCCTCGTGGCGGTCGCGGCCCTGCTCAGCCTGCTCATCTACCTGGTGCAGATCATCGACCGCCGGGTGGTGACCGTCAGGGACACGCTCAAGGCGGCCAAGGCGAACACCGCCGACACGGTGCTGATCCCGCAGGTCGCCGCGGGCGTGGACGCGGTCCTCGCCGAGGGCCTGCAGCACCATCTCTTCCTCGGCCGCGTGCTCGGAAAGGTGAAATCATGACCGTGCTGGTCGTCCTGACCGTCCTCGAGATCGTAGTGCTGATCGCGGCTCTCGCGTTCTACCTGTTCTGGGTCGGCACTCTGCTCGCGCGGATCGCGACGAACCTGGAGGAGTGCGCGGAGATCGTCCGCGGCATAGCGGCCGACGCCGCGCTCATCGGCCCCAGTGTCGGGCACATCAACGAAACCGGCGGCGTCGTCGCGGGCGCGCTGCCGCTGCTCTACGGGATGGCCGAGGAGATCGTCACCGACGTCACTCCCCGCCCCGAACCACCGGCTGAGCCAGAGCCGGCCCGCCCCGCGTCCGGCACCCGCCGCTCCCGACTACTGCACGCAGTCGGCTTCTCACCAGACTTATCCCGAACGAAGGGGTGCCGCCTCCCCACGCGACCGCCGACCGCCGACCGCCGACCCGCTCAGACCATCCCAGCTCCTGAGATGAAAAGCTTTACCGGCCCCGGCTTCCTCACGGATGACCGGGGCTTTTTGTCCGCGTCTGCCGCCAGCCCTCTCGCCGCCCCCGGCCGGCCTCCCAGCCTCCCCGCGGACCCGGGCGTACCCAGGCGCGACGGCAACTGGATCCAGCTGGGCACCGGGAACGCTCTCACGATCACGACCCGCTAGCCCGCCGCAGCCCGGCCCCAGCGTCCATCTCACGATCCGAGATACATGACATGACATAGGGCACAAGCGCGCCCCCCAAACTACGCAAATCGACCGCGAAACGGTAGCTCTCGTGCCCTAAGACATACAGTCGCCAGGCGGATACGGTAAGTGAGTGTAATAACAGCAAGAAGCGGGCGCAGCTCGCGCATCAGGCCGCGGGCACGAGGCGCTGCACTTAGGCATGCTCATGGCTCAGGTCAACGACGCAGAACCGGTTGCCCTCGGGATCGTCGAGCACAATGAAGTCCTGATCCTCCGGCTAGCTGATCCCAGTCCATCCGCCTGGCGCCGAGCGACAAGAGCCTGGCTGCTTCGGCCTCCTGTTCTCCGGCATCACCGCCCTGCTCGAGCGGTTCCTGACTCCCGTCCACCAGCTGGGTGCGGTGCGCGGAACAGGGAGGCTGCGGCCGTGACGGCAAGCCACCCGGCGGTGGTTGACCGTCATCACAGATCGCGGAGATTTAAGCTGGAAAGGCCAACGTCGCGAGCATAGTCCTCGGCATAGACGCCGGCCTGAAAACGGGGTCGGAGCTCTTGGACGTCCCCCGTCCAGGGGGCTACATGGTCGAAGGCGAGCACTTCCTCGCCGAGCATGCCCCTCTGCAGGAATCAAGTGCTGGAACGGTCATTGTCGAGTCCAGGGCGGCATCTCCTGGATTTCGGTGAGATGACTCCGGCCGAACTCGCCGAGTTCGGTTCGGTCCTCCATCGGCTTGTTCCGGCGGTCAAGGCTGCCACCGAGGTCCAGCGCGTCTATTACCTGGCATTGATGGAGCGCGCACCTCACTTCCACCTCTGGCTCGTGCCGAAGAAGGACGAGGGGGAACTTCGAGGAGTGGCCTACCTGGCGCAGCAACCTCCTCTTACGGCCTCGTACAGCGCGGCAGAGGCGATGGCGCGCCAGATCCGAGAGCGGTTCGAGCAGTCCTAACAGCGGTCTCCCAGCGTTAACGCGGGCGCTGGTCCGGGCCGCGGCGGGCGACCGGGGCGGTGGTCGGGGCCGTGTACTCGCCGATCCACTCGTCCTTCCAGGCCTGGTCGTACTGTTCCTCGTTGCAGCTCGGCCGGTAGATCGCGATGAGCTCGCGGGCTATCTGCTCGCGGTGCGAGCGGGTGCCGCCGGGCACCTCGAATGTGCAGATGTAGACCTTCCACTTGGACCCGGCGCGGTTGATCCAGCACGGCGACTTGGGGTGCTTGAACGGGAAGCGCTCGGCGGACAGGTCGTCCGCGTGGCCGACGTACATGACCGCGTACTGCTCGGGCTTGGTGTCGGGGGCCGGCTTGTAGCAGATCGCGTACACGGCGGCGGCCTGCGGCGCGGTCCAGCCGCCGAGCAGCCGCGGTCCCTCAAACGGATAGCCAGCGAGCGAGCCGAGCCGGATCATCGCGACCCGCCGTGCTCGTCAAGGCCGTCAGGGCCGTCAAGGCCGTCAAGGCTGTCGGGGCCATCAAGGCCGTCAGGGCCGTCAGGGCCGTCAAGGCCGTCAGGGCCGTCAAGGCCGTCAACCTCCTCGTCGGCCTCGCTGATGGCCTGGGTCCTGACGATCGGCGCTTCCGGCAGCCCGGCCGTCCGCGCCGCGGCCACGAACACCTCGGTGGCCTTGCCGATCGCCTCCTCGCGGCTGCCCGCCGACACCACGAGCTGCGCGCCGTACCGCGTGGTGCCGATCCCGGTGGCGATGCCCTCGCTGCCGGCGACGGCGTCCGCGAGCTCGACAACATCCGAGGTCGTCAGCACCCGGTCACCTTCCGCCTCGATACCGACACTCCACCGCACCGCCGCCTCCGTTCAGCCCAGGCCTCAGTTCAGCGCCGGCAGCATCTGCGCGAGCTGTTCAAGGCTGGCCAGGTCGTGGCCGGAAAGGAGCAGGTCGATGTGCGGCGCCACCACCATCATGCCCAGCGTGCTCGGCCGGAAGTCGGCGTTTTCTCCCTTGTGCGGGTTAAGCCAGACGATCCGGTAGCAAAGCCGGGACAGCCGTTCCATGGCGGCGGCCAGCAGCTCGGGATCCCCGCGGTCAAGCCCGTCCGAGCAGATGATCACGACGCCCCCCCGGCACAGCCCGCCACGGCCCCAGCGCCGGATGAAGGTGTCGAGCGACTCTCCGATCCTGGTCCCGCCGTCCCAGTCCACGACCGCCTGTGCCGCCTGCTCCAGGGCAGCGTCGGGCTGCCGGTGCTCGAGCGCCTTGGTGATGCGGGTCAACCTGGTCCCGAAGCAGAACACCTCGACCCGGGCGGCCGCGCGCCGTGCCGAGTACGCGAATTGCAGCAGGTGCCGTGAGTAGTCGGCCATCGAACCCGAGACGTCGAGTATCAGGATCAGCGGCCGCAGCCGGGTCTTGCGCTGACGGAAGAACAGCTCGGCCGGCTCACCGTGCATGCGCATCGACTCCCTGACCGTCTTGCGCATGTCCGGAGCGCGGCCGGCGGAAGCGGGCCGGGTCCGGCGCGTGCGCCGGCGCGGCGGCGTAAGCCGGATCCTGGTCATGATCCTGCGCAGCGCGGCGAGCTCGGCTGGCGTGCACGCCGCGAACGACCGGTGCTTGAGCGCGTCCACGTCGGAGGCCATCCAGCCGAGAACCGGCTTCTCCTCGTCTTTCGATGGCCCAGGCTCAACTCCCGGCATCACCAGTGCCGCCTCGGCCTCGGCCACCGCGCGGGCGGGCAACAGGAGCTGTGTCGCGCCGGGCGCCCCCCCGTCCAGGAAGTACCGGCGGAACACCGTGTCATAGGCCGCGATGTCCTCATGGCGGCTGACCAGCGTGGCCCGCCCGGCCCAGTACAGGTCCACTAGGTCCGACGGGTCCAGCGGCGTCATCGCCGAGCAGTAGGTCAGCGCGTCACCCGTGCCGACGATCAACCCCGCCGCCCGCAGCTCACGCGCGAAGCCGACGAGCACGCCGGCGAACGGAGCCCGCTCAGGCACCGGAGGTGATCTCCGCCAGGTTGTCCCGGACGAGGTCCAGATCGTCGCGGTCCTTGATGACCGCCCCGAGGGTGTCGTCGGCCGCCTGCGGCGTGAGCTCGGACTCGCCGAGGAAGCCCAGGGTGCGCACCCAGTCGATCGTCTCGGCCACCCCTGGAGGCTTGGTCAGGTCAAGCTCGCGTAGCCGGTGCACCGCGCGCACCACTTTCCTGGTGAGCTGCTCGGCCGCGCCGGGCTCGCGGACGAGGACGATCTCCACCTCGCGTTCGGCCGTGGGATACCCGATCCAGTGGTACAGGCAGCGCCGGCGCAGCGCGTCGTGCAACTCCCTGGTCCGGTTGGAGGTCAGGATCACGACCGGCCGGGATTGCGCCTTGATGGTGCCGATCTCGGGGATGCTGATCTGGAAGTCGGACAGCACCTCGAGCAGGAACGCCTCGAACTCGTCGTCGGCCCGGTCGACCTCATCGATCAGCAGGACCGCCTGATCGCCCGCCTGGACGGCCTCGAGCAGCGGCCGCTGCAACAAGAACTTCGGGCCGAACAGCTTGTCCACGGCCTCGTCGTCGGCGAGCTGGCGTTCCGACAGGGCCCGGATCTGCAGCATCTGCCGGGCGTAGTCCCATTCGTACAGCGCCTGATTGGTGTCGATGCCCTCGTAGCACTGCAACCGGATCAGCTTGCGGCCGTAACGGCTCGCCAGCACCTTCGCGACCTCGGTCTTGCCGACGCCGACCTCGCCCTCGAGCAGCACCGGCCGGTGCAGCGAAAGCGCCACGAGGAGCGTCGTCGCGAGCCCGCGATCAGCCAGGTAGCTGCCTTCCCGCAGGCCATCGGTCAGCTCACGGACGGTGCCCGGATAATCCACTCAGCGACCCTCGGACCGCGTGACGCTCTCGCGCGGTCCCAGGACAAGGTCACGTACGCTGCCGCCCGAGCTGAGTTTGCCCTCACGCACTAGCCTGGCCCGCCACGCCTCGATGCGGTCAGCGTCGCTCTCACCCGCGAAGTCCTCGAACCCGACCCCGGCGTCGGTCATCCGCTTGCAGGACTTCTCGCCGCAATCGTCGAGATCGGCGGCTGTCTGGCCCTGGCTACGCCAGACCTCGCGCAGCACTTCCAGCGCCTCCGCGCTTTCTGCGCCCATATCGGACATCCCTCCAGCTGGAACCCGTGCTCACGACAGTACCTCGACGACGCCGATGCGGGCGAGCCGCGATTAAGCGATCTCTTAATCCACATCAGGCGTTTCGCCCGGTCACGCGTGGATTCCTAGCTAGCCGCGCGGCGGCGCAGCCAGGTCGAGGGCTGGCCCGACTCAGCCGATATGGCAGCCCAGGTCCAGCCTTGCTCCCGGCGCCCGCCGATGTACTCGGCAATGGTCGCGTAGCCGAGGCTGGCGGCGACATCGGCCGCGCGTCGCTCGGCGGCGTGCCGCTTCGCGGCGTGTTGGGTGACGGGCAGCCCGTGCCGCTCCAACGCCGATGTCACGGCATGATTGCTGAGCCCCACTTCGGCCGCGATGGCGTTGATGGTCAGGTGCCGGCGCACGTGCCGGTCGGCCAGATAGCTCGGCACGTCGGCGAAGCCGAGGGCGCGGACCGCCGGGAGCCAGCGCACGTCGTGCCGCCCGGCGCCCTGCTGTCGCACCGCGTCCTGCGCGGCCGGGTCGACGCGGGCGAGGTGCCGGCACAGCCAGTCCTTGTGCAGCCCCGCTTCGCGGCTGATCATCGCCAGGCTGACGCCCCGGGTTACTCGTGCCAGCACATATGCCCGGATGTCGGGATAGCCGTGGCCCCGGGCGACCTCATCAGCGACATGGGCGAGATGCCGGTCGGCGCGGTCGCGGTTCGCCTGCGCGATGGCTTCCCGGGGTATCGACGTCAGAGCGTCGCGGGCCTTGCGCCGGCGCTGCTCTGGGAAGCGACGACCCCGCGCCGCCGCGGCGGCCGCCCGGGCCAGCTCACCGTTGCGCGCGCGTTCCCGGCCGGTGGCGGCGCCGTCGCGGACCGCCTGATCGACCGCGAGCCGGGCGGTGAACAGAGCGGCCCTGATCTTGTGCGTGTCCGACCCCTCGAGCGACTGGCCGCGCTCCAGGCCAAATGCCTCGCAGTACTGGTCTTTCGTCCAGCCGTGCGAGGGCAGGTGGGCCACGACCGAACGCAGCGCCCGGCCGCACAGATGGCAAACCACCCGAGAGCCGTCGGCCATGATCTCGCCGAGCGGGGCGTAATAAGGCGTCCCGTCGTCGAGGACGCCCACGACCGCGTTCAAGATCTGGCCACCGTCAGCCGCTGATGACCTGCGGGACGGATACGGCCTTGAGGCCCTCGACGCCGAACTCAAGGCCGTACCCGGAGTGCTTCGCGCCGCCAAACGGGACACGCGGGTCGATGCCGCCATGGCTGTTGATCCAGACGGTGCCGGCCTGCAGGCGCGCGGCGATCGCCAGGGCCTTTTCCCGGTCGGCGGACCACACGGAGGCGCCCAGGCCGACGTCGACGCCGTTGGTCCACTGGACCGCTTCCTCGAGGTCGGTGTACCGGACGATAGGCAGCGCGGGGCCGAACTGCTCCTCCTGCACCAGCGGCGCCGCGTTGTCGATGTCGGCGATCAGGGTCTTCGGGTAGAAGTAGCCGGGTGCGCCGGCGTCCGGGTCGCCGCCCATGACGACGCGCGCGCCGCGCGCCTTGGCCTCCTCGACGAGGCGGTTGACGACGTTCCACTGCATCTGGTTCTGCAGCGGGCCGAGGGCGTTGCCCTCATCAAGGCCGACGCCCATCGGGACCTTGGCCGCGATGCCGGCCAGCGCGTCCACCACCTCGTCGTAGATGGCGTCCGGCACGTACAGCCGCTTCATCGCGGCACAGGTCTGGCCGTTGTTGATGAACGCGCCCCAGAACAGGCCCTCGGCGATCGCTCCCGGGTCGGCGTCGGGCAGCACGATACCCGCGTCGTTGCCGCCGAGCTCCAGGGTGAGCCGCGGCATGTTCCCGGCGGACGCCTCGATGACCTTCATCCCGGTTTGCACCGAGCCGGTGAACATCACCTTGCCGACGCGCCGGTCACGGACTAGGGCGTCGCCCACGTCGCCGGCCCCGGTGACGGCGGTCAGCACGCCGGGCGGCAGCGCCTCGTTCATGACCTGAACAATGGCCAGTCCGGTCAGCGTGGTGTACTCGCTCGGCTTCTGGACCACCGTGTTGCCCATCCGTAGCGCCGGGGCGATCTGCCAGCACGCGATGATCATCGGCCAGTTCCAGGGCGTGATCGCGCCGACCACGCCGATCGGCCGGTAGTGCAGCTCAGCGTGGCTCGAGCCCTCGTCGACAAGGACCTCGACAGGCAGCGGCGTGCTAGCGGCCGCCCGCACCCACGCGGCGCAGCCCGCTGCCTCGTAGCGCGCGCCAAGCCCGTTCATGGTCTTGCCCTGCTCCCGGCTCACCACGTAGGCGAGCTCCTCGGCGTGAGCGTCGATGGCGTCCGCCGCGCGCATGAGCGCGGCGCAACGGTCCTGATCGCCCAGCGCGTCCCAGCCGGGCTGGGCGGCGGCGGCCGTGTCCACCGCGGCCGCCACGTCGTCCGGGGTGCCGAACGCGACCCTGCCGATCACCGCGCCGGTCGCGGGGTCCTTGATCTCGGTGCCGCTGCCCGCGCTGACGCGGGCGAGCAGGGCCGCACGCTCTTCCATGAGGCCTCCTACGAAAATCTAGTCACACTGTGACTACACGCCCCCGCGTGCTCGCGTCAAGGTGTCACGGTCATGTTGGGCCCGCTTTCGACCTCTTGTCTCATTGTGACTACCCGGTCTCGGCGGACGGTAAGACGAGGCAGGGGTGGGTAGTGTTCGGCACGTGCGTATCGACCGGCGGAAGTTCTTGTTCCTGTCCGGTGCGGCCGTCACCGGGGCCGGGCTGACGGGGTGCACAAGCGTGCCACACCCCGCGGCACCTCCCAGCGGCACCGGTTCCAGGTCGCCCGCCGCGGTTCGGCCGGCGCCAGCACCATCCCCCAAGGACCCGTACCGATGGCCGACGCGCTGCTCGCCGAGGCGGAACGGGCGCGGGCCCGCGTCACGGTTCTCGCTGTCGGGACCTGGCTCGTGCAATCCCCGCGGATCGCGGACCGGATCCTGCGCGGTGGCCACGATCTGGGCAATCACACCATGCACCACCTGGACATCAGCGCCATGGACGCCTCGGGCGCCTACGCCGAGATCGAGGGCTGCGCGCAGCGGCTGCGGGCCCTGACCGGATCGATCGGCCGCTGGTTCCGGCCGTCCCAAACGCAGTACGCGACGCGGCTGATCGAGCGAGAGGCCCGCCGGGCTGGCTACCAGACTTGCGTGTCCTACGACGTGGACTCGCTCGACTACACCGATCCAGGGCCGGATGCGATTGTGTCCACCGTCCTCGACTTGACGCGGCCAGGGTCGATCGTAAGCCTGCACCTTGGGCATTCCGGCACGGTCACCGCCATGCCCGCCATTTTGCGCGGCCTGGCCAGCCGGGGGCTGCGCCCGGTCACCCTGACCCAGCTGCTGTCTCCGTAATGTCGCCGGACGGGAAGTCCTTGCACTGCTGCGTGGTGACGTTGAGGTGGAATCCGTCGGTGCCGACGTCGGCGATGGCCGACCTCGGGATGAGCACGGCCTTGTGCCTCCACAGGTGTCCCATCCGCACCTGCACGTAGGTCACCCGGCCGGTGCCGGGATCGACGGCGATCCCTTGAACATGGCCGACGTGCCCGTCCGTCGTGTGCACGTGCTGGCCGCGCGAGGTTTCCTCCTCGCCAGGTAGCTGATCCGGGACGGTGTCGACGGTGACGGCCTGCGCTCCCTCCATGGGGTCGATAGGCAAGCCCGGCCCGCCCATCACTCCCGGGGGCGCGTAATAGGGCCACGAGGCCATCGATCCCTCGGGACGGACTCCAGAGCTCTCGCCAGGGGACAGGTACGTTGCCTCGGCGGCATCGAGCTCCTCGAACTCCGCCATCGTGCAATCGAGCCGGACCTCGTTCCCGCCGGCACTGGAAAGCACCCTCTGGACAAGACGGACCGGTACAAGCCTGCCGAGTCCCTGCCCGTGCGCGGGCTCGACGACCAGGTGGGTCACCACGTCATCACCGGGATTGACCACCACGCTCTCGAGCTTGCCGCAGTCCCCGTCAGTGCAGCCGACGTCCGCCCCCAGCCTGAACAACTGCGTCTGCGACAGTGCCATCCCGGCCACCTCTACTCGGGCCAGTCGGAGTTCTCGACGATGTCGACGAAGTTGGCGCGCTCGAAGCCGGGCACGAACCGCTCGAGCACGTCGGCGTTGACGGTGCCGAACGTAGTGTGCGGCCTGGGCGCCATGCCGTCGGTGAACGCTTGCAGGATGCGGCGCTTGAAGTCCGGCCGGGGGTGCAGCGCGGTGATGGCGGCCCGGTCGGTGGCGGCGATGTCGTGGTAGCCGACGCCGAGCACGTCGTATTCGACCCCGGCGGTGACCAGGGCGACCTCGGGTTCCATGAACTCCGGGATGCCCGGCGTGGTGTGCAGTGCGACGGCCGTCCACACCCGGCGGATGCTGTCTTCTGGGACGCCGTGGCGATGCAGGAAGCGCCGGGCCTCGTCGGCGCTGCTGACCTCGAACCGGCGGCCGCTGCCGCGGTACTCCTCGCTCAGGCCCAGGTCGTGGAACATCGCCCCGATGTACAGCAGTTCGGGGTCGAAGCTGAGATCGCGGTTGCGGCCCTGCAGGCTGCCCCAGAAGAACACCCGGCGGGAGTGGTGGTACACCAGGTCGCTGGTGCGGTCCCGGATCAGTTCGGTGGCCTCGCGCGCCAGCTTGGTGTCGGGGACCGCCACCCCAACCGCGTTCTGGCCGACGATAACGGTCATAACTTCCCGTCCCTGACTGCTTTGTCGACCCTGTCGCCAAGCGCCTGGTCGACGTTCTGCCAGTACTGCACGGCACGGTTGAGCACCGGCGCGGTGACGCCGTCGAGCAGGTGGCCGGCGATGTTGCTGACCAGGCGGTCGCGGGCCGCGTCGTCCATGACCGTGCGGACCAGCGTGCCGGCCTGGCCCCAGTCGTCGTCCTCGGCGTGCGAGACATAAGCGGAGCGCATGATGTCGCCGTCGGCGTACCAGGTGGGCGGCTTGTGGTGCTCGCCGTCGGCCGCCGGGCCGCCCTTGGAGTTCGGCGCGTACACCGGGTCGGTCCGGTTCACCATGCGCATCGCCCCGTCCTTGCTGTACGTGTGCACTCCCGCGATCGGCGCGTTCACCGGGATCTGCTGGTAGTTGACGCCAAGGCGGTACCGGTGCGAGTCCGCGTACGAGAACAGCCGCGCCAGGAGCATCCGGTCCGGACTCGGCCCGATGCCAGGCACCAGGTTGCTGGGCGCCGGGGCGAACTGCTCGATCTCGGTGTGGTTGTCGACCGGGTTGCGGTTCAGGGTCATCCGTCCGACCTCGACCAGCGGGTAGTCCCCGTGCGGCCAGACCTTGGTCAGGTCGAACGGGTTGAACCGGTAACCCGGCGCGTCATCGTACGGCATGATCTGCACGTACAGCGTCCAGCTTGGGTGGTCGCCGCTGGCGATCGCCTCGAACAGGTCCCGCGTGTGATAGTCCGGGTCGTACGGGATCATCTGGTCGGCCTCGACCTGCGTGAGGCACTCGATGCCCTGGTCGGTCTTGAAGTGGTACTTCACCCAGAACCGCTGGTCCTTGGCGTTGATCCACATGTACGTGTGGCTGGAGTAACCGTTCATGTGCCGCCAGGTGCGGGGGATACCCCGGTCGCCCATCAGCCAGGTCACCTGGTGCGCTGACTCCGGGGACAGCGTCCAGAAGTCCCACTGCATGTCGTGGTCGCGCAGGTTGTTGTCGGCGCGCCGCTTCTGGGAACGGATGAAGTGCTGAAACTTCATCGGATCCTTGATGAAGAAGACCGGCGTGTTGTTGCCGACCATGTCGTAGTTGCCCTCGGACGTATAGAACTTCAGCGCGAACCCGCGCGGGTCCCGCCACAGGTCCGGGCTGCCACGTTCTCCGGCCACGGTGGAGAACCTGGCGCCCATCCGGGTGGTGGCACCCGGCTGGAACAGCGCGGCCCTGGTATACGCGGTGACGTCTTTCGTGACCTCGAACCGGCCGAACGCTCCGCTGCCCTTCGCGTGTGGCTGCCGCTCGGGAATCCGCTCCCTGTTCCACTGGGCCATCTGCTCGATCAGGTAGCTGTCCTGGAGCAGGATCGGACCGCCGGGACCGATGGTCAGTGAATGCTCGTCGCTCTCGGCCGCGATGCCGGCGTCAGTCGTCGTAGGCATGTGATCTGAGGTAGTCATGCGTGTCCCCCCGCGCAGACATGAACGCGCTGCCATGAAACTCGTCACGGTCACGGCGCGTGGTTACACCTGCCCGCTGGGTGTGCTTCTCAAACTGGTGCTGGGATCACCCGATTCTCGTGATCCCAGCCGCCCGGTCAGGGGTAAGGCTTGGCACATCAGCGCATCAGCGAGAGGGGATGTCATGGGAAAGCACGCACGGATGGGACTGCTGCTCGGAGCTTCGGGGTGCCTGCTAGCGGTCATGGTCGACTGGGTTATCGAAGAACTGCGCCAGTAGGGCTAGCCCGGCAACAGCGCTAGCGGCTGACCTTATAGCGGCCATCGGCAACGCGATCATCCGTTACGCAATCGCTGCTTCCTGCCCACGGTTAAAGGCCTGCGCAGGCGCCACACGGCGCCTGCGCCAGACCATTAACAGCGAAGGAGCAGCCGACATGGCGAACAGGCTTACCGGAGCCACTGCCCTGGTGACGGGCGGGAACAGCGGTATCGGCCGGGCGACCGCGCTGGCCCTGGCGGGTCTTGCCGCGCGCGTGGTCCTGTCCGGGCGGGACGCCGTCCGCGGCGAGGAAACGGTGGCGGCGATTCGAGCCCAGGGCGGCGCGGCGGACTTCGTCGCCGTTGATCTCAGTGACGCGGCTAGCGCCCGGTTCCTGGCCCAGCGGGCGACCGAGCTCGGCGGCGGGCACGTCGACATCCTGGTCAACAGCGCGGGCGTCTTCCCCTTCGGCGCGACACACGACACGGCGGAAGAGGACTTCGATAAGGTCTTCGCGGTCAACGTCAAGGCCCCGTTCTTCCTGGTGGGGGAGCTCGCGCCGACGATGGCCAAGCGCGGGCGCGGCGTGATAGTCAACGTCACGACGATGGTCGCGCAGTTCGGCATGGCCAACATGGCCTTGTACGGATCGAGCAAGGCGGCGCTGGTGCTGCTGACGAAGTCCTGGGCCGCCGAATACGGCCCGTCCGGCGTCAGAGTCAACGCGGTCAGTCCTGGTCCCACCAGGACCGAGGGCACGGCGATGATGGGGGAGGCGCTGGACCAGCTCGCCTCGGCAGCGCCGAGCGGCAGGCCCGGGCTACCGGAAGAGATCGCCTCGGCGATCGTGTACCTGGCCAGCGATGAGGCGAGCTTCGTGCACGGCGCGGTGCTGCCCGTCGACGGTGGCAGGATCGCCGTCTGACCTGGCGGGACTCCTGGTGGGGCGTCCCCGGCTTCCCGCCTGATCCGTGCGATCAGGGTTATGGTGCGATAAGAGCGTGGAGATACGCGAACTGCGTGCGTTCGTAGCCGTGGCGGAGGAAGGCAGCTTTTCCGCGGCGGCCCGCGCTCTGCATCTGAGCCAGTCCGCCCTGTCGCAGACCGTGCAGTCGCTGGAGCGGCAACTCGGGGTTCAGCTGCTCCAGCGGCACAGCACCGGCGTGACGGTCACCGACGCGGGAACAATCCTGCTCCGCGAGGCGCGTGCCCTGCTTGCCCAGCACGACCGGGTGCTCGCCGCGGTCACCGGACCGACCGCGGCGGGCCCCGGAACCCTGCGTGTGGGGCTGCCGCTTGAGCTTCCAGTGAACTTGCTTCCCGCGGTGCTCGGGCAAATGCGCGACTCCTTCCCGCTCACCCGGGTGGACGTCAGTCACGATTCCAGCGCCGCGCAGCTGGCGGCGCTCCGGGAGGGCGAGCTGGATGTGGCCCTCGTTCGCGAGCACCCGGCCGATCCCGTCTTCGACGCCGTGCTCGCGGTCGAGGAGGACCTTGGCGTCGTCCTCGCGGCCAGCCGCGCGAGCGAACTAGCCGGTCCCGACGGTGTGCGCCTGCACCGGCTCACCGACCTTGACTGGGTCGGATTCTCCCGGTCGGAAGCCCCGGCCTGGTACGACCAGGTGGTGGCCACCTTGCGCAACCACGGCATAACAGTGTCCGGCCAGCCGCAGGGGGAAGGCCACTCCCTCATCGCCGAGGTAAAGCTCGCCGCCGTCGGCACTGGGCGCGCGTTCGCGCTCGCTCCGCCGGACTGGCCGGCGCGGCTGCCCGGGGGAGTGACCTGGCTTCCGCTGATCGGAAACCCGATCGTCCGGCGGACGTGGGCGGCCTGGCCGGCCAGTTCGCGTCGTCGGGATCTCGCCGCGCTTGTCGCGGCGCTCGACCTGATGACGCGGTGACTCACGCGGACCGAGGCGACGCGGGCCCGGTCCCGGCGCCGGTAGCCCGGATCGCGGCGGCGATGTCGGACAGGTCGTCGTCCTTCAGCTCCAGGCCCATGGCAGGTCGGGCATGGCCCGAACCTGTCAGCCGCTGTTCCGCTCACGCATCGGCCCGTCCTTCGCTGTAGATCGAGAGGATGTCGGAGATCGCCCGGTTGCACGGCGTCGGCACGCCCAGCCGGGCGCCGCGCTCGACCACGTCGCCGCTGAGCCAGCGGACCTCGAGGCGGTAGCCCTGCTCGAGGTCGCGGTACATCGAGGACGTCGCGGTGGCGGGCAGCTGGTCGATAAAGGCGAGCCGCTCGTCGGCGTAGTCCGCGGGCAGCGGCACTCCCTGGGCGCGGCCGACCTGGACGACCTCCGCCATGGTGTCGTGCAGGAAGTCTCGCGAACGGGGATGGTCGCGGATCGGGCCGACGGCCGAGCGCGCCAGGCTGGTCGTGCCGGAGGCCCCGACCAGGAACACGAACTTCTCCCAGATCGTCAGCTCGATGTGGTCGCTGACCTCGGCGTCGATGCCGCTGTCCGCGCAGGCGTCGCGGAACTGCCGCACGCGCGGCGACAGCGAGCCGTCGTACTCGCCGAACACCAGCCTCTGCAACGTGCCGGACTGCCGGATGACCCCAGGCTCGGCGATGGTGGCGGCGATGTAGCACGCGCCGCCGATGACGTGCTCGGCGCCCAGGGTCTGGCGCAGGACGTCGTCCTTCACCACGCCGTTCTGGAACGACAACACGGCCGTGTCGGCACCCAGCAGCGGCTTGATGGCTGCGGCCGCCTCCGCCGTGTCCCATAGCTTCACGGTGAACAGGACGAGGTCGACGGTGCCGATCGTGGCCGGCTGGTCGGTGACCTCAACGGGCTGCACGTGGATGTCGCCGAGCGGGCTCTCCACGCGCAGTCCGTTGGCCCGCATGGCGTCGAGTTGCCGCCCGCGGGCCACGAACGCCACCTCGTGACCGGCCTTAGCCAGCCTGGCACCGAAGTAGCCGCCCACGGCTCCGGCCGCCATCACAGCGATCCGCATGTAGCCTCCCTAGCCGCCTTCAGTCTGGTGAATCTGCGCCGAGATGTCGGCCATTGACATGTTCGCATTCCGGAACGCGTCGGTGCGCGGGAGGCTGAGGCAGACGCCATCGAGGACGGGGTGAGAGTGCCTCCCTCCTACTCCAAGACGCCGACGTGCAGCTGGGCGCCGATGTCGATGCTGTGGCTGTAGTCGACAGGGACGTCGATGATCGACGGGCCATCCTCGCGCAGCCCCTTGTCCAGCGCGGCCAGGAACTCCTGCTCCGTGCGGACCCGGTAGCCGTGGGCGCCGAACGCCTCGGCGTACCCGACGATGTCGTACTCGCCCAGTTGGACGCCCGATTTGCGGCCGAACTTCATGACCTGCTGGAACGCGACCATGTCATAGGCGTTGTCGCGCATCAGCACGTGCGTGAACGTGGAGCGCAGCCGGTGCGCGGTCTCCAGCTCCATCGCGCTGAACAGGAAGCCGCCGTCGCCGGACACGGACAGGATCTGCGTGCCGGGCCGGACCAGGTTCGCGGCCATGGCCCAGGGCAGGGCGACGCCCAGTGTCTGCTGGCCGTTGGTGAACAGCAGGTGCCTGGGCTCGTAGACGCGGAAGTGCCGGGCCATGTGAATGTAGTTCGTGCCCATGTCCACCGTGATCGTCGCGTCGTCGTTCAGGTGCTCGCGCATCTTCAGGACCAGCCAGGCGGGGTTCAGCCCGGCCGGGCCGTGCTCCCCAGCCGCCGCTTGCTGGTCGATGTCGTCAAGCGCCTGCCGCTGGGCGGCGATCTCGGCGGCGAACTCGGCGGTCAGGTCGATGTCGCCGAGCTGCCCGGCGAGCTCCCGGACCGTAGCGCCGACGTCGCCGCGCAGTTCCAGGGCGGGCTGGTAGTTGTTGTCGATCATCGCGGGCAGCGAGTCGATGTGGATCACGGTCCGCGCCGGGTCGGCATTCCACCGCCTGGGGTCGTGTTCCACCGGGTCGTAGCCGATCGTGACCAGGACGTCAGCGTGCGCGAGGACCATGTCGCCGGGCTGGTTCTTGAACAGTCCGACCCGGCCGACGTAGCACGATTCCAGTTCGCGGGAGACCACCCCGGCCGCCTGGAAGGTCTCCACGATCGGCAGCGCGGTCGCCCGTAGCAGGGCGCGCACCGCCTGGCAGGCCTCTACATCCGCGCCGCGCAGGCCAACCATCAGCACCGGCCGGGCCGCGGACCGGATCACGGCGGCGGCCTTGTCGATCTCGCTCGCCGGGGCCGGTCCCAGCGGGGTAGCGGGGGCCGCGGAGGTGATGCTGGCATCGGTGGGCGCGGCCATGACATCGTCGGCCAGCACCAGGGCCACGGCCCCCCGCGGCTGCGTCGTCGCGATCCTGAACGCGTTGGCGACCGCTTCCGGCACCGTTCCTGGGTCGGTGATCTCGGCCGTGTACTTGGTAACCGTCGACAGCAGCGCCGCCGCGTTCATCGACTGGTGGGTGCGCTTCAGCCGGTCCTGGAGCGGCACGGCGCCGCACAGCGCGACCACCGGGTCCTGCTCGGTGTTGGCCGTGACCAGGCCGATTGGCAGGTTCGCCGTCCCCGGACCCGAGGTAACGAGCACCACGCCGGGGACGCCGGTCAGCCGGCCGATGGCCGCGGCCATGAACGTCGCGTTCTGCTCGTGCCGGCACACGATCAGTTCCGGGCCGCCGTCGGCCAGCGCGTCGTAGGGCTCGTCGACGTTCGCGCCCGGGACGCCGAAGATGTAGCGGACGCCGTGCGCCGCGACGCCTTCGATCAGACGCTGCGCGCTGCGGACGGAACCGTCAGAGGGCATGACTCGCTCCTGCGTTGACTGGCTGGCCGATCCGGGTCACAGGAGGTTGCAGCGAGGCTCGCTCACGACCGGGCGAGGCGCATCATTCGAACCGGGTGATTCCGGTTTGTCGGAGAAATCGAGGGCCAGGGCCTCCTCCGGCTTGTCCACCCTTCGGTTACCTATAGTGATGCCATGCTCGAGCCCGCCTGGCGGGAGTCGCACGAAGGAGCACGAAGGAGAAAGCGCGTGGATCTGGAAGAGGTATTGGCGAAGGTCGTCGAGCTGGGCCAGGAAGAGCTGCACATCCTCCGCAAGCGAGCGGAAGAGAAGACACCCGCCCGCGACCACGGCCAGGACTTTCACGACATGCAACAGGCCGCGGACCGGCTGGACCACCACGCACACCTGCTGCGACGGCTGCACGACAAGGAGTGGGCCTCCGGCTGGCGCCACGAGAGCTTGGGAGACGTCAGGGGCGGCTGATCGGCTCCGCCGACCCGGCGGCCTTGAGCGTCAGCACAGCAGGGAAACCCCTTGTCTCGATGAGAATCTAATTCTCTGAGATGAACGGCAGGTTTTCATACCTAGCATCGCCACAGTCAACAGCAATATTCATCCGAACGGGATCGTGGCGTCCGTTTCGAGCTCTTGATTATTCTCGCACTTGGAGAAGATAGTTTCCCGCCGTGGTGCCTGCCGGGTGAAGGAGAAGCGCCGTGGACTTCGAGCTGAGCGAGGAGCAGCGGCTATTTAGACAGACGCTGCGCGAGTTCGCCGATAAGGAGATCGTGCCGGTCGCGACGGAGTGGGAGCGCGCCGGGA
>DATMKQ010000061.1:0-4709 GCA_035571275.1 Trebonia sp.
GGACGCACTGCAAGCGGCCGGGTTACAGCGACGACTACCTCCAGGCCTTCAACCGGGCCAACGTGACCATCGTCGACGTCGCGGCAAGCCCGATCGAGCGCATCGAGCGGGATGCCCTGGTCACCTCGGATCGCCGGTACCCGCTTGACGTGCTTGTGCTCGCGACGGGATTCCACCTGGGGAGCTCGTGGGGCGAGCGGGCGGGGTACGACATCGTGGGACGGGACGGAGTCACGCTGTCGCAGAAGTGGAAGGAAGAGGTGGTCACGTACCACGGCTTTCACGTGCACGGGTTCCCGAACATGTTCTTCATGGGCCCGCACCACGTGGCCGCCACACCCAACGTCACGCGGCTGCTGACCGAGCAGACAACCCACTTCGCGTTCATCCTCGGGCACATGCGCGACCACGGTCACGCGACGGTGGAGGCGACCGCCGAGGCCGAGGCCGAATGGAGCGCCCTGGCCCGCTCGCGCGGTGAGGAAAAGCGCCAGCTATTCGAGCAGTGCACCCCGGGGTACGTGAACAACCAGGGCAGGCTCGATACGCCCAACGCGGTCGCGCTGCACAGGTACTCGCCCGCGACGGAGTACTTCGACCTGATCGCCGGCTGGCGAGCTGCGGGCAGGTTCGAGGGTCTCGCGTTCGGGACCAGCTGAAGCAGCACCGGGCACTGCCGCATTCCGCGGTGGTGATACCACTGCCCGTTCTGCATAAATGAAAGATCTTTTATTTTTTCCGGAACGAGCAGTGGTATTTCAGCCCGCAGAAGCCGGTGCTGCCGAGGGCCGCAGCGCCGAGCCGAACAGCTGAACCAGGGCGGCCCAGTGCCGTTCCTCGGCGTCCGGGTCGTGGCTGGGGTTGTCGGGTACCGCGAACCCGTGGCGCGCCGGATAGAACTCCACCACGTGCGGGACTTGAGCCTGCGCGAGTGCGCGATCGAGGAGCTCGGCCTGCTCGGGCGGGAAGTTGTGATCGTCGATCGCGCCCGCCACGTACACGGTCGCCCCGATCCGCGGCGCCGCCAAGTGCGGGCTCTCCGGGTCGTCGGCGACGGCGAGCCGTCCGCCATGGAAGGACGCGGCGGCGGCCACCTTTGCCGGGTGCTCGCCCGCGGCGATCAGCGAGATCCGCCCGCCCATGCAGTAGCCCGTAGTCCCGGCCACCGAGCCTCGGACCTCCGGCCGGCTCAGCAGGAAGTCCAGGTAAGCACCGGTGTCGACGGCGATCCGGTCGCCGGTGAGGGTCTCCATCAGGCCGAACAGCCGCGCTCGCTCGGCCGGGTCGGAGAAGAATGCCTCGATGGCAAACGGTGCCCAGCCGGCGGAGCGGTAGTACACGTCAGGCGCGAGCGTGACATACCCCAGGCCGGCCAACCGGTCGGCCATCAGGCGGATAGTCTGGCGCGTCCCGAAGGCGTCGGGGAAGAGCAGTACGCCCGGCCACTGCCCACCGCCGTCGGGCACGTGCAGCGTGGCCGGACAGCGCCCGTCGGGCGTCGTGATATCGACATCGATGCGCACTGTTCACCTCGTCGTTTGAAGGAAATCGGGTTGCCCGCCGTCTATATTAAGGCAACCGGAACTTACGTATTTACTGCGAATTTCACGTGTGAAATCATTCGGCCGGCGTTACTCGTAATAACGAGAAGATAGGAACATGGGTGAATCGTCTGCCGTTCCGCAGCCCGACGAGGCCGAGCTGCTGTCCTGGACCCAGAAGCTGTCGAACTGGGGCCGCTGGGGGCCCGACGACGAGCTCGGCACGCTTAACTACATCACCGGCGAGCAGCGTCGTGCCGCGGCCGCGCTTGTCCGCGACGGCGACGTCGTATCGTGCGCCAAGCGCATCGGCACCGCCCCTTCGCCGGACCAGCTATACGGCGCACCGCAGCGGCTGATGCTCATGACAGACGGACTTGAAGGCGGGCAGTCGCCGCAGTCGGCGGGCCCGCGCGCCCGAAGCTCGGTGGAGTACGTAGGGTTCGTATTCCACGGGCGGAACATCACCCACCTCGATGCGCTGGCTCACGTCTCCTGGGATGCGCAGCTGTACAACGGCTATCCGGCGCATACGGTCAGCCGGCGCGATGGCGCTACTCGCCTGGCCGTGACCGCCATCGCCGACCGCGGGATCGTGACCCGCGGGATCCTGGCCGACATAGCGGCGCTGCGCGGCCAGGATTGGCTGCGTCCGGGCGAGCCCGTGCTCCCTGCCGACCTCGAGGCGGCCGAGCAGCGAGCGGGCATCGGTGTCGGCGAGGGGGACGTCCTGCTGCTGCGCACGGGGCGGACAAAGGCCCGGGCCGCGCGTCCCGATGGCGAGCTTTCCGTGCCGGGCTGGCATCCGACCTGCCTGCCGTGGCTGCACGAGCGCCGTGTCGCGCTGATCGGGTGCGACACTACGCATGACTTCACGCCGAGCGGTTCGGCCGCGGTCGCTTATCCCATGCACAACATCGCGATCCCCACCATGGGATTGTGGCTGCTCGATCATTGCGATCTCGAGGCCCTCGCTCTTGCGTGCTCGGCCAAGAGGCGCTGGGAATTCCAATTCGTGCTGGCGCCGCTTCCGATTGAGGGGGCAACAGGGAGCCCGGTTAATCCCGTCGCGATATTTTAAAGTCAGCGCAGTACGTCTCGCGCGCGGACAAGCTGTTCGCGCACAGTCGCGAAGTCCGGCGTCGCCCATTGGAACTTGAGCATCAGGTAGTCGGCACCGACCAATTCCGCGAATTGGTGCAGCTGATCGCGGACGGCACTGACGTCGCCGACGAAGACGCGTGCCAGCACGGCGTCCCGGGTTACGCCTTGCTCCTGGAGCTCACGGGACGCACGCGTCCCGGTGGTGACACCGGCCATGGCGGAGTGGCGCGAGTACTCGCGCTGCATCGTCGTGATGAACTCATCGCATTCCGCCTGCGGGCCGATCCATGCCCGCCGGATGACGGCGAGCGTTCCGGGATCGCGCCCGGCTCGCTCGCGGGCGGAACGGAACTGCCTCGCGTCATCGGCGATCCTGTCGACCGAGCCGGTCGAGCCCAGCACGAGGCCGTCGCCCAGGCGTGCGGCCCGTTCGGTGCCGGTGCGCGAGCCCGTGGCGAGCCACACGGGCGGTCCCGCCTGCGTCCAGGGCCGGTGGTTCAGCGGATTCGTCGTCCCGAGCCGGTAGTGCGGGCCGTCGTGCAGTCGCGGTTCTGCCGACCAGACGTTGTGCAGGAGCGCGATCCCCTCCTCCATGCGGGCGGCACGCTCTGACAGCGGGATCCCGGCTTGGCCGTAATCGCTCGGGTGGTATCCGGCCCCGAGCCCGAGGACGAGCCGGCCCTGCGAGAGGAAGTCGATCATTGCCGACTCCTCCGCGATCCGCACCGGATCGTGCAGCGGCAGCAGCAGCGGCATCGGCCCGGCGCGCAGCACAGTGGTCTGCGCCAGCGCCATCGCGGCCAGGGTCAGCGGGGTGGCCGCGTATCCGGGTACCCCGTGGTGTTCGGAGAAGTAGATGCCGTCGAAGCCGGCCTGTTCGGCCTCGGATATCTCCACGCGGAACTGTGGAGCGGCAGCGCGTTCGGCTGCTATGTAGGTCCCATATCCTATGCGCAGGTCCACGGCTCGGTCTCTCGTTGCCTTGGTCGGTCGGTTCGTCTTGGTTGGTCGGTGCGCCTGAGCGGTCAGTAGTAGAAGGAGCCGCCATCGACCGCGAGGTGCTGCCCGGTGATGAGGTCGGATTCGGCCGAGGCGAAGAACGCCACCGCGGCGGCGACGTCGTCGGCGCTGACCCTGCGGGTCTTCATCGTCTGCCGCTGCATGCGGCGCAGGCGCATCTCTTCCCACTCCTCCGGCGTGTACGGCTTGATCGACACGTCGCCGCCCACCCCGCCGGGAGACACGCAGTTGACGGTGATGTTATCGCCGCCGACCTCACGGGCCAGGGACCTGGTGAACGCGATCACCCCGCCCTTGGCCGCGGAGTACGGCAGCAGCCCGACAGGCAGGCCGTCGAAGATGATCGTGCTGCCGATGTTCACGATCTTGCCGCGGCCGTTGGCGCGCATGGCGGGCACCGCCGCCTTGGCGAAGCGCCACTGGCCAGAAAGGTTCACCGAGTGAACCAGCTGCCACTGCTCCTCGGAAACCTCCTCGAACGGCCCCGGGTGCAGAAGCCCGCCGCCGGCGTTGTTGATCAGGATGTCCAGCTTGCCGAAGGCGTCCACCGCGGCCTGCACCGCGGCGTCGCAATCCGGCTGGCTGGTCACGTCCGCCCGGACCGCTATCGCCCTCGGCAGCTCGTCGGCGGCCTTCTGCGCGACGTCGATGTCTACGTCGGTCAGCACCACCGAGGCGCCCTCGCCGGTCAGCCGGGCCGCGTGCACCCGGCCCATGCCGTGAGCGGCGCCGGTGACAAGGGCGACCTGGTTCTCGAAACGCATTACGTCCTCCTCCGCATGACCCCGGCCCCGGCATCCGGGCTATCGCACGCACGATGCTAAGCGCCGAATTTGCGCCGTGTCGAGACTCGTTCCAGTGATGGTTCGCGGGGTTTCAGGGACGAAACTGGTTATTGGTGCCGGCTGCGCTCCTAGGGCAGTATGTCCGGCAGGTTCACACGCCTGTTGCCGATCGGACCTGGTGAGCGAGAATGCCGCATCCGGAATCCAGAAAGCTGCTTGCCGACGGACTGAAGTTCGCGGAGGGGCCGCGCTGGCACGA
>DATMKQ010000062.1:0-17304 GCA_035571275.1 Trebonia sp.
CATCATCGGCTGATCCCGGTCCACCGGCTTGAACTGGCGTGCCATAAATCCATTCTGCCAGCATTAACACCAGAAATCCGGCAGACCGAGTTTTGCAACAGGCCCTATTGGCAGTTGAACGGGACATTCATCCGGGCACGGTAGCTGCCGGCAAGCAGGCATATCCGGACATAGCCCGCAAATCGGTCGGCCCCTTGGCTGCGCCTCTGCTGTCGTTACCATCACGAGTTTTGGACGAGACCCCGAAAGTTTCGCTTTGGCCCCTCTGGTCACATCAGAGGCCGCCGGGGGGCTTGCTTCGACACGGTATTGATATATCGTGATAGGGTCGTAGCGATAGACGGGAGGGCTGCATGGGACCCCCAGGAAAGCCGTACAGCGACGGTGGGCGCGGGCAGCATGGCCACTGGGCGGGCGGTCGCGTACCCAAGGGAAACGTGCGCGGATTGCTTCTCGCGTCCCTGCTACACGGGCCCGCACACGGGTATGAGCTCATGCGCCGGCTTGAGGAGCAGGCCGGCGGACGGTGGCGGCCGAGCCCCGGCTCGGTGTACCCGCTGATGCAGCTGCTCGAGGACGAGAGCCTGGTCCAGAGCACCGAATACGAGGGCCGCAAGGTCTATGAGCTCACTCCGGCCGGACGGGAGCAAGCCGACCAGAGTCGGCTGCACGACCTGGCCTCGGGCGCGCCCGAGGCCCCTGCTCACCTGGACCTGCGTGCCGAGGTTGACCGACTGTGTTCGGCCGCCCGTCAGGTCGGGACGGTGGGTGCGGCCGCGCAGGTAGAAGAGGCGGTAACGATTGTCAGGAACGCCCGCCAGGCCCTGTACCGGCTGCTCGCCGACCAGTAGTCGCGAGACGTCCTAAAACGAAAGGAAAACGTGTGACCACTCCAGCAGCACCCGCCTCTCCCGGAGCCGGCGACAGGCCAAGGCGGCGTAAGCCACCGCGACCGGTGGAAGTTGTGTCGGTGTCGCGGATCAATCCACGGCTGGTGTCGGTGTGGGTGAGCGGCGACGCGCTCGAGGGGTTCCAGATAGAAGCCCCGACCGCGCATATCAAGGTGTTCCTCCCCGTACCCGGCCAGGACGCGCCGCTGCTTCCTGAGTTCCTGCCCGAGGGGCAGGTCATCCCGGATGACGCCAGGCCCGCGGTGCGCACATACACCCCGCGGCGGTTCGACCCCGCGACCCGCACGCTCGAGGTGCAGTTCGTCGTGCACGGCGCCGGCCCGGCGTCGGCGTGGGCGGAACGGGTCAGCGTCGGCGACAAGCTCGCGGTCGCCGGACCTGGCGGGCGGTTCGTGCTGGACCCCACCGCCGAGCACTGGTGGATCGCGGGCGACGAAAGCGCGATCCCGGCGATCGGCACCCTGCTCGAGGCGCTGCCCGATTCTGTCACCGCCGAGGTGCACATCGAGGTGGCCGGTGCCGACGACGAACTCGAGTTCTCGAGCCCGGCCAAGACCACGATCACCTGGCATCACAGGCGCGCCCCCGACGCGTGGGGCGTTGAGCTTGACGAGGCCGCACGGGACGCCGTCCTCGAGGAGGGCGCCAAGGTCTGGGTGGCCTGCGAGGCCGCCGCGATGCGCGGCATCCGCAGGTATTTCCTCACCGAGCGGCGGCTGCCGGCCAGTTCGCTGGTGACCCGCGGCTACTGGCGGCTGGGCGAGGCCAACCATCCGGACCACGACTACGGCGAGGACTAGCCGGCTCGCCTGAGCTACTCCGCGGGCAGGTCCCCCGCGATTTCCCAGATGTGACCGGACGGGTCGGTGAAGCTGGCCGTGCGGATGCCCCACGGCCGGTTTACCGGCCCGTTGAGCAAGGTGACGCCGCGACTGGCCAGTTCCGCGCACACCGCGTCCACGTCCTCGACACCGATCGTGAACTGCATGCGCGTGCCCGTCGCGGGACCGGCGACAACCGCCGGGGCGATCAGCCCGTGCGCCTGCGAGACCTTCAGCAGGTTGATGACCGTGCCGTCGAAATCGAACACCGCCGAGTTCGCGTCCTCATACTGCACCGGCAGCCCGAAGACGTCCTGGTAGAACGCCTTCGACGCCGCCAGGTCCTCGGTGAACAGTGTTATCGCGTCGATCTTGTTGGTCTTCAGCAGCGCGCTCACGTGCCTGGCTCCCCTCTGTTTTGTTGGCCCCATCGGTCAGTACGACGTCCGGCCCGCCCGGGAGTCATCGGCGATCCGTGAGCTTGTTGCCTGGCTAGCCACTGACGCTGGCTTGAGCTTCCGCGTATGCCTTGAGCGCGGACATGGTCCGCTGGTTCTCTTTGTCAAAACGCGCCGTGATAATTGGCCGCAGCGGGCGGAACGCCGTCGGCAGGGTGAAGTCGAGGACCAGCCACCGGCTCACGTCGGTGGCCCCGTCTCCCGGCTCGAGTGAGTAGTGGATGTGCACATCGATGGTCATCCAGAGCTGGCCGACGCTGATCGTGTGGTGGAAGTCCAGTGACCCAGGCGGCTGGAAGCCGGTCACCGTGCCCCACCAGTCTTTGCCGGGCTCGTCAGGCTTCCCGTCGTGGTACCGGGTGCCTAGCGTCACGGGGTAAGGCTCCACGTCGGTCGTCCGCCCGAAATCGGTGGAGCCAGGCAGCCAGGCACCGTAGTTCGGCATGTCGGCGAGGAGCGCGAACAGCACCTCGGGCGGCGCGGCTATCGTCGTGATGTAGACCTTGTGCCATTGAGACCTGGCCATGACCCAACGCTAATCCGCGCGCTGGCACCGCCGCCATCGTTCGCAGCTTCCGGGTGCCGGTCCGCCCCGATAGATTTTCTAGTTAACAGATGGATAACATAGGGGGCTGCTGTCAACGAACGGGAGATCAGCACATGAGCGTTACCGACGAGTACCTCAGGAACAACGCGGCCTACGCCGAGACGTTCAGCGGCCCGAAGCCGTTGCCGCCGTCCAAGGGCACCGCCGTGGTGGCGTGCATGGACGCCCGGCTGAACGTCTACGCGATCCTCGGACTGCGCGAGGGCGAGTCGCACGTGATCAGGAACGCGGGCGGCGTGGTGACCGACGATGAGATCCGGTCCCTGGCGATCAGCCAGCGCCTCCTCGGCACGACTGAGATCATCTTGATCCACCACACCGACTGCGGCATGCTCACGTTCACCGACGACGGGTTCAAGCGGTCGATTCAAGACGAGACCGGAATCAAGCCCTCCTGGTCCGCTGAGGCGTTTCCTGACCTTGAAGAGGATGTGCGGCAGTCCAAGGCCCGCATCCTCGCCAGCCCGTTCGTCCCGCACAAGGAGTCGGTCCGCGGCTTCGTCTTCGACGTGGCGACAGGAAAGCTGGACGAGGTTATCTAACCTTGGACACATGCGACCGACCTTGTACGAGTTCGCTGGCGGGGAGCAGGCCTTCGAGGCCTTCGCCGCCGCGCTGCACGCGCGGTGCCTAGCGGACCCGGAACTGAACCACCCGTTCTCGCACCCGGGCCAGCACCCGAGGCATGTGCACCGGCTGGCGGCATACCTGGCGGAAACGATGGGCGGCCCGCCCGCGTACTCACGGGACTGTGACGGCGACCAGTCCGCGCTGGTACTGCTGCACTCCGGCAACGGAGACATGAGCGACCTGGGTCGGCGGTTCGTCGACTGCTTCATGCTGGCGGCCGACGACGTCGGCTGGTCTGATGAGCCCGGCTTCCGCAACACGCTGCGCTCGTATATCCAGTCGCAGGTGGACGACGTGGCGCTGTCTCACCCTCGCGACACCGACATCCCGCCGGACCTGCCCATCCCGAAGTGGTCCTGGGACGGACCGCGGCGCTGAGAGAAACCACGACGCTGAAAGAATCTGGCCATGGCGACACCAGAGCGGCTCGTGCCGCTACTCGAGCAGTTCGACTGGGCGTGCCTACGGTTGCTTAATCGCATGACCGGACCCGAGGTTGACAGCGGCACGGGAACGCCGATCCCGGCGCCTCCGATGACCGACGAGGAATACCACTGGGAGCCGGTGCCGGGGTCCTGGTCGGTCCGTCGCCGCGCCGACGGTCCCGGATCGCGCGCGACTGTCCTGCGCGGGGCCGGTGAGTGGGGCCGCGACTCGACGGCCCCCCCGGATCCGTTCCCGCCGCCGTTCACCACGATCGCCTGGCGGCTCAGCCACATCAGCGAGATGCTGACGCTGCGCGCGGACTACACAGTCGGCGGCCACGACATGACCAGCGATACCTATGCAAACAGCGGTGACGCCGAAGGGGCGATCGCGGCCTTCGCCGCCGGGGTCAAGGCGTGGCGCGAAGCCGTGCTCAGCGCCGACGACGTGGCGCTGGACAGAATGGGCTACAGCACCTATCCCTACGGCAGCGACCGCGAGGATATGTTCATCGACACCGTGTGGTGGGTCAATCAGGAGATCTTGCACCACGCGGCCGAGATCGCCCTGCTGCGCGACCTCTACCGCGCCCAGCGTGTCGGCGATCCCGGTGATCCCGGCGGTCAGCCGAGGCCGTGAACTCCCTAGTGTTCCTGTGCCCGGTCGATGTGAGCCTGGACGCCATCCAGGATCATGTCGATGCCGAAAAGGAACTCCTCCTGCTCGGACCGCTGGCCGGCGTCCGCGGACCAGGCGATGCGGTGCAGAGTGGGGTAGGTCTTCTCGTCCACGAGTTCGCGCAGCAGCGCGTCGAAGGTCCATAGGGCGGCAGGCTCGCCGCCCGCCTCAACCGCGCGAGCCTGCGCCTGCGCCGCCCGGGCCGCGTCGCTGGCCATCCGGGCGTCGCTCAGCGTGTACGAGGCGAGCAGGCCGATCACCGATAGTTTGTCAGCGTCCGCGAGCCCCGTCCCGTCCATGGTCCGGAGTCCTAGCTCGACGAAGATGAGCGAATTCGGGGCGACGGGGGGCGCGGCCATCGGCACCTGGGTGAGCCACGGATGCCGGTCGAGCACGTCTCGCTGAATGATGGCCCACGTGCGCAGCCTGGGCCGCCAGCCGTCCCCGTCGATCACGAGTTGCTCAGCGCCGAGCGCGCTGGCGTTCCACATCAGCTGCAAGAGTTCGTCCTTGCTGGCGACGTATCTGTACAGCGACATGGTGGTGAAGCCGAGTTCGGTCGCCACACGCGCCATCGACACCGCCTCGAGACCCTCGGCGTCGGCCAGCCTGACGGCGGCCTCGACGATCGCGTCGGCGGACAACCCCGGCCGCGGGCCGCGCTTCCCCCGCTCACGGCGTCCCCACAGCAGATCGAGCCCTGGCGGAAGTTGTCCTGGCTCTGCATCCGGCATGCGTCCCTCCTTCCCGGGCGAAAGCCGTTGACCAAACTGTGTATCACGTATAGTTTACGTATATGCCATATACAGTTGATGCGCGAGGCATCCGCAAGTCCTTCGGCGGCAAGCTCGTCCTCGACGGGGTCGACCTCGCCGTCCCGACCGGATCGATCTTCGCACTGCTCGGCCCCAACGGCGCGGGCAAGACCACGCTCGTGCGGATCCTGGCCACGCTGATGCGCCCGGACTCGGGAACCGCGACCGTGGCGGACCACGACCTGCTGGCCGACCCGGTCGGCGTCCGGCGCTCGATCAGCCTCACAGGTCAGTACGCCGCGGTCGACGACGTGCTTACCGGCGAGGAGAACCTCCAGATGATGGCCAGGCTCCTGCACCTGTCACCGCGCGCTGCCCGAGCGCGGGCCGTGGAACTGCTCGCGGAGTTCGGTCTCATTGAAGCGCGCCGCCGGCGCGTGAAGTCCTACTCCGGCGGTATGCGACGGCAACTCGACCTTGCCGTCAGCGTGATCGCTAATCCCGTGCTGCTGTTCCTGGACGAGCCGACGACCGGCCTGGACCCGCGCAGCAGGGAGCAGCTGTGGGGCACTGTCAGGAGCCTCGCCGACGAGGGCGTGACCGTCCTGCTCACCACGCAGTACCTGGAGGAAGCGGACCAGCTCGCCGACACGATAGCCATGCTGGATCACGGCCGGATCGTCGCCGAGGGAACCACCGACCAGCTCAAGTCGAGCCTCGGCGGTGAGGTCGTGCGGCTCCAGTTCGCCGACAGCTCCGGCTACCGTCGCGCCCTGGGCTCGGTCGCGGCGATCCGCGCGGACGAGCGGCTGTGCAGCGTGGAGGTTGCCACCGACGGGTCGGCGGCCTCGGTGCATGAGCTGCTCGGCGCGCTCAGTGCCGTCGGCGCCCCCGCGGCGCGGGTGTCGGTGCAGCGGCCGAGCCTCGCCGACGTGTTCCTCGCCCTGACCGAGTCCCACCCGGCAGACCACCCCCCGGGCCGCCCCGCAGACCACCGGGCGGGCCGCCCCGCAGATCACCCCGCGGGCCACCCCGCAGACCACCTCGCGGGCCACCCCGCAGACCACCTCACCCCAGTGCAGGAGAGCATCCGATGACCGCCGCCTACGCCTTCACCGATACCCAGGTGATGATCACCCGCTGCGTGCGCCGGTCGCTGCGCGACCCCGAAGCGTTCTTCACCGCGTTGATGTTGCCGGTCGTGCTAATGCTGCTGTTCGTCTACGTCTTCGGCGGCGACCTCAACACCGGCGGCGCGTACGTCGACTACGTGGTCCCTGGGCTGATCGTGCTGTGCGCCGGGTTCGGCGCCGGGACGACCGCCGTCGCCGTGGCCACCGACATGACCAGCGGCATCGTCGACAGGTTCCGGTCCATGCCGATCCATGGCTCATCGATCCTCGGCGGCCACATCGTCGCCAGCCTGGCCCGCAACCTGCTGGCGACCGCGCTCGTGATCGGCGTTGGCATCGGCGTCGGATGGCGCCCGACGGCCTCCCCGGCCGCGTGGGCAGCGGCGGCCGGGATGATCGTGGCGTTCGTCCTGGCCATCTCGTGGTTCGCCGCGACGTTCGGCCTTCTGGTCCGCAGCCCCGAGGCGGCTAACGCCGCGACGTTTGTGCTCATGTTCCTGCCCTACCTCAGCACCGCCTTCGTCCCCGCCCGCACGCTGCCCGCGGTACTGCGTCCGATAGCGGTAAACCAGCCGTTCACGCCTGTTATCGAGACGATGCGCGGCCTATGGATGGGGCATACGTCGACCGGCGCGGCGCTGGGCCACGAGGCGTGGATCGCGGCGGCCTACTGCGCCGGCATCCTCGTGGCGTCCTTCGCCGCCGCTTCCTGGCTGTTCCGGCGCCGCACCACGGCTTGACGGCGGCATGACGGTGCGCCCGCGAGCTACCGGGTCGGCGGTCATGTACGCTGCTGGCGACCGGGCTCCAAGACACGCGGAGCGAGCAGCAGTCGTGGAAACTACTTCGGCGGAAGTGATCGCCACCTTCGCCAGCACGCCCAGGGCCGTGCACCTGCTACGACGATGGCAGGAGGATCCTGACCGGCCCTGGGTGGCACGGGCAGTCCTGGCGCACACCACGAAAACCCTCTACGACCTCGAACCCCGCCAGGTCGAAGCGGTCTGCGTGGCCAGTGAGCATCCGCTTGGCGACATCCGCAAGGAGGTCGCCACGGGAGTCCAGCCGATCGTCGACTGGCGACCGGACTTTGCCTTCACCCACGTGATGCACTTTGCCGTGGAACGGCTCTCCCGCCTGCCCTCGTTTCAGGATTTCTCGCGCTTCTGCGCGGACGACCCGGTGGGTGTCGCGGCGCTCGGCAACCCGGCCAGGCAGATCAGGGAGCATGCGTCCCGGCAGGGGTATCCACCGTCGCAGGTATCCCAGGCCGTCAGGTGGCGGATCGGCCTCGCCTATTATTCGTTCGTCCGCGAGGTTTACACCATCGCTGTGCTGCGCGCCGCCGGCCTCGACGTCCGCGCCCATCCTCTCGCCGACGCCCTGTTCCGGGTCGACGCCTGGACCGGCCGTACCGTGCTCAGCCTCTACGTCCGCAACCCCCGGTTCCGGGACGGTGCTCGCGGCCGCAAACCGCGCACGGAGAACATCCTGGCCGGCGCGACGCCGCGGTTTCACCACGAAGAACTCCGCCTGCCCACACGGCACGAATTCGGCTGCGTCCATCTCCCGGAAGCCGAACAGATAACAGCGATCGCGCGACGGATCAAGGCGGCGGAGCAAGTTTTACCGGGCGACTTGGGCCGCTTTGCTTTTTCCGCACCGCGGGCTGGCGGCGTTTCTCGCGGGCATAGAGGACCGCCTGCTTGCCCTCGCCGCGGCTGCGCTGATCGAGCACGAACAGCGAGGTCGCCTTGATCAGGTCGCTCAGCTTCGCGTAGCCGTAGCTGCGTGAGTCGAAGTCGGGCCGCTGGTTGGTGATGATGTTCCCGATCGCGGACAGGGCCGCCCACCCGTCGTCGTCGGAGGCGGCTTCCATCGCGTTGCGCAGCAGCGTCATCAGTTCGGTGTCGGCCTTGAGTTCGGCCGCCGTGGCCGGCCCGCGCCGGGCCGGCTTGGCCCCGGCCTCGGTCGTGTCGGAAGGGGCGGAGTCGTTGAACCGAAGGTTCTCGATGTAGATGAACTTGTCGCACGCCGCGACGAACGGCTTGGGCGTCTTGCGCTCGCCGAATCCGTAGACCGTCAGGCCGGATTCGCGCAGCCGGGCGGCCAGGCGCGTGAAGTCGCTGTCGCTTGAAACGATGCAGAATCCGTCGAACCGGCCCGAATACAACAGGTCCATGGCGTCGATCACCATGGCCGCGTCGGTGGCGTTCTTGCCCCTGGTGTACGCGAACTGCTGTATCGGCTGGATGGACTGCTCGAGCAGGTGGTCCTTCCAGCCCTTCAGGTTGGTGCTCGTCCAGTCCCCGTAGGCGCGTTTAACGTGCGCGGTGCCGAACTTCGCGACCTCAGCCAGCAGTCCCTCCGTTATCGACGACTGCGCGTTATCCGCGTCGATGAGGACCGCGAGCCTGGCCGTATTCTCGCTGGCCATGCTGCACACCGTACATCAGGCGGCCGTCCGCCAAGCGGAATGTTCCGCTATACGGAATCGCGTGTTTCGCCCGGGCGCGGCGTTGACACCCCCTATTCGCAGGTTTAACTTACTTTCACAATTGATTAATCGTATATGTCACCGCCATCGTATGGCGGAACACCACTGGTCGGAGAGGGCTGGTCGGCAGGAGCGCTAACAGCAAGGCTGAGCTACCGCGGAAGGGCGGAACGTGCGATGAGGCGCTTGGCGGAAATGCGGTCATTGACGGAATCCGGCTCGCGATGGCGGGCCGTCGCCCTCGCGACCTGCCTGGTAGCGGGTATCGCGGCGTGCAGCTCGGGTGCCAACTCGAACTCCGGCACCAGCCAGCCGGCCACCTCGCCGCCGGCGACGGCGGCCACCTCGGCGCCGGCCACGCCGGCGGCGCCGGCCACCAGCACGTCCCCGGCCACCACGACCTCGTCCGGCGAGGTGACCAACTTCCCGCAGTACGTCGGCGGGTCGGGCCAGGCCAACCCGAGCCTGTCACCGGTGACGATCGGGTGGGTCAACGAGCAGGGCGGCCCGCCGAGCGAGACGTTCCCCCAGGCGACGCTCGCCGCGCAGGCGACCGTCAAGATGATCAACGACGAGCTCGGCGGAGTGCACGGGCACCCGGTCCAGCTCTCCACCTGCTTCAACGCCGCGGTCGAGGCCCAGGGCACCACCTGTGGCGAGCAGATGCTCAACAATAAGAGCGTCGAAGTGATCGCCGAGGGCATCGACGCGGTCGGCAACGCATCCATGTACGGCGTGCTCAACGGCGCGATCTCGACCCTGATCGGGGTGTCCGCCGACCCGGCCGACGACACCGGCAAGAACGCCTTCGAACTCGAGGGCAGCGGCGCCAGCGCGACGGTCGCCTTCGGCCCGTTCCTTCGCAAGCAGTACCCGAGCGCCAAGACGATCGCGATCGCCTACCAGAACCTTCCCGGCGCCGCGCCGATCAGCGAGGCCATCAGGAACTCCGCCCAGAAGAGCGGGTTCACGGTCACGATGATCCCCTACTCCTCGACCGCGACCGACCTGATCGGCCCGGCGACGGAGATGGAGCAGGCGGACATCGCCATCCCGGACTGCGGGTTCGTCGACTGCCCGCTGATGGCGAAGGCGATCAGCGAGATCAGCGGCGCTAAGCCCGCCATCTCGGTCCCGCTGTGGACCGACCTGCCCGGGACGGTGTACCCCGGCGGTGACCTGCCGAAGTGGATCGCCGGCGAGGCGACCGCGAACCTGGCTTACACGGCCGACCCGGGCGTGGCGGCCTACTTCAAGGCGATCGAGGGTAACGGCCTGTCGTTCGCGAACGCGATCAACCCGTTCGCCGGGGTGGCCTTCGGCAACCTCCTGCTCGCGGTCAAGATCATGAACGAGATCCCGTTCACGTCGCTGTCCCGGACCGCCATCACGGCCAAGCTCAAGTCCTACATCGGCCCGATCCCGCTCGGTCCGACGCAGATCAACTGCACGGGCACGCTGTACCCGGCCGACACGAACTCCTGCAGCGACTACGACCAGTTCTTCCAGTACGGCGGCCACGGGCAGTGGAAAGAGCTGGAGAGCTGGTCGAACTAACGAACTGAGGATCTCGTCCCGTGCAGAACATCCTGCTCTTCTCCGTCCTGGGCCTCGGTGAAGGAGCGCTAATCGCGGCGCTCGCCATCTCCGTGGTGGTCTTCTACCGTGGCTCAGGCACGGTGAACCTCTCCATGGGCGCCATCGCCATGGTGTCCAGCTACGCGTACTACAGCGTGGACAGTGGCTCGTTCGGCTTCCATCCGCCCTGGTGGGTCGCGCTCGTCCTGGTCCTCATCTTTGTCGCCATCCTCGGGACCGTCATCGAGCTGTGCTTGTTCTGGCCGCTGCGATCTAGTTCCGCGCTGGCCAAGCTGGCGGCGTCGCTGGGGTTGCTGCTGCTCGCGCAGGCGTGCATCGCGCTTATCTACGGGAACAACTCGCTGTCGCCCACGTCGATCCTGCCCATCTCGACCGTGCACCTGTTCGGCAGCACCGTCCCTGTCGACCGGCTGATCCTCACGGCGATCGTGATCGTGCTCGCCGCCGTCTTGTGGGCCGTGTACCGCTTCACGCAGTTCGGGCTGTCCACGAGGGCAGCCGCGGAGAGCGAGCCGTTCGCCATGTACGCGGGCCTGTCGCCGCGCCGCCTTTCGCTGGTCAACGCGGTACTGGCCAGCGTCATCGCAGGCGCGTTCGGCATCCTTGTCGCGCCGTTGATCACGCTGAACACGACCACGCTGCCGTTGGAGATCGTGCCCGCGCTCGGCGCCGCCCTGTTCGCCGGCTTCAGCTCTCTTGGCGTGGCCTGCTTCGCCGGCCTGCTGATGGGCGCCGGCGCGTCGCTGCTCAACTACTGGTCCTCGCAGAGCTGGTTCCCGCAGTCCCAGGGCAACCCGCTCAACGGGCTGGCTGAGCTGTTGTTCTTCGTCCTTGTGGCGGTCGCCATGGCCTGGCGCGGCTCGAAGGTGCCGGCCCGCGGGGAGGTGACGGAGAAACGGATGCCGCTCGCGCCGCGGCCGGAGCACCTCGTCCGCTGGTCGGTGATCGCGCTGGTCGCCGGCGTGGTCCTGCTGATCGTGTTCCCCTACGAATTCAGGCAGGCGCTGGTCAACTCGATGCTCGGCGCGATGATCTGCTTGTCGCTCATCGTGGTCGTCGGCTATGTCGGGCAGATCTCTGTGGTCCAGGTGGCGCTGGCCGGCGTGACCGGTTTCGCCATGTCGCATCTGATGATCAACATCGGCGGGATCTGGGGCGACTTCCCGATCGCCCCGCTCCTCGGGATCGCGGCCGCGCTGATCATCGGTCTCATCACGGCGGTGGCCGCGCTGCGCGTGCGGGGCGTCAGCCTCGCCGTCGTGACCCTGGCCGGCGCGGTGGCGATCGAGCAGTTCGGCTTCGGCAACGCGGCCTGGGGGGAGGCGGCCAGCGGCTCGCCGATCAATCCGCTGCACGTCTTCGGCCTCAACCTGTCCCCGGAGGCCTCGTTCCGCGGTATCGACGGCAAGGTGCCGAGCCCGGTCTTCGGCTTCGTCGTGCTCGTCGTGCTGATCTTGATGTGCCTGCTGGTCGCGGGCATCCGGCGGGCGGCGATCGGGCAGCGGATGCTGGCCGTCCGGTCCAATGAGCGGGCGGCCGCGGCGGCTGGCATCGACGTGCGGCGGGTCAAACTGACCGCGTTCATGGTGAGCGCGCTGATCGCGGCGGTGTGCGGCGCGCTGTACGCGTACAACTTCGAGACGGTCAGCTCCGACCTATTCGGCTCGGTCAACGCGCTGGTGATCATCGCCTACGCCTACTTCGGCGGTATCACGATGATCAGCGGCGCGCTCTTCGCCGGCCTGGGCGCCACCCAGGGCCTTATCCCGCAAGCGTTCGACACCTGGTGGGGGCTCAACGGCACCTGGGCCCTGCTGATCGGCGCGATTGGCCTGCTGGTCACGCTGGTCGCCAACCCGGACGGCATCGCGGGCACCGCGTACTGGAAGCGCCGGGCGGCGAGAATGCGCGCGTCCGGCATGCGGGGCGCGGGGGTGACCACCGAACCACGCGAACCGGCCGGAATGCAATAACATCCCCTTGACGCGGTGCCCCGTGAAGGGGGGATGCTGTGCTGAATTCGGACCCAGAAGGCCCGGACATCATCGGAACATCGCCCGACATCCTGGATCACGCGCGCAATACCCTGATCGCGCGGATAAGCCGGAACCAGCGAACGATCGTCAGGGCTGTTTCGCTCGCCGTCCTCGCCGCCGCCGTGGCCGTCGCCGTGTGCGCGGATGTCAGGCCCGCTGTCCCCGCCGCGAGAATAAACCCGGCCCTGGCCAAGCTGATAACGGAGGTGACCACCGTCCCTGAAAATGCCGGAGATTCAACGAGCGTCAGCTTTATCTCCGTCTCCACCCAACCGATCACGGGGGCCCCGCTCAAACAGGGCGGCAAGCCGGAGGTTTTCTACGTCGACGCCGGATACTGTCCGTACTGCGCCGCGCAGAACTGGGCGCTGATCGTCGCGCTCAGCCATTTCGGTAAATTTTCCGGGCTGAGCACGATCCGCACGCATCTTTACCACGGCATCCCGCCTATAGACGGTTGGATGTTCTACGGCTCGTCGTTCACTAGCAAGTACATCGCGTTCGTCCCGGTGGAACCGTGGTCGGGCACCCTCGTGTCGGCCAATGCCAACCCTGACGAACAGACGAGCTATCGCAAGCTGCAAAAGCTCACGCGAGCCCAGCAGGCCATATTCAATAAGTACGACACGACGCACGCGGTGCCGTTCATCGATTTCGGCAACCAGAACGTCCAGACCGGCTCAATTGTGGTCCCCTCAACGCTCGAGGCCCAAACCTGGAGTCAGATCGCCACCACGCTCCGCTACGGTCGTACCAGTGCGGACCAGGCCATACTCTTCGCGGCAAGTGTTCTCATAGTGCAGCTATGCCAGCTCACGGGAAACAGGCCGGCGAGCGCCTGCCCGACTGCGATCACATCCATCCAGGCCGGAAATTAAAACATTTATAATTGTTCCGAACGGAGCCGTGGCGGCTCTCCGCGCGTAACGCCTCGCCGAGCATCGTTGACAGCGTGAGTTGCCACAGTTAACGTGCGTTTAACACGATGCTTAATCAAGCCGAGCGGAAGGCCTGCAGCGTCGATGACTTCCGTGTTCAGCGCGCGCGGCGTATCGGTGAGCTTCGGCGGCGTCCGGGCGGTCGCCGGGGTTGATCTGGACATCGAGCCAGGCCAGCTAGTTGGCCTCATCGGCCCGAACGGTGCGGGCAAGACCACCTTCATCGACGCCGTCACTGGTTTCGTGCGCTGCGATGGCGAGGTGGTGCTGGCGGGCGTGCGCCTCAACGGCCTCCCGCCGCATGCCCGCGCGCGCCGCGGCCTGGCCCGCACCTGGCAGACGGTCGAGTTGTTCGACGACCTGACCGTCAGGGAGAACCTAACGGTCGCCGCCAAGGACGGGGCGGTGGGGGACGAGTTGCGGCTGCTCGACCTCGAGGCGGTCGCCGAGGCCATGCCGTGGGAGCTGACGCAGGCGGAGCGCAAGCGGGCAGGAATCGGCCGCGCGCTGGTGGCGCGTCCGCGGCTGCTCTGCCTCGACGAGCCCGCCGCCGGGCTCGACGCGCGGCAGAGCCGTGAGCTCGGCAGGCTGCTGCCTGGCATCGCCGACTCCGGGACCGCGGTGCTGCTCGTCGACCACGACATGGGCCTGGTGCTGACCAGCTGCCATCGAGTGGTGGTGCTCGACTCCGGCAGCGTGATCGCGCAGGGAACGCCCGCACAGGTGCGCGGTGACGAGCGGGTCATCGCCGCCTACCTGGGGCACGCCGCGGCGGGAGCGGCGTGATGGGCGATGCTGTACTTGAACTCGATGGCCTGACCGCGGGGTACGGCGGCTCGGCCGTGCTGCGCCAGGTCAACCTCGCTGTCCGGCCTGGCGAGGTGGTCGCGCTGCTGGGCGCGAACGGCGCGGGCAAGACCACGACGCTGCTGACGATCGCGGGCATGGTGCGGCCGATGAGCGGCCGGGTGCGGTATGCCGGGGCGGACCTGGCGGGCACCTCCCCGGACTCGCGGGCCCGGCAGGGGATCGCGCACGTACCGGAGGGCCGCGGGGTCTTCTACAGCCTCACGGTCGCCGAGCACTTCCGGCTAAGGCATCGCGGTGAGCGACTCGACACCGAAGCCGCCTACCGCTATTTCCCGGCGCTCACCGCGCTCGCCGGCCGGCGGGTGGGGCTGCTGTCCGGTGGTGAGCAGCAAATGCTCGCGGTCGGCCGGGCCCTCGCCAGGCGTCCCAAGCTGCTGCTGATCGACGAGCTGAGCCTCGGGCTCGCGCCGATCATCGTCGAGCGGCTGCTCCCCGTCGTGCGCGCCTACGCCGGGGACAGCGGCTGCGGCGTGCTGCTCGTCGAGCAGCATGTGGAACTCGCGCTCGCCGTCGCCGACCGGGGATATCTGCTGTCGCACGGCGAGATCACCGCCTCTGGCGCGAACGCGGAGCTGCGTGCGAACCCGGACCTCGTGCTGAGCAGCTACCTGGGCGAGCACGCGCTGCCAGGTACGCCGGCCCCGTCAGACGCGACACAGGACATACAACCTGGATAATGGGTAGTAGGTAGCCAGGCATCGGCAACGGGAGGCATGCCACGGGCGCCACGGGTGGCAACGCGGAGGCGGTTCCGCTGACAGGGGCGCGTTTCCTGAAGCCAGCGATCGGACACTGGGCATGGCTCAACGTCCGGCGTGAAATGACCGCGTACTGGGTGTTCGCAGCGTACGCGGTCGGCGTCGCGCTGCTGGCGAGCGGGGATGACGCGCTGTGGGCGGCGTGGGCGGTACCCGCTTACGCCGTCGCCGCGGTGGTGCTGCCACGAACGCGTGGCTGGGGTGTGGCGATGCTGACCGCCGTGTTCGCCGTCGCGGCACCGCTGCTGCTGCTGTTGGCTCAGGGCGGCGAACTGGCCGCGGGGATGGCGGTCATCGAACGGTCCGCGGTCCTGCTCGTCAGGGACGGCACCCCGTATCTCCCGTCGTGGCAGCTGTCGTCATGGATCGCCTACAACCCCTACCTGCCCGCGATGGCGCTGTTCGGGCTGCCGAGCGCGGTTGGACTGCAGGGCGCGCCGGGGGATCCGCGAGTCTGGCTGGTGCTGGCCACCGTGGCGGCCCTCGCCGCGGCGTTCTGCACGCTGGTTCCGCATCCGGTGCTGAGGTGTCTGGAGTGCCGCCGCGAAGTGCTGCGCTACACCGCCTTCGCCGCGGCGTGTCCCTTGATGGCGCTCAACCTGGCGGTGACGACGACCGATCCGCCCGTGCTCGCCCTGATGCTGCTGTCGCTCGGCCTGCTGGCCCGCCAGGAACGCACGGCCGCGTCCGCGGCGGCACTGGGCCTGGCCTGCTCGATGAAGCCGACCGCATGGCTGGCGATCCCGGTGCTGGCCGTCATGGTGCGGTCTCGCGACGGCACGCGGGCGGCGGTGCGGTTCACGCTGACGTCGCTGGCCTTCATCTTCGCCGTGACGCTTCCGGCCCTGATCGCCAGCCCCGTCGCCACGCTGCAGAACGCGGTGCTCTTTCCGCTCGGCCTCACCAAGCACCTGACCCCGGCGATCAGCCTGACGCCCGGCGACCTGCTGGCTCGCACCGGCCCGCTCGGCCACGACCTGGCGGTCGGCCTGTTGGCGGCCGCGGGCCTCGCGGTGGCGGTGTCGCTCGTGGTCCGCCCGCCGCGCGACCTGCGCGCGGCGACCTGGCGGCTGGCGATCGGCCTTGCCTTGATGTTCGCCCTGGGGCCCGCCGAACGCTTCGGCTACTTCATCTACCCGCTCGGTCTGGCCGGCTGGCTGATCCTCACCAAGCACACCGAGTCCCGCAAGGAAACCCCGGAGCCCCCCGCCCTCGAGCCGGCCCCACGCGCTGTCCCGACAGCACAACAGAAGCCATAGGGCATCCACGGGACCGGCTAGCGGCCGCGACCGCGCCGAATCGGACTCCCGCCGGTCACATCAGCCCCTGCCGTCGACTTTGCGCAGCACGTTTCTCAGAGGGATGTAGACAGCCCATTTGACATGTCAGTCCCCATTGAAGTATCGCGATGTACGGTATATCGTGTGCCATACTTACCGTATGACATCTGATATGGCGGACACCGTGCACGCACTTGAACCGATCGGCGTCAAGCCCGAACCGCTTGCCGAGATCGTGTTCGGCATCGTCAGGGACGCGATTGTGCGGAAGGATCTGCCGCCCGGCAGCCGGATCTCCGAGGCACGACTTGCCGCTCAGCTCAACGTGAGCAAGACGCCAGTACGTGAGGCACTGCTCCGGCTCGAGGGCATCGGGCTGATAGTCCCGGATGGCAACCGGGGCGCCCGGGTGGTCAAGCCCTCAGCGGACAACATCCAGCACGCCTTCGAGGTCCGCACGGCCCTGGAGGGTTTCGCGGCGCGGCAGTCGGCGGCGTCCGCCGCGCCGACCGATCATGCACTGCTACTGGACCTGGCCGAGCAGTCCCTGCAACTCGCGGAAGCCGGCGACGGCGCCGGCTTCCGCGAGCTTGACCAGCAACTGCACGCGGCGATCGCGCAATCCACCGGGAACGAACTGCTGGCCAGGCTGGCGAGCAACGCGTACACGCTTGTCTGGGCCCTGCGGCAACGGGACACGCCGTCGATCGGCTATCAGGTCGGCTGCGCGCAGGAGCATCTGCGGATCGTCGACGCCATCGCCGCTCACGACGCGACCAGGGCGGAGGCCGAGATGACGGGTCACATCGAAAAGTCGCGGCAGTTCGTCCTGAACTTCTTCCTGAACGGGCCGGTCAAGACCGGCTAAACCCCCTACTCCCGGAAGGAGGCCGCCGCGTGAGCGACG
>DATMKQ010000063.1:0-8059 GCA_035571275.1 Trebonia sp.
CGCAGCGGCGTGGACTCGGTGACCGGTAGCCGTGCTGGCGGCGTCTGGTACGCCGACGCCGACGAGATGAACACGTACTGGCCGGTCCGGCCGGCGAACAGGTCGACGTCGGTGCGGACGTGCTCTGTCGTGAAGGCGACCCAGTCCACGACGGAGTCAAAGTCAAGATCCCCAATCGCGTCCAGAACGGACCCGGGTGACCGCACATCGGCCCGCAACTGCGTCGCACCGGTCGGCAAGGGCCGTGCGGTGGTGCGCCCGCGGTTGAGGACGTACAGGTCGATCCCGGCCTCGACCGCCTCCCGCGCGCACGCGGACGAGATGACGCCGGACCCGCCGATGAAGAGAACCTTGAGTCTGCTCATGGCTCCACCCTAAGCGTGTGGGTCGGGCGGGGTCAGGGAGAGAACGGACGGCGAGAGGGGAAGCCGGTAACCGTTCGGGATAATCAAGGCGGTTTTGGTGGGGAGCAGTCTCGGACTGGGGACAATGGTTTCATGTACGGGAATCCGGCCTTTCAGGGCTACGCGACGCAGGACCGAACACGGACGCTGTTCGGGCAAGTGATGTGGTTGGTGGCGCTCACCGGCGGGTTCTTCGCGCTCGGCGCGTACGCCGGCCGCAACCTATCGCACGGGGCGGCGATCGTCGCTTACATCGTCGCGTTCGTGTGCCTGTTGTCCATGAACTTCGCGGCCCGCCGGTCGGCGGTGGCCTCGACGGTGCTGCTCATGGTGTTCGGCGTGCTGCTAGGGGTGGCGCTGGCGCCGACGCTCGCCTACTACGCGAGCATGGACCCGCGGATCCTGTGGCAGGCGGGCGGCGCGACCGCCCTGTTCATGGCCGGGTTCGGCGCCGCCGGGTACGCGACGCGGCGGGACCTGTCGGCGCTGGCACGGATCAGTTTCTTCGCGCTCATCGCGCTGATCATCTTCGGCATCGTGCTGATCTTCGTGCACATCCCGCATGGGGAGCTCGTCTATTCGATCCTCGGCCTGGTCATCTTCGCCGGCCTGGTGATGTTCGACTTCCAGCGGCTGCGGCGCACCAAGGACATGAACGCCGCGCCCCTGATCGCCGCGTCGATCTTCTTGGACGCGCTGAACGTGTTCCTGTTCTTCCTGCGCATCTTCGGCGGGGGCCGTGATTAGCGCCTGAATCAGGCCGGTACCACGTCCATGTTTGCCCGGGAGCGACCAATCCGGGCGGGCGGCGGCACCGAATGTCCCGCGTGGAGGCACGTGACATGGGTTCCTTCCGCTCGGCTTCTGACCCCGCGGAGCGCAGCGACGCCGAGCCGACGCGGGGTGACTCCGAGCTGGACACGCTGCTCACGATGGTGGCGCGCGGCGACCAGGGTGCTTTCGAGACGGTCTACGACCGGTTGGCCAGGCCTGTCTACGGGCTGATCCGCAGGGTTGTCCGTGACCCCGCGCAGTCCGAGGAGGTCGCGCAGGAGGTGCTGCTCGAGGTCTGGCGTACCGCGTCCCGGTTCGACCCGGCCCGGGGCAGCGCGGCGACCTGGGCGCTGACGATCGCGCACCGCCGCGCCATCGACCGGGTCAGGTCGGAGACCGCGGCGACCGAGCGGGAACAGCGGTCCGCCGCTTCTCCGGTCGCCGTCGATGAGGTCGCCGAGACCGTAGAAGCGACCCTGGAAGCCGAACGCGTGCGCCGCTGCCTCGACGGGCTGACCCAGCTGCAGCGGGAGTCGATCACACTGGCCTACTACGGGGGCTACAGCTATCCGCAGGTCGCGGCGCTGCTTGGCACCGCGCTCGGCACGATCAAGACACGGATCCGCGACGGGCTGACCCGGCTGCGCGACTGCCTGGGGGTGAGCTGGTGAGACTCAGCCGCCGCCAGACACACGAACTCGTCGGCGCCTACGCCCTCGACGCGCTCGACGGCGCGGAGCGGGACCGTTTCGAGCGGCACCTGCGCCGCTGTCCCGCCTGCGAGCGTACGGTCCGCGGCTTCGCGCAGACCGCTACCGCGCTGGCCATGGCCGCGGCCGCGGAACCGCCGCCGGGGCTGCGCGAGCGGGTGCTCACCGCCGCGTCCGTCACCAGGCAGGCGCCGCCGGCGCTGGCCGGCCGTCATGGGCGCGCGGCCACGCGGCCGGGCTCGGGTGTCCCGGACCGGTCCTCCGGCGGCCGCTCGCCATGGGTGCCGCGGGTGGCGGTCGCTATCGGCGCGGCGGGCATGGCCGCCGCGGTGGCGCTCGGCGCCGTTCAGATCTCCACGCAGCACCAGCTCAACTCCGCCGTGGCGCGCGAGGCGCAGATCGCGGCCGTGCTGACAGCGCCCGACGCCAGGATCGCGACCGCGCCCACGTCCGTCGGCGGCACCGCGGTCGTGGTGGTCTCCCGCACCCAGCAGAAGATGATCTTCACGAGCTCCGGCCTGCCCGCGCTGCCGTCCGCCAAGGTCTACGAGCTGTGGCTGCTGGGTCCGCGCAGCGCCAGGCCGGCCGGCCTGCTACCGCCGCCGAGCGGCGGCAGGACCGCGCCGCTGCTCGCCTCGGGGGTGGCGGCCGACGACAAAGTGGGCGTGACCGTCGAGCCGGCTGGTGGCACCAGCAGCCCGACGACCACGCCCATCGTGGTGCTGACTCTCCCCGCCTGACCGAGCCAGCACGCCTGGCCGGCCCGCTCAGTCCGGCCAGCGGAAGCGGGTCACCACGCCGCCATCGATGGTGACCTCGCCGACAGGCGTGTCCATTCGCCGCCAGATCAGGTACTGCCCGGCGGGCAGGTCAGGGTAGACCGCCGCGTAGCTGGTGCCGGCGGCGGTCCTGCGCTCCCTGACGAGCGAGTGGGTGCGGCCGCCGGCGGCGCTGGTCGCGGCGGCGCTGATTGCCGCGGCGGCGTTGGCCGCCGCGGCGACCAGGCTGATCTCGATCTCCCGGCCGGACAGCGCGGCGGGCGTTTCCACGACGAGGGCGCCGATGGCGCCGCCGAGGTCGAGGACGACGCTGCCCGCGCCTGACGGGCCGTGGACTGGCTCTCCCATCGTCTGGCCGCCATCCTTCCTGATCACGACGGTGTGTCGAAGCCGCTGTACGGCACGCCGAGGTACGGGAACTGGGTGAGATAGCCAGCCGGGACGCTGCTGGCGGTCAGCCCGTCGGTGACCGCGCCGGCCGCGGCGTCGGGCGTGAACGACGGGTCCACGAGCGGGACCGTCACCCCGGCGATCGCGCGCAGCTCCACCGTGACCACGTCGTCGAAGACCCGGCGGCCGTTGGGGAACCCGGCCGGGTCGCAGCCGATGAGGCCGAGCTGGTTCGGCTTCGCGCTCGGCGGGATCGCGGTGTTCAGCCGGAGCAAGTCGGCCAGGACCGGGCCGGTGTAGTTCTGGAACCCCGGCACGATGCCGGAGGGAATCCCGGTGAGCAGGATCGCCTCCAGGTCCGCACGGGCGGTGCCCGCCGCGACGAGCGCGGCCAGGTTCGGGAACACTCCCGGGTACAGCGCGGGCAGCAGCCCGGCCAGCTCGGGGTGCGTGTACCGCGCCGCGAACCGCTTGTCATCCGACGGGGGCAGCGTGTTCCACAGGTCCTTGCGGCCCAGTGGGATCAGGACCTCGTTGATAAGGGGGTTGCCCAGCCGCGACACCTGGTGGAAGGGGCCGGCCCAGACGTCCTCGCCGCGGTCGGGGTCCCACAGCCGGACCCGCTGGCGGCTCGCCGACGTCCACACGCCGATCACCGCGCCCGGGTCGGTGACGTTGCCGTGGCTGTGGGGCACCAGCTGCGACACGGGCACCTGGATGGCTATCGAGTGGACGTTCAGCGCGGCGGTGGCGTTGACGCCTGGCGCGGCGGCGGAGAACACGTTCATCCCGTACTGCGCGTGCAGCTGCTCGAACGGCCGCAGGTCGCCGAGGTCGAAGATCGCGCCCAGGTCCACGTAGAAGCCTTCGGCCCGCTGGCCGGCGAAGACGGTGATCCCGCCGCCGATGTGGTGCACGGCGGACTGCGCCAGGCCCGGGTAGTCCGGGGTGGACAGCGGGCCTATGTTGCATGGCGGGCAGGCCAGCCCGGTGGCGAGCACCTGCGCGCGGGCGCGGTCGTGCTGCACGCGGGTGACCGTGTAGGCCTGCCGGCTGTTCCAGTTCGGGCTGTCGAGGGTGAGGATCGGGCCGGTGTTGTAGAGGAACGTGTCCGGGTCCGCGAGCGTGGTGGAGAAGCGGAACTGGTAGGTGATGTCCGCCCGGCCGTCGGCGTCGTTGTCGACGTGGATCTCGTAGAGCACGTCGTCGCCGAACGCGTAGAAGTTCGGGCCGCCCGCCGGGCCTTGCAGCGGAATGTAGTTGGCGATGAGCGTGACCGTGCCTGGACTGTCCGGGCTGACGAACGCGTAGACGTCGGTGCTGTCGGCGACCGGGTCTTTGGCGATCTCCGGAGCCTCGCGATGCGATGACATTGGCTACCTCACATCCGTCTGAGCGTGGGACAGCAGGCGCGCGGCGAGGGCGGGGTCACGCAGCCGCGCCTGGCCGGCGCCGGCGAAGATCTCCATCTCACCGGTGGCCGCGTCCCGCAGGTACACCACGAGCGGACCGGCGTTCGCTAGCCGGGGGGCCGGCGCGGTGGGCGTGGCGGTCGCGGCCGCCGCCGGGTCCGGGGCGGTCCGGGTGGCGGCCATGACGGCGCCGGCGCCGGAGACCGCGGCGATCCCGACGGCGCCCGCGCCCGCGGCGCCGCGCAGCACGGAACGGCGGGAGGGCTGTCCGGGACGCTCCCCGGGACGCTCCCCGGGACGCTGTCCGGGACGCTGTCCGGGGCCGGCACCGGGATCGACGGCCGGATCCGCTTGATCGTGAGCAGGCATGACGTCCTCTCCTTGGCTGGCTCTTACGCCCGTTCTTCGGGGACGGCCCGCGTCCGGATGGCCCGCCAGGCGGAGTTGATCAAAGCGTTACCTTCGGGCCGGATAACGTCATTGAAACTGTGTAACATCGCCGCAAAACGGACCGTTTACACTGCAGCGGTGACCGTCCAAGGAGAGATCGGCGTCGATGACCCGCGCAGGCCCGACGTCCGGGCACTGCTCGAGCGGCATCTGACGTTCGCGCTGTCGAGCACACCGCCCGAGCACAGCTTCGCCCTCGACGTCGACGGGCTGCTCGACCCGGCGATAACGTTCTGCGGCTACCGCGCCGACGGCGAGTTGCTCGGCGTGGGCGCGCTCAAGCGGCTCGACGCCGAGCACGCCGAGATCAAGTCCATGCACACCACGGTCGCGGCCCGTGGCCGCGGCGTCGGCCGGGCCATGCTCAACCACCTGCTCGGGCTGGCCCGCGACCACGGGTACCGGCGGGTGTACCTGGAGACCGGGACCATGATCGAGTTCGAGCCGGCGCGCGCGCTGTACGCGAGCGCCGGCTTCGTGGCCTGCGGGCCGTTCGCCGACTACCGGCCGAGCGAGGACAACTGCTTCATGACGCTCGTGCTCGACGCCGTCGCCCCCTGATCAACGTCGAGCCCGGGCCCCGCCCGGCGTGCCGTTGCTAGCTCTTCTTCTCGTGCGGGATGATCACCACCGGGCACCGCGCGTGCCGCGCCACCTGGTCGCCGACCGATCCCATCGTGAGCCGCTCGAATCCGCCGGAGCCACGCGACCCGACGACGATCATGTCGGCGTCGGCCGTCGCGGCGACCAGCGTCTCGGCCGGGACGCCGGTGATCGCCTTGACGATCACCTCAGGCCGCTGGCCGCTGAGCGTGGCGAGCACCTCGTCCGTCGCCGCCTGGGCCGCCGCCCTGGTCTGCTCGACCAGTTCGGCGTCCCCCGGGTAGGGACCCGCGTCCGGGCCTGCCCAGCCCCGGATGACCTGGCGCACCGATAGCACCGTGAGCGGCGTCTGCCGCAGCACCGCTTCGTTCACCGCCCATTTGAGGGCGCGCTCCGAATGATGGGACCCGTCAATCCCGACGATAATTCCGGCCATAGCGCTCATCTCCTCATCGAGGAAAGCCTGTGGTGATGACGGTAGCGTCGCCTCGGATGGGCGACAAGATCACCCGGGGATGCGATGCGTGTTCGTGTGGCCCGGGGGCCTGCCTGGGGCGGCGGGGTGGGGGGCGGCCTGCCCCGCTAGCCACAGATGACGGGGGCGGGCGTCAGGGCTTGGCGGCCTGCTCCGCCGCCATGGCGAGCAGTTCGGCCGCGTGGGCCTGGCCGAACTCGGAGTCTTCCAGGCCGGCCAGCATGCGGGACAGCTCGCGGACCCGGCCAGAGTGGTCGAGCCGGATAACGCCGCTGCTCGTGATCCGGCCATCGTCGGCCTTGGCCACCACTAGGTGGTTGTCCGCGAACGCGGCGACCTGCGGCAGGTGGGTGACGACGATGACCTGGGAGAGCCTGGCCAGGCGGGCCAGCCGGCGGCCGATCTCGACCGCGGCCTTGCCGCCGACGCCCGCGTCCACCTCGTCGAAGACGAACGTCGGCACCGGGTCGGCGCCCGCGAACACCACCTCGATGGCGAGCATCACGCGGGACAGTTCGCCGCCCGAGGCGCCCTTGTGCAACGGCAGCGCGGGCGCGCCGGGATGCGCCGCCAGCCGGATCTCCACCTCGTCCGTGCCGTACGGGCCCGGATCGTCGAGGGCGGTGATCACGACAAAGATGCGCGCGTGCGGCATCGCCAGCGCGGTCAGTTCCATGGTGACGTCGCCGGCGAACCGCTCCCCCGTCGCGTGCCGCAGCTCGGACAGCCGCGCGGCCAGCGCGGCCACCTGGCCGGCTAGGTCGGCCTCCTCGGCGGTCAGCTCGGCGATCTTGTCGTCGTCCGTGTCGAGTTCGCCGACGCGGCCCGCGGCGCGGCGCGACCAGTCGAGCACCGCCGTGATGTCGTCGGGCTCCTCGTCGTCTGGGTCATCGGTGGCTGATCCGCCTGGGCCGTACGCGCGGATCAGCCGGGTCAGCGCGGCGCGGCGCTCCTGCACGACGGCGAGCCGCGCCGGGTCCGCGTCGATGGACTGGATGTAGGAGGCGAGCTCGCCGGCGACGTCGGCGATCAGGTAGGCGGCCTCGGAGAGCCGGCCGGCCACGCCGTCCAGCTCAGCGTCGTGGCGGCGCACCCCGTCCAGCGCCTGCCGCGCGTGGCCGAGCAGGGTCACCGCGTCGGCGCCGTCCATCCCCGCGGTCGGATCCCCGGTCAGCGCCTCGTGCGCCACGGTGGCGGCCGCGTGCAGCGCGTCCGCGTTGGACAGCCGCTCCTCCTCCGCGAGCAGCGCCGCGGATTCCCCGGCGACCGGGTTCACCTTCTCGATCTCGGTGAGCCCGGCGCGCAGCGCGTCAGCCTCCGCGGCGCGCGACCGCGCCTGCGACGTCAGCGTGGCCAGCTCCTCGTGCACCTTCCTGTGCCGGTTGAACGCGCGCTGGTAGCCGGCGAGCACCTCGGCGATGTCGGCGCCCCCGTACTTGTCCAGCGCCTCGCGCTGCCTGCCCGGCTTGAGCAGCTGCTGCTGGTCGGACTGGCCGTGCACCGCGACCAGGTCGTCGGCCAGGTAGGTGAGCAGCGACACCGGCACAGAACGGCCGCCCGCGAAGGCCCGGGACCGTCCCTCCGACGACACCGTGCGGGTCAGCACCAGCGTGCCGTCCTCGTCAAGCTCGCCGCCGGCCTCCTCCACCTGCCTGGCGACCCGGCCGTCCGGGTCGGTGAGCAGTCGGCCCTCCACCGCGGCGCGCTGCTCACCCGGCCGTACCCGCGCCGGGTCGGCGCGGCCGCCGAACAGCAGGCCGAGACCTGTCACCACCATCGTCTTGCCCGCGCCGGTCTCGCCGGTCAGCGCGGTGAACCCAGGCGAAAGCTCGAGCAGCGCGTCGTCGATGACCCCGAGCCCGGTGATGCGCACTTCCTCAAGCATGACCGCCCGCGTCTCCTTCCCGAGCTCCGCCATCGGCAACCCCGACTCTACCGTGCCGTCTGCGTCGGCGGCGGTGGCGTCAGCCGAGTTTGTTTCGCTTACATGTTTGTATTAATTGTCGCATAACCGATGCGTTCGATTCGCCATGCGATTGGCTTGCCGCGCGTGTCGCCGGCC
>DATMKQ010000064.1:0-2500 GCA_035571275.1 Trebonia sp.
TGAACAACTCTTCCTGAGGCGCTCGGTCTTCGTCAAGCGCTGGCCGCGACGACGCTGCGCCCGCATGACCGCCGACGGCTCCACGGCAGTCACCTCGAGGCCGGAGGGCTCGTAGGACCCGGTGCCGGCCCCGACGTTCAGCGCCGTCCGCGCGTCGCCGAGCGCAGCCCAGACCTGCGCGGCGATCCGCGGCTCGGTCCGCCGCGTCTGGGCGTAGGTGGCGCCGATGGTGTCATACAACTGAGCGCTGGGCATGCCGCCGCCTGGCTTTCACTGAACCGCGCACGTCTGCACGTGCCGACGTATCGAGTTGATACATCAGTACGATGTACAGAATACGCGTAGTGTCGCAAGCCGGGCGTCGCTCCGCGCGGACTCGGCGCGGTTAGAACGTGAACCTTTCTTCGTGGATGTCGGCGTTGTTGACGCCGAGTTCGTGCAGGGCGAGGCGGACGGATGCGGTCATGCCAGGAGGGCCGCACAGGTAGATGTCACGTCCTCGGAGGTTGCCCAGCAGGCGGCGCAGCGATGCGGCCGAGAGGGGGTCCGCGTCGCCGGGGCGGTGGTGCCCGGTGAGGTAGTGGACCGTTGCGTGGCGCTGCCGGGCGATGGTGTTGAGTTCCTCGGACAGTACGAGGTCGCCTTGGCTGCTGGCCCGGTAGAGCAGGGTGATGTCGGTGGCGGGGAGGGTCTCGAATAGCGCGCGCAGCGGTGTGATGCCTATGCCGCCAGCGATGAGTACGGCACTGCGGTGGTGGGCTTGCTGGCTGGTGAGCGCACCGTACGGGCCTTCGACGAACACTCGGGTGCCGGCCGGCAGCGTCTTCAGCTGGTTACTGTGCCGGCCGATCATGCGGGCGGTGATCCGCAGTCCGTCCGCTGATGCTGGAGCTGACAGTGAGTACGGAGTGGCGGTCCACCACAGGCCGCGGGTGGCGAATCGCCAGCGGAAGAACTGGCCTGGCCGTACGTCGAGTCGGTCCAGGGCACGCCCGGTGAGGTAGACCGATACGGTGTCGGGTGATTCTAGGTGAACGTCCGTGACGAGGAGGCGGTGGCGCCAGTTCACCCGCAGCGGTTCGAAGACCCGGTAACGCAGCAGGGCGATGGTCACGGCCAGGTACATGGCGGACCAGAGAACCCGGGCGCCGGTGGAGCGGAAGTCGGTGCCGGTGGAGAACTGGTGCGCGAACGACAGCGCGATAGCCAGGTAGGTATAAAGGTGCACCATATGCCAGGTTTCGTACTGCAGCCGCTTACGGGCCGCGCGCGCGGAGGTGACGGCCACCAGCAGGAACAGCCCGAGCGCGACGGTCGCTAGGAGCACGTCGGCATCTTGCGTGTTCAGGTCGGCGATCTCGCCGGGAATGCTGCGGTTGGCCACGTTGGCGTACCCGAGGATGGCCAGCACGGTGTGGCCGACCGCGGTTCCGACGATCCATCGGCCCACCCAGGCATGCAACCGGGCGAGCTGGTCGCTGCCGACCTGGCGGTCCAGCGCGGGTATCCGGGCCATCAGCAGCAGGGCCGCGAGCACCGCGTAGCCGGCCTCAAGCCCGGTGAGGCGGGCTAGGTCAAGCAGCGGGCCGCTTTCGTCCCCGCCAAGGGTGTTGAACAGCCACAGCCCGAAAATGCCAACTGCTCCGCCGCGTACCCATCCCCGGACCCGGCGGGCGTTCACCGGCCTGGAGGCGCCGGTCGCCGTTGTTTGCAGCACGCTCATGGCCTGAGTACAGCGCTCCGGTATGAAGCCCTCCGGAGGCGACCGATGAAGAGTCTGTGAGGTCTGTTCTGGAGACGCGCGTGCCCGGGGCAGCGTGGCGGGGCAGGTTCAGGCGGGCGGCGGAAGAAAGCGGTAGCCGACGCTGCGGACGGTTTCGATGATCGACGGGTGGGCGGCGTCGTCGCCGAGCGCGCGCCGCAAGGTGCGGATGTGGACGTCGACAACTCGTTCGTCGACGTAGGCGTCATCGTCCCAGACGGCGGCGAGCAGCTGCCTGCGGGACAGGACCAGTCCCGGGTTGCGTGCCAGGGCCAGGAGCAGGTCGTAGTCGAGCGCGGTCACGGTGACCCTGCCGCTGCCGGTATGCACGCTGCGGCGGCCGGGGTCGATCGTGATGCCGGCGAAGGTGAGCGCGGCCTCGGCCGCCTCGCCGCCGCCGGCGGCCGGCGCCGATGCCGCGTGCGGCTGCTGCAGCCTGCGCAGGATGGCCCGGAGCCGGGCCGCGAGTTCTCGGCCGCCGAAGGGCTTGGTGACGTAGTCGTCGGCGCCCGTGGTGAGGGCGAGGACCTTGTCGATCTCGTCGTCGCGGGCGGTGAGCATGACGACAGGGACGGAGGAGGTGAGACGGATCTGGCGCAGCAGCTCCAGCCCGTTGAGGACCGGCATCATGATGTCGGTGACGACGATGTCCGGTTCGGTCTCGGCCAGGACGGTCAGGGCAGCCTCGCCGTCAGCCGCCTCGAGCACCTGGAAGCCGTCGGCTTCGAGGTAGCGACG
>DATMKQ010000065.1:0-68922 GCA_035571275.1 Trebonia sp.
CCTGTCAGCGGCCTGGTGCATGCCCTCCTACCAGGACAAGAGCGCGATCCCCGGCCTGATCAACAGCCACTCCCAGACCAACAGCGCGTGCGGGACCAGCGTGCCCTACGTCCGCCAGGTTCCTGACGTCTCCGCCGACGCCGACCCGTTCACCGGGTACGTCATCCACTTGGACGGTACGTGGCAGGGAGGCTGGGGCGGCACCAGCGCCGCGGCGCCGCTGTGGGCCGCGGTCGCCGCCCTCACCGACGCCTCACCGTTCTGCTCGTCATACGGCTCGGGCGCCGCCGGCGTGCTTCCCGAAGGGCTGTACCAGGTGGTCGCCACTGACCACTCCTACGTCTACTCGCCACCGGCCGAAGCCCTGTACGACGTCACCACTGGCCAGAACGACTACACGCCCTCCGGCTACAACGGCGGACTGTACCCCGCGACCAGCGGCTACGACCTCGCCAGCGGGCTTGGCGCTCCGCTCATGGGCGGCTTCGACGGGTCTGGCCACCCCAGCATGTTCTATCCGGGCCTGGCCGCGCTGATGTGCAGGGTGTACGGCACCAAGCTCGACACCACCTCGGTCACCCGCGTTTCTCCCGACCAGGGCCCGTCCGCCAAGTCCACCACGGTCACGATCAGCGGCACTGGCTTCCTGCCCATCGCCGGCGCGGATGTGGCCCGCATCGGCTCCCGGCAGATCCCCGCTACCTGCACCAGCACTACCCGGTGCACGATGAAACTGCCCGCCATGCGGCCAGGCACGGTCAGCATCCAGATCTCGGCCGAGGACTTCACCCTCAGCAGCGCGGATACCGCGAGCCACTTCCGCTACGTCGCCGCGCCAACGATCAAGTCGCTCTCTCCGACGAGCGGCAAGCCCCGAGGCGGCAACACGATCACCATCCGCGGAACCAACTTCATCGGCGTCACGGCAGTCCACTTCGGCACCAAGCGCGCCACCAAGATACGCACCGTCTCTGCCACCGAGATCCAGGCCACAGTCCCGGCGGGCACGGGCACCGTCACCGTAACCGTCACCGCGGTTGGCGGCACCAGCGCCGTATCGCGCACCACCCACTACAGATACACCTAGATCATCCGCTCACGCCCGGATAGCGAAAGCTTCAACCGCCTTCTGATCATCGAGCGGACCAACCTCGGCGCGGAACGCTGTCATCAGCTCATCGTGCAAGGCCGCTGCGCCCTCGACGAGACCGAAGTGCGGCTCGTGGTGGTCGCGGGCCCATTCGTAAGACGGGTGCGTGGTCTCGCCGGACTCCCACACGGCGGACAGGCTGCCCCGGCCCCGGTGAACCACGTAGCGATCTTTGACAAAGGGAAACTCGGAGAGCGTCTCACCCTGAGCCTTAGCGGACCGGAGCAGGCCGCCCGCCGGGTCTCCTCCGTCGGCGAAGGGCTCGATCCCGTCTCGCCAGACGCGTATTGGGTCGATCAGCAGCGAGTACGCGAGAAAGCTGTATGTTTCGTCCCAGGGGTCCCACCACGACTCGCCGACGATCGCGGCATCCGTCTCCTTCGCCCGGTCCACTGCCTTCTGGAGCGCATCAGGCCTGCTGATCACAACATCGGAATCGAGAACCCACACCCACCGCGGGAGCCCGGAGCCTCTCGACGCGAGGAACGACATGGCCTGGGTGAGCGCCGGGCCATGCATAGCGTTGCTCGCGTTCGCGATGAGACGGCACCCCCCGGCCGCGTCGATCTTCGCAAGCAACTCCGCCGATCCGTCCTTCGAGCCGTTGTCAACGACGACTATCTCAAGCGATTCCCACTCGAGGATCCGGCGCAGCGACCAGAGCATGAGGCAGGTGAGTTCACGCGTGTTGTACGAGGCAGTGACCACCGCGACCCGGCCCGGCGTAACCGGGCGATCTGGCCAGCGAACGATGCCGTCGGGCATGCTCGCAGTCTGCCGGGCGCAGCCAGCCAGCGACAAGCGCTTTTCATGTCGGCGGGCCGGTACGACCCAGCCCGCCACCACAACCACTGCGCGCATTCACAGAACGAGTTTCATGCGCGGGGCTGAGGTCACCGTAAAGCCGAGCTCCTCGTAGATCCGCTGCCCGGCGGGGGTGGCGCTCAGGTCGACGCGGTCGGCAGCGATCGATCGGGCCCACGCCACGACGTCGAGCACGAGCATCGTTCCGTGGCCCTGGCCGCGATGCTCTGGCCGGGTGATGACGTTCGCGAGGCGCACAGTGCGTCCTCGGACGCACGCAGGGTTGGGAACGCCGATCTCCAGGGTGCCGATGGCCGTAGCTACGAGCTCGCCGTCTACCTCGATCGCGGGAAACCGGGCATTGCAAGTGTCGTCGACGTACCGCGTGAACCACTCACGCGCGTGGCCCTTCCACGGCTCCTCGGACGTCGTGCCGCCCTCGTCAAACAAGAGCTCCCAAAGGCGCAGAAGCTGGGCGCTGTCCTCGGCGTGCGCGGTTCGCAGGCGGCCTGAACTGGTCTGGGTCACTCCGCCATGCTGGCACGAGCGGCAGCGGTGATGCAGGGTGCCCGCCTGCGGTCAGCGCACCAACCCGCCTCGGGATGATTGTGCTCAAGAGTTGTGTTGACATTAACGACGCGACATATCGCGTGAATTTGGTCCCTTGAAGGGGGCTTGAGAGGTGAGTGTGATGACCGGTTGGTACGCGGAGCGGATGCCGGGGAGTTCGGCCAAGGCCGTGATCGCCGTGACGGTGCTCGCGCTACTGCTGGTGGCGGTTATGCCGGTGGCTCTGCTGGCCGGAGTGGTCCTGATGATTCTGGGACACGTCGTCGGCGGGCTCGCGCTGTTCGGCGGTTCGGTCCTCGCCGCCGCCGTAGCTGTCGCGCTCGCGGGCATGAGCGGGATGCGGCACCTGCGCAAGCTGGTCTCCCGCAGCGTCCGCGTCGTGCAGTTGGATGACATCCAGTACACCGACTTCGCGGAGCCAAGGGACAGCGACTACTCCAACGTTGTGCAGCTGGAGCGCAGCGAGTACACGGAAGTGCACTGACGGCGAATGTCTCATTTGCCTTCCAGGACCTGCTGAGCGAACTGCTGCACCTGGGCTTTCGGTAGTCCCTTGCAGGCCGGCGGGTCAGGGTTGAAATGCCCTTGGCCAGCCGTCACCTTCACGTACTCCGCCTGCAGGGCGGCCTTGCAGCCCGCCGGGTCGGGGCCGGTGAATCCGCAGCCGGTGACCGCTAGCGCGGCGATCGCCGCGGCGATCGCGGCACGCAGCGCCCTGCTGGTCGTGAAGGTCACCTGATGGCTGAGCATGACTCCATCTTGCCTGCTGTCCGTGACTGACTCGGGCGTGCGGCCCGTTACGATTGCGCCACCCTCCGAGGTGAGAAGGCGAGGATGAGCGAGGCACAAGCCACGGGCTCGTCGGAATTCGGCGAGCGGATGCTCCGCATGAAGAACGAGGCCGCGCTGGCCTTGATGGTGAGCGTGGGCCACCGCACCGGGCTGTTCGACGTGATGGCGGCGATGCCCGCGGCGACGAGCGCGGAGATCGCGTCGCGCGCCTCGCTCGACGAGCGCTACGTCAGGGAATGGCTGGCGGCGATGACCACCGGCCGGATCGTCGAGCACGATAGCGCGGCGGGATCCTATTCGTTGCCTGGCGATTACGCCGTCTGGCTCACCCGGGCGGCGGGCCCGAACAATCTCGCTACCGGGACGCAGTACATCGGGCTCATGGCGCTGGTGGAAGATCAGATCGTGGACTGTTTCCGAGATGGCCGAGGCCTTCCCGTGTTCGCGATTCGCGGGCTTTGACTTTTCCGACGCCGGGACCGCCGCGGCCCGGCTGGAGGCGGAACGCAAAGGCCTGACGAACGCGCGCTTCGACAAGCGCGACGCCGCTTACCTCGGCGAGGTCGGCCGGTTCGACTTCATCACCACATTCACCCGCTCGGGCCGTTCCTGTATACCGTCTCATGCATGCACTGCATGACTGTTTCCCTTGCCGACGGCGGAATGGGCCTCGGCACCATGTGGGGAGAGCAGACAGCACGCAAGATGCTCGGCGAGGCGGGCTTCACCTCAATCGAGGCAGCACACGTCGACGGCGACATCGTCGATACTTACATCATCGCCTGCAAGGGCTGAGCCGTCGTCCTCGGCCGTCCTCGTGACCCGCAACCCGAGGGACGCGAACTGGTCGAACGGTCGGTGATAGCCGCGCTCGATGTGGTGCACGCCGTTGAGCACCGATGGCCGGTCGGCCACGGACGCGGCGAGCACCGCGGAGAAGCCGGCGCGTACATCCGGCAGCTCGACCTCGGCGCCGTGCAGCTTGGACACGCCCCGGATGACCGCCGAGTGCACGGCGTTCCCGTCGTGGAAGCGGCAGGCGGGACCGCCGAGGCAGGCCGCGAACACCTCGATCTCGCAACCCATCTTCTGTAGCGCGGGCACGTAAACAAGGCGGTTCTCGAATACCGTCTCATGCAGCACCGACATGCCGTTGGCCTGCGTGAACAGCACCATCAGCGGCTGCTGCCAGTCGGTCATGAAGCCGGGGTGGGTGTCGGTATGCACCGCCGCCGGCTGGAGCCCGTCGGGCGCGGACGCGGTGATCCACTCGTCGGTGATGTCGAACCGGGTGCCCATCCGGGCCAGGGTCGTGATCGCGGTCACGAGCCGGTCTTGCGGGCAGCCGTGCACGCGTACCTCGCCGCCGGTGATGAGGCCCGCGACCAGGTAGGAGAAGGCCTCGAGGCGGTCGCCGGCCAGCCGGGTCGAAGCGGCCTTGAGCTTGGGCACGCCTTCGATGACGATGCGCCGGTCGGGGCTGAGCTCGATGTGCGCGCCCATCCGCTGCAGGAACAGCGCGAGCTCGACGACTTCTGGCTCGGTGGCCGCGTTGCGCAGCACGGTCTTGCCCTCGGCGAGGACCGCGGACAGCAGCACCGTCTCCGTCGCCCCGACGCTCGGGTATGGCAGCGTGATGCGCGCGCCATGCAGCCTGGTCGCCTTGGCGCTGATCCCGGTCGGCCCGTAGGTGACCTCGGCGCCGAGGGTCCTGAGCGCGTCGACGTGGAAGTCGACAGGCCGCCGCCCGATGGGGTCGCCGCCGACGAGCGGGACGAACGCTTCACCGGTCAGGTGGAGCAACGGGCCGATCATCAGGATCGGGATCCGGTTGAGCCCAGTGAACGCCGCGGGGACCTTCGGTCTCACTTCGCTGCCAGGGGCGATCGTGATCTCGCCGTCCTCGTGGCTGACGTAGAAACCGGCCGACTCCAGCATTGCCGCGGTGATGTCCACGTCCCCCACTTGCGGGGCGTTGCGGATGACGCTGGGGCCGTCGCCCAGCATTGCTGCCACCATGTGCTTGGTCACGGCATTCTTAGAGCCGCGCACGGAGATGTCTCCGCGCAGCGGCCCCGATGGCTCAACTATCCACGTTTGCGTCACGCCGTTCACGATATGTGCTGTCCGGCACACGAGCCCCATGGTCTGGCTCATCCGCCAGCCGCCACGTCGCTCGCGTCGCTCGCGTCGTGTCCGTGACGACGCTCATGCCCCGGCTAACCTCGTCATGACGTTAGCTTCGCGGGAGGCCCTGGATGAGATTCAGGCGAAAGCCGAAGTTCAATGTGACCGGAGTTAGCTTCCCGCTAATTGGGGGCGGAGTCACGTGGTTCGAGCAGCCCGACGAGCGGGCGGGCCGAGCTGTATCTGAACGCTCAGCGGCATTTACTTTGGGACGTGCACCGCAGACTTAACGTTCTCCCGTAGATTCAAAGGCGCCGTCGGCTCATGCGTTGGCAGCCACCGTGGCGGTCAGCAGCCCGCCGAGGCGGTCTAGGTCCGCTGCCGAGCTCAGATGAAGCTCGATCCAGTCGCGCCGCGACGGATCGCGCCGGACGGCGGGATCGGCACTGAACTGCTCCTTGACCTGCGACCATCCAGCCCTGGTGATCCGCACGTCGATCACTCCCGGCGCCTCCATGTGGGCAATTTCGCGGTTGGCGGTGAACAGCGCCGGCTTATCGCTGTAGCGAGATCGTCGTTCCGCGACCGGCCCCGCCGCGAGCATGGCGATGACGAAGGCCTCCCAAAGCACGTCACCGTGGTTGTTGCTCATTGCCGCCAGGATAAGAAACGCCGCGGACTTTTCCGGCGGTCGTTCCGCGCCTCAATGCGAAGAGATCTCGATGCCGATCACGGACAGGATCGGCTCTCAGGAGCCGATGACGCAGGGGGTTGAATAAGGGTTCGAGTGTGCGCAGATCTGAATCGGATCGCTGTACATGCCGATCGACGGCAGCGCCTGTCCCTGGAAGTTGAACAAGGTCTCGTTGTCGTCGGGCGTGCCGGGAGGGCTGGCGTCGGGTGCCCACGAGACACCAGGGAGCCATTCCGGCGCCCAGTAGAACATCCCGGCCCCGAGCCCGTCCGGGACAGCGGCCAGGATGGACAGCTCGTCATTGAGCATGGAGAGCTGTCCGCCCGGGCTCGCCGGGTAACCGTCGATCAGCTGGCTCGCCTCCCAGGTGGTATCGCCGAGGCCGTCCCCGTTGGCGAGCGTCCAGGAATACTCGGTCTCCGCGATCACGATCGGCTTATCGAATTGCGTCGCCAGCTCGTCGACATTCGATCGCAGGCCGGCCAGCGAGCCCTGGAAGACGGGGTAGTAGGAAAGCGCGATGACGTCAAACGGGACGCCCTGCGCCTCCAGGTTGGAGTAGAAGGCCTGCGCCTTGGCGTTGTTCCCGCCGAGGTCGGTGTGGATGGCGATCAGCAGCTTGTGACCTGGCTGGTTGCCGGCCTGCGCGCCGGCGATGCCGGCCTTGAGCAGCTGGGCGAGATTGCTCCAGCCGGTGGCCGTGGTGTTACTGGTCCAGGTGAGGCCGCCCACCCCCGGTCCGGCGCAGCCGAACGACGACCAGTTGGTCTCCTCCGACTCGCTCCAGAGCATGCCGTTGGTGATCTCGTTGCCGATGGAGACCATGTCAACCGGGGTACCCTGGGCAGCGAAGGCGGCGATGACCCCCTTGGTATATGACTGAACCTTCGCAGTGAGCCCCGATAGGGTTGTGGGCCAGCCCGCCGGGATGCACTGCTTGCCAGGGTCGGCCCAGAAGTCGGAATAGTGGATGTCGAGGTACAGCTTCAGGCCCGCCGCCTCCACGGTCTTGGCGAAGGCCAGGTCGCTGGCGAGGTCGCTGTAGCCGGCCGGCGGGTTGACCCACAGCCGCAGGCGGGCCCAGTCGGCGCCGTTTTGCGCCGTGATGTTCGCGGGGTTGGCTGGGACGCCGTTGTCAGTGAAGACGGCCCCGGCGTTGAGTTCCTGCGGGGTGAAGGAAAGATCTGACCCGAGCATCATGCTGGCCGCAGCCGGGTCGGGACCGAACAGCCGGAACTCCCCGATGCAGACGGGGGTTGCGCCGCTATCCCACACCTCGATCTGGGCGTACCGCCCCCTCATGTCCGGCCGTGTGCCGTTACCTGAACCAGGCCCGAGGGGTACGTACATTGGGTTGCCAGCGTCGAGGGCGATGTTGTGTGCCGTCGGCAGGGTGTGCCAGTCGCCCTGCTCTGTGGCCAGCGAGACCGTGGCGTTGGCGGAGGAACTGGCGTTGTCGAGGGTGATGCCGATGCCATCAAGGTTGCGTACCTGCCCGAGGTCCACGGTCAGGGTGTCTGGGTAGGAATCCGTGCACCACGAGGTGGCAGCGTTTCCGTCGATGGCGTTCGAGGGCGGGTTGCCGGACTGCGAGGTTGTGGCGGTCGCCTGGCCCGACAGCGCCCAGTTGACTGTCGGAACGTGGCTCGCGCCCGGCCGTGACCCGGCTGCGGTGGCCGGCCCGGCGTGCGCCGCGGACGCGGCGATGAGCGGAAAACAGAGTGAGATACCGACCGCGATAGCGCCCCAGCGCCTGGCCCGCCCGCGACGGTCCCGGCTGGGCAGGTCGCCGATGTCAGATGCAGCGAGGGCAGCGCTCGCCGCCGCCTGCTTTCGGCCAATTATGGGTCTCACTTCAGACCGTCCTTTTCGCGTGAGGGAGCCGATGTGACCGCTTAGCTGTGCCGAACGATGGCCACACCTCGACGCCTGCGGGGCAGCCCGCCATCCGCCGGACGCTCTCCGGGAGCGCTCCCAATATCGGCGCCGCCGTGAGCGCGGCCCTGCGGTCGTTGTCGGTGTGGTTAAAGCGAACTCGTATTAGCCGGTCGGGAAGGCGTCGCTTTTCCTTCGCCAGGCCGGAGGCATGCGTCGCACACATTCGTGCTGGGAGCGCTCCCAACAGGAGCGTAGCAAATAGCAAGTAGCCCTGGAAGGGCCTGTAACGGCACAAGTTGACCGAACGAGGTTTAATATCCTGGTGCGAGGATGGCGCACGGTCTCTTAATCCGCGCGCTGCCGCAGGATCACTAACCGTGACGGGCCACTTCCGCCCGACTCTGGGCACGGCCACCGTGCATCACGTAGCGATGGCTATACCCTCGAGGGCGCTGGCGTCTTCCAGCAACCAGGGAAGCAGGCTCTTGATTGCATGCTGATGATTGTGGGTCTGCAGCACGTGGACGGTCGCGGGGGTGTGCATCGCGATGCCGGAATGCCAGACAACCCCCTGACAGGGTCAGCTCGTGGTCACGAGAGTCCATTGCTGGCTCGAGCTGTTGGTGTCGCTCCACTGCTCCAGCGTGGCACCGTTGGAGGTGGCCCCCGCGCCGTCCAGGAAAAGGCCGGTGGCACGGTTCTCGAACCGCACGTTGCTGCCATCGCTCACGACGGTCCATTGCTGGTTGTTGCTGTTGGTGTCGCTCCACTGCTGCGCCGCCGAGCCGTTGGAGGTGGCGCCCGCGCCGTCGATGAACAGGCCGGTGGCGCGGTTCTGGAGCCGTACGTAGGAGCCGTCGCTCACGACGGTCCATTGCTGGTTGTTGCTGTTGGTGTCGCTCCACTGCTGCGTCGGCGAGCCGTTGGAGGTGGCGCCCGCGCCGTCGATGAACAGGCCGGTGTCCGCGTTGCGGATCAGCACGTACGTCGCGCTCCCGCTGCCGCCGGAGAAGGCGTTCATGATGACGGTCGGTTCCCGGTTCGTGTTCCACGCCCCCATGGCGTAGCTGGTGAACGGGGAGTAGACCTCGGGTTCCCAGTACAAGCAGCCCTGCCCGCCATTGCTGACCAGCGCGCTCAGGTAGTTCTGCACCGTGGTCTCGGTGCCGGAGGGGTTGCTGCTCGGGCCGCCGACCTCCACCTGCATGAACGGCTTGCCGTAGGTGCGGGAGACCGAGGCCATGTCTGCGACCAGGCCGGCCGCCGCACTGGCGCTGCCGTAGGAGGAGAACCCGTTCATGTCCCAGCGCCCGCCGTTGGCGTTGAAGACGGAAAAGAACGCCGGGACCGAGGTCTTCTGCGGGGACGCCAGGTGGATGACCACGATCGCGTTGGGGAACACCTGCTTGACCTCATCGTGCGCGGCGTTGAGCAGCCCGGTCATCTGCGCGGGGATGTTGACCCCGCCGACCGGCAGGCAGATCCCGGAGTTGATCTCGTTGCCGATCTGCACCCAGGTCGGGGTCACTCCGGCGTTCTTGACCACGTTCATGCTGCTGTTCACGTAGCTCTGCATCGTGCTGAGCAATTGGGTGTAGCTCAAGCCCGCCCACGCCGCCGGCGGGCTCTGGTGCCCTTCGTCGGCCCAGGTGTCGCTGAAGTGGTAGTCGATGCTGACCGCCATGCCCGCGTCCTGGACGCGAACGGCCATCGCCGCGGTCTCGCTGATGCTGCAGTGCCCGTTGACGGGGTCGCTGGACGGATTGACGAAGGTGCGCAACCGGATCGCCGAGAGGTCGTAGCCCTTCAGGATGGTCAGGATGTCCTGGCGCACCCCGCTCGCGTTGAGCCAGTAGTAGCCGTTGGCCTCCATCTGCGGCACCCAGGAGACGTCCGCGCCCTTGTAAAACGTCGCTGCCGCAGCGGGCTGCGCCGTGCGCAGTTCGCCGAGCGCCAGCGCGCCCGCGCCGAGCGCCGTGGCCCGCAACAGGGTCCGCCTGCTGATCGACATACCGCTCATCACTGCTCCTTGCTGTGAACGCTCCCAGAACGACGGTAACAAATGCGCGGTCCGACAGGCCGGAAGCGGCATCCGTCTCACGGGCACTGTCACCCAGCGCTTAATCGCCCATACGGCCCTGAACTCTAGGTATTCAAAGCAGCCCTTACTTGCGGAGCACAGGTTGCCGGCTGAAACTTGCAGGCCAACTAGACTGGGAACGATCCCATTACCAGTTCGGCCGAGCTCGGGCGGTGCGACGCCGCCACATGACCCTGTGCCGCAAGCACGTACACCCGCTGGCAGCGAGCTGGAGGATGCTGAGCTCGCTGCTGCTGTCGGGAAGGTTTCCCATGCGTTCTAACACCGCAAACTACAAGCATATCGAAGCGGCCGTTCAGCGGCCCTGTCGGCCGTCACCCTCGGCCACCACCGTCTGGCGCCGCCACGCGGCCTGGTCACGCACGTCGGCGGGGGCGTTGGCGCAGATCACGTACTGGTGGGGTGCCATCGCCGTGTACCGGATCCCGCCGGGCGGGGCGAGACTGCGCGTGCCGGCCAGCGTGGTCATGCACGCCGCGTGGGCCTGTTCCGGGGTGCCGATGCCGTCTCCCGCGGTCAGGTAGGCGACCAGCGTGTGGTCGGCCGGCTGCCCGGCGCGGTCGGTCGTCTGCCGGGTGCCGTCACCCGGCCCGTGGGCGCGGGCGGGCTCAGGGACCGCGAACACGGCGGCGGGCGCGGGCAGCGCGTCCTCGACCAGCCGCCGCGCCTCGGCGAACTCGACCCAGCTGGGTCCTACGCGCAGCCAGCCGGGGCCGCGAACGACCGGCTCGACGCCGGTGATCTCGGCCAGCCGGCTCAGCTCGACGTCACCGAGGGCTGCCGCGACCAGCAGCGATTCCGTTCCGCGGAGCAGCGTCTCAAGCTCGCGAAGCGGCACGCGGTTGGCGTCGCGGCTGGTCGTGCCCATGATCAGCTCGCCGTCTACTTGCTGGAGGAACAGCAGCATCAGTTGCTCCTCCGCCCCTGGGGCGGGAAGCTGAGCGAACCTGGTCTGGCCAAGCGCCCGCCCCGCCGCGGTCGCGTCGGTCGCCGCCTCGCCGCCGTTCGTGGCCGCGCCGTCCGGGACTGGCATGAACTCACTGATGTCGTTGAAGGTGGAGTAGCGCGTAATGGTGATGCCCCTATCGTGCTCCACCTGCCTCGATATGCGGTCCACCATGTTGCCCGAGAGCATGCTGTTGCGATTCCCGCGCAGGACGGCCACGGCGGCGCGGCGTACCATCTCATCCAGGCTCCGCGCTCCCACATCGAGCGCGGTGATGCCGTCTAGTACCAGGCAGCCGATGTAGTCACGCAGGTGTCGCTGGTACCGGTTGCTGACGAGCATTTGCAGCACGCAGGTGTCGTGCCCGGTCCGCCAGCACATCATCGTGCAGGCGGCGGCGAACACGACGAGCTGGCGGCTCGCTCCGGTGCGGGCCGCGATGTGCGGCAGCGCCAGCGCGCCCGCGCGTGACCATATCCACCCGGAGATAACGCCGCCGTCATGCCACGGGTCGGCCGACGGCACCGCGTACTGGCACTGCGGCATGATACGAAACGCGGCCTCCCAGCTGCGCACCGCCGCGTCCATCCTGCGCTGACCGCGAGCGGAGCGCTCTTCTCTCGCCTGGTCGAGCGGCTGATGCCCGGGCGGGCCGACCTGTCGGCTCGAAGGCTCTGTGACCAAGGTGGTGAACTGGCGGTCGAGCGTCGCCATGGCGGCCATGTCGGCGGCCATGTGCGAGTACAAGATGACGGCCGCCCGCGGCCTATCCTCCCACGCGGCCACGGCTACCCGCAGCGGCAGCTCGGCGACGAGGTCGAACTCGCGGGCGCGAAGCAGCCTCGTGAGCTCGGTGAAAAGCACCGCGTCGTCGGCCGGCTCCTCGCTCGCCGCGTAGATGTCGATGACGAGTTCCCCGGACTTCAGCACCCGCTGCTGCGGCTCGCCCGGCAAGACGATGAAGGACTTCGCGGAAGCGGTCCCCGGGGCCGGCGCGGACGGGTAGCAGGTCCGCAGCGACTCGTGCCTGGCCATCAGGATCCGCAGCGCGGCCGTTATGTCGTCGAGGGTGGTCCCCTCCGGAAGGGAGAGCGGCCACTCCACCATCCGGGCCGGAATGGCCAGATTGGTCACCCAGCCCAGCGTGGTGGTCTGACTGGTCGTGAGCGGGCCCTCGCCGCCGCGGGCGCCGACGAACGGCACCCGGAGGCGATCCGCGAGCGTGAGCCGCACCGGCGGCATCGCGTCGGCGCGTTCATGCAGCAGGACCATGAGGTCAGGAGCGGACCCGGCCGCCCCGCCACTCTCCTCTGACCCGGTCACGCTCCGCTGGGTCGTCATCTCGGCCTCCTTCTCTGACAGCGGCTTACGGGGCGTTCGCCTACGCGGCTAAGCGCTTTCGCGGCGGACCAGCTCCGTCGGGAGGATGACCGCGGAGGGCGGCTGGCCGCCGATGGCGGCGATCAGCAGCCGGACCATCTCGCTACTAATCCGCATGTACGGCTGCCTCATCGTCGTCAGCGACGGCCGTGCGGCCACGGCGGCGGACGAGTCGTCGAACCCGCCGACGGCGACGTCTTCCGGCACCCGGCGGCCGGCCCGGCGCAGCGCCACCAGCGCGCCCAGCGCCATCACGTCCGACGCGACGAACACCGCGTCCAGTTCCGGGCAGCGCGCGAGCAGCGCCGACATCGCACGCTCGCCCGATTCCTGCGAGTAGTCGCCCGCCTCGACCAGCGACGGATCAAACGATTCCCCGACCACATCGCGGTACCCCTCCAACCGGCCCAGCCCGCCCGAGGTGTCCAGCGGACCGGTGACGGTAGCGATCCGCGTGCGGCCCGTGGACCGCAGGTACTCCACCATCGTGCGGGCGCCGCCACGCTCGTCGGCTGCCACGTAGGCGATCGGCGATTCATGCCCCAGCGGCGCGCCGCAGGCGACATACGGCACGCCGACGGTGCCCAGCAGGTCGAGCAGCTGATCTCCCGCGTGCGCGGACACCAGCAGCGCCCCGTCCACGTGCCCGGCCGCGAGGAAGCGGGCCACCCGATTGCGCTCCGAGGGCGACGCGGCGATGAACAGGAACAGCCCGATGTCATGCTCGGCGAGCGCTTGCGTGCATGCGCGGAGCAGCACGGCGAAGTTCGGGTCGCTGAACAGCCGGTCGGCCGGCTCGGACAGGATGAACGCGACCGACTCAGAACGCTGGGTCACTAGCGACCTGGCGTGATGGTTGACGACGTACCCGGTCTTCCTGATGGCCCGGTTCACCACGTCGAGTGTTCCGGCAGACACGTAGTGCCCGCCGTTCAGCACGCGCGACACGGTGCCGCGGGACACGCCCGCCTCTGCCGCCACGTCTTCAATCGTGGGCCGCCGCCGTCCGTTCATACCCTCTTGTTTACTGCTTGACCGCCCCGGATGCGATATCGGTGCGCCAGTACCGTTGCAGCGCCAGGAACAGGATGATCAGCGGGATGATCGACAGCAGCGCCCCCGTGACCACCAGGCTGTACAGCGCGGGCGCGGTGGACCCGCGGTTGAGCAGCGTGTAGAGCCCGACCGTGAGCGGGAACTTGTTCTCGTCGCTGAGCATGATGAACGGCAGCAGGAAGTTGTTCCACACCGCGACGAACTGGAACAGGAAGATGGTCACCAGGCCCGGCACCATCATCGGCACCGCGATCCGCGCGAACAGCCGGCCTTCCGGGCAGCCGTCCACCCGCGCCGACTCGATCACCTCGTCGGGCACCGCGGACATCGCGTAGATCCGCGCCAGGTAGATCCCGTACGGCGAGAGCACCGACGGCAGCAGGACGGACCAGTACGTGTTGGTCAGCCCGACCTTGGCGAGCAGCAGGTACTGCGGCACGGCCAGGACCACCGGCGGCACGAGTACCCCGGCGAGCAGCATGTTGAACACCGCCGAGCGACCACGGAACCTGTACTTGGCCAGCGCGTACCCAGCCAGCACAGACACCGCGGCGGACAGCAGCGCGCCGCCGCCCGCGTAGATCGCGGTATTGAGCATCCAGTGCCAGAAGACGCCGTCCGCGTACGACGAGAGCGCGCGGATATTGGACCACAAAGAGCCGTCCGGCGCGAAGGTGAACGTGTTGAACAGTTGCGCGTTGTCCTTGGTTGACGCGATTAGCACCCAGGCGATCGGCAGCAGGCAGTACACCGCCCCGAGCACCAAGATGGCGGTGGGCAGCGCCGCGGGCCGCCGCCCCCGGCTCCGCCGCGGTTTTCCCGCGACGGTGACGGGCGCCTCGGTCAGCGCGCCGTCGACTCGTACCAGTGCCATGGCGTGTCACCGCTCCTGGAACACGCGCCTGCTGCTCAGCCGGAGCAGGCCGAACGACAGCAGGAACATGACAGCCGCGATCAGCAGGGCGAGTGCGGCCGCCCCGTAGATGTTGTTGTAGTTGAACGCCAGGTCATAGACCCTCATCAGCGGCATCCAGTCCAGCGAGATCGTGTTGGTGAGCGGGAGTAGCGTTTCCGGCTCGTTGAAGACCTGCAAGGTGGCGATGATCGAGAAGACCCCGGTGAGGACCAGGGCCGGCGCGATCATCGGAATCTTGATCCGCAGCGCGATCTGAAGCTGCGACGCCCCGTCGATCCGCGCCGCCTCGTACAGTTCCGACGGCACGGCCCGCAGCGCCGTGTACATCACGATCATGTTGAACCCGGTGCCGCCCCAGACGCCGATGTTGGCCACCGAGAAGAGCACCGTATGCGGGGCGAACAGGCCGGGCATCGACAGTCCCAGCCGGGCCAGGATCGCAGGGAACGGCGACACCGTGGGCAGGTAAAGGAAGCCCCACAGCAGCGAGCCGATCACCGTCGGCACCGCGTACGGCAAGAAGATGGACAGCCTGGCGAACCGCTGGAACTTCACGCGCCGCGCGTCGAGCAGCAGCGCGAACAGCAGCGCGAGCCCGAGCATCACCGGCACGAGGACCAAGCTGTAGGCCAGCACGCGCAGCAGCGAGGACAAGAACGGATGGTCGGTCAACGCGGCGGAGTAGTTGGACAGGCCCGCGAACACCTGCTTCCGCGCTCCAGCGCCCAGACCTAGCCCGCTTACCTGTGTCTTCTCCAGCGACAGGTACAGCGTGTAGCCGATCGGGATGAGCAGCGTCAGCACGAACATCGCCACGGCGGGGGCCACGAAGGCGTACGGCGCCAGTCGCGGCGCCGTACCCTTGCGTGTCTGCTTCACGTCAGCCGGCCTGGACCGTGAAGCCGCTCTTCTTCATGTCGTTCAGCACGGTCGACTGTATCTGGGCGAGCGGGCTGAGGAACGACCCCTTGCTCGCCGCCGCGCTGCCGAATGCGGTCTGGAATTCGCTGTAAGCCACGTTCACGTCCGGACCCCAGGTGACTGTGGAGGCCTCGGCCGCGTACTGCTTGCCGAGCGACCAGAAGCCCGGCTGGTTGGCGAAGTACGACGGCGGCGCGGACAACGCGCTCTCCGCGGCGATGTCCGCGGGGTAGATGCCGCTGATCGAGGCGAGCGCGGCCGTCGCTGTCGGGTCCGTATTCAGCCAGGTGGCGAACTCGACGGCGGCCTGCTGATGCTTCGACGCGGCCATGACCGCGGTCGAGGATCCGCCCCAGTTGCCGACGACGTGGGCGCCCGCGGTCCACTGCGGCAGCTGAGCCATCACCCACTTGCCCGCGTTGGACGGGGACTCCGTCGGCATGTCGCCAGGAGCCCAGATGTCGGAGACCCACGCGATGTACTTGCCATCGTTCATGCCCTTGGTCCAGGCGGGCGTCCATTGCGGCTGGTTGTCGACCCCGCCGGAGGCGATCAGCGACTGCCAGTAGGAGGCGACCTTCTGGCTCGCGGCGCTGTCGATGCCCACCGTCCAGGTGCTGCCAGAGGCGGTCCACCACTGCGCCCCCGCCTGCTGCGTCAGCCCAGCGAACTCACCGGGGTCGACGCTGGAGAACGAGTCCAGGTAGACGCCCGGCGCCTCGGCGTGCAGCTTCGTCGCGTCGGCGGCGAACTGCGCCCAGGTGGCCGGCACGGTCAGGCCATACTTCTTGAACAGGTCCGCGCGGTAGAACAACGCCATCGGCGCGGCGTCCTGGGGAATGCCGTACACCGCGCTGGTGCCGAGCGTCACCTGGTCCCAGTTGCCGACCGGGAAGTCGCTCTTCAGGCCGGACGCGTAGCTGGCGATGTTGGCCAGGTAGTTGTTGGAGACCAGAGTCGGCAGCACCTGATACTCGACCTGCGCGAGGTCCGGCGGGTTGCCGGCCTTGGCTGCCGTGAGCAGTTTGGTGAGCAACTGGTCGCCGCCGGCCTGCACCTGGAGCTGCACCTGGATGTCGGGGTGGGATTTGTTCCAGATCGCGACGACCTTGTCTATGTTGGGCGCCCACGACCAGAAGGTCAGCGTGACCTTCTGCGACGACGAGGAGGAAGGAGAGGACGAGGAAGAGGAAGCGGCGGTGGCCGCCGGAGACGACGATGAACCGTTCGACGGGGAGCAGCCCGCCGCGGCCAGTGCGGCCAGCGCCAAGCTGGCGATCATGATGGCGCGCACGCGCAGTCTGCTATCTCGTGGGGAGCGCATCACGGCCGTGTGGCCGCCGAGCGAAGGCTTCATGGCCCCTCCCGGGGGTGAGAGAACGTACCAAAGTATCCGCTGGTCCTGGCCGCCCGCAGGTGAACAACGGGTGGCGTTCCGTCTGTGAACGCTCCCAGAGTTAACCGGCCGACAACGCTTGTCAAGAGATGCCGATGCCTGCTTTCATTCTGTTATTCGCCTGTGAGCGATCCCAGACATTCGGTCTCCACAATGGACACGGAGTTTCCTCATGCACTCACGCTGGCCGCGGCTCGACGGACTCGCCTACGGCGGGGACTACAACCCCGAGCAGTGGCCAGAAGAGGTGTGGGCGGAGGACGTGGCGCTCATGCGCGAGGCTGGGGTCACGCTCGTGTCCGTAGGCATCTTCTCGTGGGGCATGCTGGAACCGCGGCCGGGAGAGTACGAGTTCGGCTGGCTGGACAGGGTGCTCGGCCTGCTGGACGACGCCAGGGTCGCGGTGGACCTGGGCACCCCCACGGCCGCGCCGCCGCCCTGGTTCCTGCGGCGGCACCCCGAGGCGCGCCCGGTCACCCGGGACGGGCTGACGCTCGGCGGCGGGTCCCGGCAGACGTACTGCCCGTCGAGCCCCGCGTACGCGCGGGCGGCGACGGAGATCACCCGACAATTGGCCGTGCGCTACGGCGCCCATCCGGCGGTCGTGCTGTGGCACGTCAACAACGAGTACGGCCCCCCGCTTGGCGAGTGTTACTGCGAGACCTCGGCGGCGGCGTTCCGTGACTGGCTGCGGGAGCGGTACGGTGACCTCGCCGCGCTGAACGAGCATTGGGGCGCTTCCTTCTGGTCGCAGCGGTACGCCGAGTGGGATGAGATCGACGCCCCGCGAACCTCCACGAGCGTGGTCAACCCCGCGCATCGGCTCGACTTCGCGCGGTTCAGCTCGGAGGCCTTGCTCGCCTGCTTCAAGCGAGAGCGGGATATCCTGCACGACCTGTCGCCCGGGATTCCTGTCACCACCAACTTCATGGCCAACAACTGGAAAAACATGGACTACTGGCGGTGGGCGCCGGAGCTCGACGTGATCTCCAACGACAACTACCTGATCGCCGAGCGCACCGACTCCTACCTGGATCTCGCCATGTCCGCGGACCTCACCAGGTCGCTGGCCAGCGGCGGACCGTGGCTGCTGATGGAGCACTCGACCAGCGCCGTGTCCTGGCAGCCGAGGAACGTCGCGAAGCGGCCCGGCGAGATGCGCCGTAACTCGCTGGCGCACGTGGCCAGGGGCGCTGACGGCGTGCTGTTCTTCCAGTGGCGGGCCAGCCGGTTCGGCGCGGAGAAGCACCACTCGGCGATGCTGCCGCACGGAGGCACGAACACCCGCATCTGGCGGGAGGTCGTCGAGCTCGGCGGCGAGCTCGCCGGCTTGGCCGATGTGCGCGGCAGCTCGGTCGAGGCGGACATCGCGATGATCTGGGACTGGGAGTCGTGGTGGGCGCAGGAGCTGGAATGGCGGCCAAGCGTGGACCTTGGCTACCTGGAGCGTGTCCGGGCCTGGTATGAGGCGTCCTGGCGGGCCGGGCTGACCGTTGATTTCGCGCATCCGGAGCGCGACCTGAGCCGGTACAGGCTGGTCGTCGTGCCGTCGCTGTATCTGACAACGCCGACGGCCGCTGCGAACCTGCGGCGCTACGTCACCAACGGCGGGACGCTGCTCGTCTCGTGCTTCTCCGGGATCGTGGACGCCTGGGACAGGGTACATCCTGGCGGCTATCCTGGCCCACTGCGCGATGTGCTCGGCGTGACGGTGGAGGAATGGCTTCCGCTGCGCGCGGGAGAGCGAGTCCGGCTCACCTGGGAGGAAGGCGACAGCGGTGGCGCTGGGTGGGCCGGCACCTGGACCGAGGTGGTGAAGCTGGCCGGGGCCAAGCCCGTCGTACGGTACGCGGATGGCCCGGCGGCAGGCGGACCCGCCGTCACCCGCTACGAGCTCGGCGCCGGGCAGGCGTGGTACGTGTCCGCCTGCACGGACGCGCCGACGACGGCGGGACTGCTCGCCGCGGCCTGCGAGTCGGCCGGGCTCGCCGTGCCTGTCGGCCCGGCGGACCCCGACCACTGGCCGAACGACTTGGAGGTCGTCCGACGGACGGACAGGGAGCGGAGGTTCGTCGTGCTCATCAATCACGCGGACAGCAGCGCGGAGATCACAGTCGGCACCTCACGCGTTACCGTCCCCGCTGGGGAGGTCATGGTGATCCGGGACGGGAACCATTCCTCATTGAGATAGCGGGGGACGGTCCTGGGTTATCCGGCGGCGACGGCAACCGGACGCACCGGGCGAAGCACGCCTCCGCGCCCCGGCTAGGACTGGCGGGCGGTTCGGATATCGCGGTTGTTCAGCGTGCCCCACACCGCGACAGACACTGCCGTCATTGCTGTGAAGCCAAGCCAGAATGGTGCGGCGAGCCCGAAATGGGTGCTGATAAGACCCCCAAGTGCGGCGCCCGCCAGCATTCCGCCGTTGCTGGCGAGCCGGTAGGCGCCGTGAACGCGGCCGAGCATGTTCGGTGGGGCCAGGGACTGACGCAGCGACGCGCCGACGGTGGAGAACATGACCAGGTGCATGCCGAGCAGTGCGAGCAGGATGGCCGCGACGATGGCACTGCGGGTCAGGGCAAGGCCGAGGTAGGTCAGTATCTCGACGATCATTTCCGCGCGCAGCACCCAGCCTGGGCCGATCGCTGAGACCACACGCACCGCGAGCAGGCCGCCGACGATGCCGCCGACAGCGGTGGCGGCCAGCAGGAGGCCGTAGCCGAGGGGGCCGACGCCGAGCCGGACGCGGGCCACCAGAACAAAGACAGCGAACACGGCGCCAAGACCGACGTCGGAAATCGCGACCGTCAGGGCGAGCGTGCGCAGCAGCCGGTTGCCAAGTAGCCAGCGCACACCCTCGAGCATCGAAGCGCGCAGCGTCGGCCGGTGTCCCTGAGCAGGCGCGGCGTTGACGAACGCTGGCAGCGCGGCGACCAACGCGGCGACCAGCGCCAGCCCGCTGGCGTCCAGCAGGAACGGAACCCACGCGGCCAGCGCGAACAGCCATGCGCCGAGGGGTTGCGCGATGAGGCTCCGAGCAAGCGTCGTCGCCGATTGCAGTCGGCCGTTGGCCCGTTCCAGCCCGGAACGGTCGACCAGAGCAGGCAGCACCGCGGTGGAGGCGTTCTCGTAGACAAGCCCGGCGCAACCCACGACGAAAAAGATCCCGTACAGCACCGGCATGCTCGCGTGACCCGCGAGGACCATCGCCGCGAGCACGCCGAGCGCGACCGCCCTGGCGATTGATGCCGAAGCCATCGCCAGCCTGCGATCCACGCGGTCAACCATGGCGCCGGTGGGCAGCGCGAGCAGCATCCAGGGCAGCTGCTGCGCGACCATCAGCCCGGCTATCAGGGTCGGGCTGCGTGTGATCGATACCGCCAGCAACGGGCCAGCCACCTGGGTGACGCCGTCACCGAGCCCAGAGACCGTAGTGGCGGTCCAGAGTAGGCCGAACCCGCGGCCTAGCTTTCTGTTCATACGTGGCACGCTCAGATGCTGCGGCTTGCCCCCAGGGAAAGGTCAAGGACCGCCTTACTGGCAAGGCGGTCGGCCGGTCGAAGTTGAGCGGCGCGGTGCCTTTCGCGCCTGCCGTCCCTGTGGTACAGGGAAGTCGGAGGTGAGTCACGTGAAGTCCTCGCATCGTGGTTCGGGTAGGCGGTGGGCCGCCGTCGCGGTGGCGCTGCTGGCGGCGGTGGCCGCGGCGATCCCAGCCGGAGCGGCCGTCGCCGCGCGGTTGCCCGCGGGCGGGCAGCGGGTGGGCAGCGGAGCGCTTCGTGCGGTGATCACCCGGGATTCCTACGGGGTGCCGAGCGTCTACGCGAACTCGATGGCCGGGATGTGGTTCGGCGACGGGTGGGCCCAGGCGCAAGACCGCATGGTGCAGCTCGAGCTGACTCGCAGAACGGTCGAGGGCACGTTGTCGGCGATCTTCGGGCCCAGCGAACTGGCCCAGGATGAAGACGTCAGGACGTTCTTCTACACTCCAGCCGAGCTGCGGGCCCAGTACCGTACCCTGCCGCCGGCCACCCGCAGCGCGATACAGGCGTTCTCGGCCGGGATCAACGCTTACGAGGCTTCGGCCTATGCCAGCCCCGCCAGCGAGCGGGCAGAGGTTCCGTACGAGTTCTTCGTGCTCGGGAACGTGCTCGGGCTGAGCGGACCGTACCGGCCGGCCGCGTGGAGCCCGCTCGACACGCTCGCGGTCGGCAACTATCTGGCCAGGGAGTTCGGTGGCGGCGGCGGTAGCGAGCTGCAAAACCTGAGTTTCCTCAACTATCTGGATTCCGAACTGGCGAAGCCCTCTGACCCGACCGCCGCCTCCGATGCCATCGCGGTCTTCAACGACGCCCGGTGGATCAACGACCCGACCGCCCCGACGACCGTGCCCAGCGGCCCGCGGCCCCCGGCGACCGCGGCCGCGAACGCCGCGGCTTCCGCGGACCCGCCCGCCCCATCGGAAGGGACAACCGCGACCGCGCTCACCGCCCTCGACCGGGCCGGGGAGCCCGCCATCAAGCGGGCCATGTCGACGCTGGCGGCGGACCGCGAGTCGATCCTGAAGACCGGCATCTCGCTGGACGTCCTGGCCCACGGCGGCTCGGACGCGTTCGTCGTGGCGCCGTGGCGCTCCGCCGACCATCACACGCTGCTGTGGGGAGGCCCGCAGGAAGGGATCACCAACCCGAGCGTGGACTGGGAGGTATACCTGCACGGCCCCGGCGGGTACGACGTCGGAGGCATGACCATCGCCGGTGAGCCGTTCGTCCTCATCGGCCGCAACGCCCACTTCGCCTGGACGTCGACCAGTGAGGAAACAGTCGACGAGCGGACCTACATGGAGCAGGTCAACTTCTCCGCCAGCCCGCCTGCGTACGAGTTCGACGGCAAGCAGGTCCCGATGACCGCGATCACCGAACAGATCCCGGTGGCGGGCCAGGCGCCGGTGTCGTTCACGGTGTACCGGACGATCGACGGGCCGGTGTTCTCGACCGATCCGGCCCACGGCGTTGCCTTCTCGCTCAGGTTCGCGTCGTGGATGCGCGAGACGGGGACGCTCGTGGGGTTCTCGCAGCTCGGCGGCGACACGGACCTTCGGCAGTTCGTGCACTCGATGAGCCTGGTCACGACGCTGCACAACTTCCTGTACGCCGACAACCGCGGCAACATCGCCTACTTCGGTGACGGCCTGGTCCCGATCGAGCCGTCGCTGGAGAAGGTCGACCCGCGGCTGCCGGCGCTGGGCAACGGCACCGAACAGTGGCTGGGCTTCGTCCCGTTCTCGCGGATGCCGCACAGCATCAACCCGGTCCAGGGGTACCTGGACAACTGGAACACCAAGCCGTCACAGCAGGCCTACTACCAGCAGAACGAGGGCAACGAGTACTGGGGAACGATCTTCCGCTCGACCCTCATCAGCCAGCTTCTCGCCGCCAGCAGGCACATCACCGTCGCGTACCTGGAGCGGATCGAGCACAAGATCGGCACGATCGACGATGTCGACGACACCAGGCCCGCCGCGCCGTACTTCATCCCGTACGTGATCCGGGCGTACCACGCGCTGGTCAAGGCGCACAGCCCGCTGACCGACCCGGCGACCCACCCCGATCTCGCCCGCGCCGTCAACGCGCTCGCTCGCTGGAACGACGTCAAGACCCTGGGCAGCCCCGCGATGTCCATCTTCATGAACTTCCTCGAGGCCTTCGAACGGAACGTGTTCGAGGGCGGCGCGTTCCCTGGCGAGCAGTACACGGGGACGGTGAACTTCAGCGACGCCAGCTTGGGCCTCGGCACCTTCGGCGGGCTCGGCGGCATGGGAACGTACAACCTGCTGTACCACATCCTCGCCGGGACCAGCGGCATCGTGCCGTGCGGGACGCTCTGCTACCGCGGCTCCTACCTAGGCGGCCACGAGGACCAGCTCCTGGTGGAGAGCCTGAACGACGCGATCACGATCTTGTCAGGCACCGGCACCCAGCTCGGCCAGGACGTCCCCGGATTCGGCACCACCGACATAGCCAAGTGGGGCTACCAGCCGGCCGAGAACGTGAACTGGACCAGCCTCCTCGACCCGCTGGCGGTCGGCGTGACCACGACGTGCGGGGTCAGCGCAGCGCAGAACCGCAGCACGTTCATGATGGCCGTGGACGTCGGCCCGGTCGTGACCGGGCAGGACCTGATCCCGCCCGGGGAGAGCGGGTTCATCTCGGCGGCCGGCGTCCCGAGCCCGCACATGTGCGACCAGGTAAGCCTGCTCAACGACTTCACCTATAAGCCGATACCTAAGTCCTGAACCCACCCGCCCCAAGCCGGGACACCGTAGTCATCAGCCAGGCTGTGCCAGCAGGTCGAACTCGTTGCCCGCGGGGTCGGTCAGCGTGGTCCACTTGACCCCGGCCTCCTCGAGGTCCGCGAGCCGGCTCGCGCCGAGCCCGACGATACGGTCAGCTTCGCCCGACAGATCGGCCGTGATCAGGTCGACGTGTGCCCGGTTCTTGGCCGTCTTGGTCTCGGGAACCTTGTGGAACATCCAGACCGGCCTGCCGTCCGATCCGGTGGCGAGCCCGATCGCGGCGAACTCCTCGGTCGCACCGGGGTCCACCGAGCGGCCGAGGACCTGCGACCAGAACGCTGCGAGTTCCGCAGCGTCGGCGCAGTCCAACGTGATGGCGAATTCGGTCGCGGACATGATTGCCTCCTTGCGCGTGGGCTGCGGGCATTGCTGGCGGCCCGGCAGCAAGCCCAACCTTCGACTCTCCCGCTACAGGAGAGTCAAGGCCGGTTCAGGTGGCCCACAGTCCGGTCAGCTGGGCTGGGCTGATGTTGCCGCCGCTGCAGACGATCGCCACCTCGCGGCCCGTGAACCGGTCGGGTGCGCCGAGCACCGCCGCGAGGGCCGCCGCCCCGGCCGGTTCGACGAGGTTGCGCGTCTTCTCGATCATCAGCCGTGTCGCGGCTTTCAGGGCATCCTCCGACACCAGCACGAAGTCATCAAGCAGCGCCCGCATGATCCGCTGCGGCAGCTCGAACGCGGTCCTGGTGGCGAGTCCCTCCGCGAACGTGCTGGTGGTGTCCTCGACGAGGGTGCCCGCGCGCCACGAACGGTACGCGGCCGGCGCCGCCGAGGACTGCACGCCGATCACCTCGACCGACGGGCGTACGGCCTTGGCCACCACGCACGCCCCCGCCGCCCCGCTGCCGCCGCCCACCGGGACCACGATCACCTCGGTGTCTGGCCGCGCCTCGAGGATCTCCAAGGTATAGGTGGCAACCCCGGCGATCAGGGCCGGCTCGTTCCCTGAATGGATGTACCGGTACCCGTGCTGGGCGGCCTGCTGCTCGCAGTGCTCGCGGGCCTCGTCGAAGTCGCGGCCGTGAAAGACCACCTCGGCGCCCAGGGCCCGCATCGACTCCACCTTCACGGGGTTGGACCGCTCTGGCATGCAGATCACCGCCCGCACCCCGAACAGGTCCGCGGCATAGGCCACCGACTGGCCATGATTGCCGGTGGAGGCGCTGATGACCCCGCGGCGCCGCTCATCCTCGCTCAACTGGCTGACCAGGTTCACGCCGCCCCGGACCTTGAACGCGCCCACCGGCTGATGGTTCTCGTGCTTGACCCGCAACTGAGCCCCGGTCACGGCATCGAGCGCGGGATAGCGGTAGAGCGGCGTCGGCCGCAGGTATGGCTCGATGCGCTGGCGCGCCCCGAGGACGTCAGCCAGGTCCGGCACTGATGATGCGGTCATGGAAATCACGCTAGGCCCAGGCTCGGGGGGACGTCGAGGGCCGGGTTGCGGTCGAAGAAACCTGAGGGCTTGAGCCAGAACGAGACGACATCCGAGGGCATCACCGGCCAGTCCTCGGGCCGGGTGATGTGATGGATGCCGAACACGTACCACAGCACCACGTCTGTATCATCAATCCGCCTGTCGGCGGAGGTCCAAACGGACAGGCCTGAGTCGCGCTCGCTTTGGACCGGGAAATCACCGCAGGGCCAGCGCTCGTCCTGGTGGTACGGAGTCACCCACAAGGTGTGCCCGATCACCGCCGCCCGCTGGAAGGCCGGCGAGGCGGGATCCAGCAGCGGCGGGAACGCCGCCGAGGGCACGAGCTTGTACCCCACAGGCGTGCCCAGTGCGTTGAAGACTCCGGAGTTCACCACCGTCCAGCCCCGCTGTGTGCCCCAGTCGTAGTCCTGTTTCCCGTCCGTCTCAGTTCGCAGCGGCGTCTTGCGAACCATCAGGCCCAGCCCGTACGGGTCATCACCGCCGGCCGGCGCAGGCACCGAGTCCGTCGCATAGACGGTGTTCGAGGCGCCGTCCACATCCAGGTCCAGCCTCGCGACGATGAAGTGCTGGTGGAACGGCGCGTACGTGCCCCGGTCCACGAGCGTCCCGTTGGCCGGCCGGCTGCCAGGCGCGGCGGCGTGCGAGGTGACCAGCACGCCGGTCGCGCGCACCTCGCACTCGATGTTCCCGTCCTGATAGAAGCGCCAGTAGACGAGGTACTCGTAGTTCGCCACGGTGACGTGGAACGAGATCACGAGCCGCCGCGCCCGGCGGACCTCGACGCCGGCCCGCTCGTCCACGTGCTTCCAGCCGACCCCGCTGTCCTCCTCGTGGACGCAGATAGCGTCTGGTATGGTCCGCGGCTCGCCGCGGGAATCATGCACGACCGCGTCCAGGTAGGTAATCTCGCCCAGGCAGTCGCAGCCCAGGGTGAGCGAGGTGGTCATGAAGCCCAGCCCCCACTCGCCGATGTCGAACGCGGTCCGCCGGTAGTGATCGGGGCTGGCGTCCCGGTACGGCACGACCATCTCGGCGAACGAAAGCCGGTGCGCCACCGAACGCGCCCCTCCCGACCCCTCCTGCCACCCGACCTGGTGCAGCACCAGCCCCTCGCGATGGTTGAACCCCACCCGCAGCCGCCAGTTCTGCCAGCTCAGCTGGTATCCGTCCAGCGTGAAGCCGACGCCGTGCGGCTGGCTGATCTCTAGCGGCGTCACCTCGCGCAGCCGCATCGGGATGAGGTCAGGCAGGTACTCGCCCATCACGTCCGGCGCCTCGCCGCCCTGGTAGCCGTCCTCCAGCTCGAGCAGCGTCATCGTGTTCAGGTCGATGACGGGGTGCAGTCCCGTGACGTGATGGGCGTAAGGATTGCCGCGCTCGCTGCCTCGGTACCACACGTCGGACCAGCCGAGCCGCCGTCCGCGATACCGCTCGGGGATCAGCGCCGCGCCGTAGGCCCACATGTCGGTCAGCACCCGCGACAGGTCGGCGATCCCGCGCCGGGCCAGCGCCGCGACCAGGTCCGGGTGGGCGCGCAGCATCTCGTCGCACTCGTGCCACTCGTCGACGGTGATGTTCGGCTGCTGCCCGGGCAGGTGTTCCCAGTTACTGACCTCATCCCCGGTCAGCGACACGGTGCCCCGGTAGGCCTGGCCGTCGGCGCGGTTCCAGCACACCACCAGCGCCTCGCGCCTGACTAGCCGCCCGTCCTCCAGCGCGGGCAGATCCGCCTTGGCCGGCTCCCTCAGCTCGATCGACGCGAACCGCCACCCGTCGCCCACCCCCCGATCACGGCGCACGATCGCGGCGGCCTTGCTGATCTCGCCCGCGGTCAGCGGGTCAAGGGGATGGGTCACGAGCGTCCTCCATCCGGTCTCGGGAAATCACGCTCCCCGTTCGGTAAAAAGCTTTTCATTATCCCGAACGGACCGGCGCGCCTGTAATACCGCCGCCATTCCTCCCGATCAGTCGCCGGCCGTCGGCGCGGGCATTCGCCTGGTCCTGTTCCACCACAGGGACAGCGCCATCGCGGCGACGACGAGCAAGCCGCCGCCGGCGGCGAACCAGGACGCCAGGTCCTCCTGCTTGCGGACGATCGTGAAGGCCGCGGGCAGGTGGGACAGGGCCTTGTCGAGCTGGGTGGCGTCTTGCGCGCGGTAGAAAGTGCCGCCGGTGGTGTGCGAGATCTGCATGAGCGCGCCGTAATTGGCGTCGAGCGGGTTGCCCTCCCCGCCAGCCCCGCCGCCGACGCCGCCGAAGCCACCGCCCCCGAAGCCCCCGCCGCCGAACCCGCCGCCCGCGAACCCGCCGAACTGCGTTGAGCTGCACTCCAGCGGCGCGGGGTTGTCGGTGCCGTAGCCGATCGTGAAGACGCGCACGCGGCGCTCGGCGGCCTCCTTCGCCGCGGTCTGCGGGTCTACCCCGTGGTTGTTCGAGCCGTCGGTGAGTACGACGATGACGTCGTCGGCGTAGCCCGCTCCGCGCACGCGGGAGGGGGTCGCTCCTGTCGGCGCGACCGACGGGTCGACCTGCGCGATCGCGCCGAGTGCGGCGAGGATGCCGTCGCCGATCGCGGTGCCGCCCGAGACGCTGAGGCCGCCGAGCGCGCTGAGCAACTGCTGTACGTCCGTGGTCGGGGGGACGAGGACGACGGCGGTGGCCGCGAAAACGACCAGGCCGATGCGCGGACCGCCCTGCTGGGACTTGATGAAGGCGCCCGCGGACTGTTCGGCGGCGGTGATCCGGTTCGGCTGGACGTCCGTGGAGCACATGGAGCCGGAGACGTCGAGCGCGAGCATGATCGTCGCGGACGAGGTCGCGACAGGCACGGTGGCCTGCGGGCGCGCCGCGCCGACCGCGAGCACGGCGAATCCGAGTGCGAGCAGCGCCGCCGGGATGCGCCGCCGCCAGCGCGACCGGCCGGGCAAGGCCGCGGCGACGAGCGCGATCGAGGTCACCCGCACGGCGGCACGCCGCCGCCTGCGCCTGGCTACCCACCACGCGCCGAAGACCAGCGGGATGACGAGGAGCGCGAGCAGTGCCCACGGCCAGGAGAAGGACATTCAGACCACCCGGCCCGTCCGTGCCACGGTGAGCACCGCGCCCGCGGCGAGCAGCGCGAGCGCGAGTGCGATGAACGCGCCGGCCAGCGGCAGCGGCTCATGCGTGATGGTGAGCCGCAGGTTGACCGACGAGCCGATCTTGTCGAGTTCGCTCGCGTCCGAGGCCGGATGGTAGGTGCCGCCCGTAGCCTGCGAGATCGACGTGAGCGTGGCCGGGTCGAGCGCGGTGAACAGGTGGTAGCCATCGACGTCGACGGTGGTGCCCGCCGTGGTGCCGACGCCGACCGTATCGATGTGTACGCCGGCCTTGTCGGCGACGGAGGCGGCCGCGTCGGCGCTGGTGTCGGTGGTGTCGCCGCCATCGGACGTGCCGTCCTCGTCTTGCCCGTCAGAGAACAGCACGATCGTGGCCGATGGCCAGTAGCCAATATTCGGCACGCTGCCGTCGCGGCCGATGGTGACGTCTTTGTGCGTGATCGCCGACAGCGAGGCGAGGATGGCGCTGCCGAGCGACGTGCCGCCCCCGGCCGTCAGGCGGCGGACCGCCGCCGTGGCGGTCGCGTGATTGGCGGTCGCGAGCGCGGACTCCAGGCCGCCGTCGGTGAACGCGACGACGCCGATGTCGACGGTGTCCGGCTGCGCGTTGATGAACGACAGCGCCGCTTGTTTCGCGGCGCCAAGACGGCTGGGCGCCTCGTCGGTGGCGGACATGCTGCCAGAGACGTCCATGGCGAGGATGACGGTCCCGGCGTCGTGAGACACCGGGACGGTCGCCGCCGGGCCGGCGATGCCGACGGCGAGTACGGCGATGCCCGCGATGGTGAACCACACGCCCCAGGCACGTCCACGCCCGTGCCCGCGCCCGTGCCCGTGGCCGCTCGCCGTGACCCCGGCCGCGGCGAGCGCCGCCGTCCGCCGCCGCCCCATCGCGACGGCGGCCCACGCTAGCGCCGCGGCGACCAGCAGGCCGAGAGCGAGGAGGGCGGGGTCGGCGAGGCTCATGCGCGCCTGCGCTTGGTGCTCACGACGACATCGATGAGCGCCGTGGCCAGGTCGGCGTCGGTGCCGATGCGGTGGATGGGAACCCCGGCCCGGCGCATTCCCGCGGCGAGGCTCGCGTCGCGTTCCTCGACCTGGGCGGTGATCCTGGCGCGCAGCAGCGGGTCGCTTGAGTCGATGACGAGCTGCTCTCCGGTCTCGGCGTCTTCGACGACCATTAGCCCGGCGTCTGGCAGTTCGTCATCGGCGACGTCGACGACGCGCAGCGCGACGACCTCGTGCCGCGGCACCAGGCGCAGCAGGGACCGTTCCCAGTCCCCGTCGCCGATGAAGTCCGAGACGACCACGATCAGGGCGCGGCGCTTGGCGAGCTTGGCGACCGCGTCGAGCATCGCCGCCAGGTTGGTCGTGCGGCCGTACGTGCCGGTACCCGGGCCCGCGGGGCCGGGGGTCCTGGCGAGCTCGGCGCCGATGCGCAGCACGTGCGTGCGCCCGGTGCCCAGCGGGACGGTGCGTACCGCGGACTTGTTGTCGGTGTCGTCATGCGTTTTGCTGTCGGTGTCGTACAGGAGAGCGCCGACACGGTTCCCGCCCCGGCCGAACATCCGGGCGAGCACTAGGGCAAGCTCGGTGAGCACGTCGTGCTTGCCGCGTCCTGGCGGGCCTACGGACATGGACGCCGAGCGGTCGAGCACCAGCCACACGGTGAGCTCGCGATCTTCTGTGAACAGGCGAAGCTGCGGCTCGTTGAGGCGGGCGGTTGCGTTCCAGTCGATGTGCCGCGCGTCGTCGCCCGCGACGTATTCGCGCAGGCCCGCGAGGTCGGTTCCGGTGCCCCGGTTGGCGGTGCGGTAGCCGCCCGCCAGGCGTCCGTCGAGGCGGCGGATGACCCGCCATTCAAGGCGCAGCAGCAGCCGTTCCGGCGCGGTGCGCCCGGCTGGTCTTTGCCGATCGGCAGGTGTGGTCATCGGGTCAGCGCCCGCTCAGCACGACCTCGGGAGCGGCGACGGCATCGAGCACCTTCGTGATAATCGCGTCGGCGGTGATGTCGTCGGCCAGCGCCTCATACGACAAGACGATGCGGTGCCGCAGCACGTCGAAGGCGATCTCGCTGACGTCGTCGGGGAGCACGTAGCCGCGCCCGTGCAGGAACGCGAGCGCCCGGGCGCCGGTGACGAGGGCGATAGAACCGCGCGGGCTGGCGCCGTAGCTTATGTAGCGCTTGAGCTCGCCGAGGCCGGCGGTGTACGTCAGCCGGGTCGCGGTCACCAGGCGCACGGCGTAGTCGACGACGGCCGGGTCGACGTAAATCTCCCGCACGCGCTCCTGCATGCCAATCAGGGCCTCGGGACTGAGCATCGCGCGGACGGTCTCGCCGGGGCGAAGCGCGCGGTCGATGATCGCGTGTTCTTCTGTCGTGCTCGGATAGCCGACGACGACTTTCATCATGAACCGGTCGACTTGAGCCTCGGGCAGCGGGTAGGTGCCCTCGGACTCGATCGGGTTCTGCGTCGCCATGACGAGGAACGGCTCCGGCACCGGGAAGGTCTCGCGGCCGATGGTGACCTGGTGTTCCTGCATCACTTCGAGCAGGGCGCTTTGCACCTTGGCGGGCGCGCGGTTGATCTCGTCGGCCAGCAGCAGGTTCGTGAAGACGGGACCGAGCTGGGTTTGGAACTCGCCGGTGTGCTGGTGGTAGACCCGTGTTCCCGTCAGGTCGGCCGGCACCAGGTCGGGCGTGAACTGGATGCGCTGGAATTGGCCGCCGACGGCCGCGGCAAGCGACTTGACGGACAGCGTCTTGGCCAGCCCTGGCACGCCCTCCACGAGCAGGTGCCCGCCGGAAAGCAGCGCGATCGCCATTCGTTCAAGCAGCACGTCCTGGCCGACGATGGTGCGCTTGACCTCGAAGAGCACCGGTTGCAGCGGGTTGGCCGGCGTTGTTTGCGTCATATCTGCGGTCCTTTCCCTGCCACCTTGCCGTTGGCGCCGCCGAGCGCGGCGTTGATGGGCACCGCGAAACCGATTCCGGCGAAGGCGTCTTCGCCGTCGGGTGCGGCGATCGCGAGGACGATGCCGATGACGACTCCCTGCGCGTCCAGCAGCGGTCCTCCCGAGCTGCCCGGATTGACAGCGGCGTCGAACTGGATGAGCCTGGAGAACTTGCCGTTGTCGGTGTCCGCCGTCCGGTCAAGGCCGGAGATCACGCCGGCCGACACGCTGTCGGTCAGGCCGAGCGGGTTGCCCACGGCCACCACCTCCGCGCCCACGCCGGCGCCGCCGCCGAGGGTGGCCGGCACGACGACCTGCGGCAGGTTCGCCGGGGTGAGCGTGGCGACGTCCAGGCTCGGGTTGGCCGCCGCGACGGTCGCTTTCGAGGTGGTGCCGTCGGCGAACGTCACGGTGATGGGCCCGCCGCCGGAAATGACGTGGTTCGCGGTCAGGATCGTGCCGTTGTCGGCCACGATGACGCCGGTCCCGAGCTTATGGCTGGTGCGGACGATGACCACGGACGGCAGGACCCGCTGGTAGATCTCCGGCACGGTGAGGTTCGCGGTGGCTGCCGGGGTAGCGCTCGGCTGGGCGGCCGGGGTGCCCGCCGCGGGCGCGTCGCCGGCGAGCCTGGTCGCGAGCGCCGCGATCACCCCGATCAGGACCACGACGACGGCCAGCACGGCAGCGAGCAGCCGGCGCGGTCGGCGATCGCTACCCATGAGCCAACGATATGTACGAAGGCTGAAAAAAGAATCAGCGCGGGCTCAGAACCTGCAGCGCGATTGTCGTGACGATCAATCCGTTACAGGCGAGCCAGCTGCCGGTGAAGCCCGTCAGCGCGGAGCCGCCGACGGTGGGCGCGGGGACCAGCAGGCGAGCCTCGAAGGTGCCGTCCGTGGGGTTGATGGCGATGTCCGCGTCCTCGAAGCCGAGCCAGCGCCCGGCGAGCGGGAACCACGCCTTGTACACCGTTTCTTTGGCACAGAACAGCAGCCGGTCCCAGGAGGTGCCGGGAGCCGCGGCGGCCAGGTCGCGCAGCCGGGCACGCTCGGCAGGCAGCGACACCGCGTCGAGCACGCCGTCGGGCAGCGGGCCGTTGGGCTCGGCGTCCAGCCCGACGGTCACGATGTCGCCGGCGCGCGCGACCGCGGCGGCCCGGTATCCGGCGCAGTGCGTGATGCTACCGACGATGCCAGGCGGCCACTGCGGCGCGCCTCGCTCACCGCGCAGGATCGGCGCCGGCGCCACGCCCAGGTCGGCCAGCGCGCGCCGCGCGCAGCCCCTAGCCGTCGCGAATTCCCGGCGGCGCTTGTCCACGGCCCGGGCGAGCAGCGCCTCCTCTTCCGGGAACAGCACGATGTCCGGCGGGTCGGTGAACGCCTCGGCGTATGCCACCCCCGCGGGCAGGATCTTCTCGATCATCGCAGCCGAAGCCTACCCAGCGGGAGGGGCGAGCCCGCGGCCGAGGAGTTCAAGCACGTCGTCAAGCACGTCTTCTGGGACCTGCCCGCCCGCGGTCCAGTCGGCCCAGCGCATGCCGACGAAGTTGCCGATGCCCGTGTAGGCGAACGCGATGACCTCGGGATCGTAACGCACGTCGACCTCGCCTGCGAGCTGAGCGGCGCGCACGCCGCGCGCGTAGCCCCTGGCCAGGTGCTCGTAGTACTCGCGGAACACGCCGGGGGCGACGAATTCCGACTCGCGCACGATCCGGTCCATCCACGGGCGCTTGGACATCATCTCGAAGTAAGCGCGGAAGCATTCGCGCTCGCGCGCGCGCTGGCCGCCATCCACCTTCTCCATGGCCGCTTTCATGGCCGTCCTCAGGTCCGCGTTAATCGTGCGGACCACGGCGGCGAAGATCTCCGCCTTAGACCCGTAGTAGGCGTAGAAGCTGCCGGTCGCAATGCCCGCCCTGGCGCAGATGTCGGCGACCGCTGTCCGGCCGTAACTGCGCTGGCCGAACAGTTCCTCGGCGGCCGCCAGCAAGCGCTGGGCTGGCGGCCGCTCGTCGGTTGTCATGCCGTGTTCATCAGGGGGTCGGGGTGTTCATCGCAGGGTCAGGGTGCGGGGATGCCGCTCGCCGGCGCCTGCTGCTCGGTTCCCGTGTAGGTCGTGACCGCGCCGGTTGCGGACGTGTCCGTGGTCAAGACCGATCCCTCCTGGACGAGGACGCCGTTGTTGATGACACCAATGTAAGCGCCGGTGACGCCTGCGTGGTCCGTGGAAGAGAAGGCGTACGGGGCGATCGCGGGCCCTTGCGGCAGTCCGCTGTTGATCGCCGACACCAGGTCCTGCCTGGTCGGGTTCCTGCCCGCCATCAGCATCGCCTGCACGAAGGTGTAGGCGACTGCCTCGCCGTAAAGCACGTTGCCGTCGAACGGCGCCTTCGCGTCGTACTGGTCGTGCACCTTCTTGAACAGCGCGATCCAGCTGTTGCTCGCGGCACCGAGAGTGGGCAGGTAGCCATCGGTGATCATGCCCGCCGTGAGCTGGTTGCCGTTGACGGTCGCGCCGCCTTGCTTCGCGTACGCCTCGAGCAGCCCGGACAGGGTGATCGGGTCGGATCCGACGTTGCTGACCACGAACGTCGGGCTGTAGCCGAGCTTCAGGCCGTTCAGCCGCAGCAGCGCGGTGAACGCGGGGATCGAGAACGCGACGACCACCTGGGCGCCGGACGCGTGCAGCGCGGCGACGGCCGGTGCGATGTTGACGTTGGTGGGAACGTAGGTCTCCCGGCTGACCACCATCGAGTGCGGGATCTCGTCGTCGAGTCCCTTGACCCCGTCCATGCCGAACTCGTCGTCCTGGTAGAAGTAGCCGATCTTCTTGCCCGCGAAGTGCTTGGCGATGTACTGCCCGAGGATCTTCCCCTCGCGGATGTAGTCGAGCTGCCATCCGAACGTCTCGGGATCGGTTGTCGGCTGGTTCCAGCAATCGCACCCGGACGCGACGAATACGTCGGGAACCTTCTCGGAGTTAAGGAAGCTCTCCACCGCCAGGTGGGTCGGGGTCCCGAGGCCGTCGAAGATCGCGTAGACGTTGTCCTGGAGTACGAGCTGGCGCACCACCGTGGCGGTCTGGGTCGGGTTGTAGGCGTCGTCGAGGTACTTGTACACGATCTTGCGGCCGTACACCCCGCCGTGCGCGTTGACGTAGTCGAAGTACGCGTTCGAGGCGGGCGCGATTTCGCTGTAGCCGGGCGCGGCGGGCCCGGTGAGCGGCTGGTGGCTGCCGATGGTGATCGTGGTCGCGGTGATGCCCGGGGCGGACGCGGTCAGGGCCGAGTTCGCACTGCTGGTCGGGCTGCTGGTCGCGCTGCTTGTCGTGCTCGAAGTCGCGCCAGTGGCCGAGCTGGAGCCCGGGCTAGAACTAGAAGTGCAGGCGGCGACGGTGAGCACGGCCGTCGCCGCGACGGCGATAGCTGGCACGCGAAGCCGATGTGATCTCTTCATTGAGTGCCTTCTTTCTTGTGAGGCAGCACAACCTCGTGCTGACTGGCCGGCGCCTCGCCGGCCGGGGGTCCGGCATCCGGCACGGATGCCGGATACCGGGTGCGGGAAGAGGAGATCCCGAAGAGGCGGAGCACCCATAGCACTGCGCCCTGGATTCCTTGCGGGAAGATGAGCATGACGAGGATGAGCACCACGCCATAGGCCGCGACCGGGATGTTGGACGCGACGGAACTGGACAGGCCGTGACTGGTAGCCACGTCGGTGGCGTACGTGGGCACGAGGACGATCACGAGGCTTCCCCAGACCGCCCCGAACAAGTTGCCCAGGCCGCCGATCACCGCCGCGGTCAGCAGCGCGATGGAGAGCGTGATCGTGAAGGCTCCAGGCGCGACCAGCCCGGTGATGATGGCCAGCATCGCCCCGGCCATCCCGGCGCAGGTGGCGCTGACCACGAAGGCGAGCACCCGGGCCCCCGCCACGTTCACCCCTGCGAGCGCGGCGGCTACCTCGTCGTCGCGCACGGCGCGCCAGTTACGGCCGACCCTGCTCCGGCCCAGGTTCGCGAGCAGCACCAGGGTGCCGAGCGCCACCGCCGAGCAGACCCACGCCTGCCACCGGTACAGCGGGAAGTTCGAGCCGAGGAAGCCCGGGGTCGTGTACACGACGGTCAGGCCCTGATCCCCGCCCAGGAACCCCGGGTAGACGTACGCGAGCGACGGGAGCGCGACGCCTAGCATGAGCGTCACGCCGGCGAGGTACGGGCCGTGCAGCCGGGCCGCGGCGACGCCGACGATCGCCCCCGCGGCCGCGGTGATCACGGCGGCGACGGCGAGCGAGGCGATGAACGGCCAGCTGAGATGGAGCAGGATCAGCGCGGTCGTATACCCGCCGATGGCCATGAACGCGCCATTTCCCAACGAGATCTGGCCGCTCAGGCCCGTCAGGACCGTAAGCCCGGCGACCGCCGTGACCTCGACGGCGACCTGCGCGATCTGGTAGTCCCTGAACGCGTCCAGCTTGATGGACAAGATAACGACGACCGCGGCCCCGATGAGCGCGGTGCCGAGGATGCGTACCAGCGGCCGCGTCGTCATACCCGCCGCACCTGGGCGCTAGAGAAGATGCCGGCCGGCCTGATCATCAAGATCACGACGAGGATTCCGAGAGCGACAAGCGCTGTCACCTGGGACCCTAGGTACCCGCCGGCGTAGCTGAGCACGACACCGAGCAGCAGCCCGCCGATGACCGCACCCGCGGGGCTGTCGAGGCCGCCGATCACCGCGGCCGTGAAGCCGAACACGAAGATCGTGTCCATGCTGTTGGGGTAAAGGAACGTCGACGGCGAGACCAGGACGCCCGCGAGGGCCCCGAGCAGCCCAGCCAGCGCCCAGCCCACGGTGATCACTCGCGCCACCCGGATGCCGGACAGCCGCGCGACGGTGGCGTTGAACGCCGCGGCCCGCATGCGCAGCCCCGCGCTCGTGTACTTGAACCCGACCGCCAGCAGCAGCGCGGCGGCCAGCACCGCCGCCGCGACGAACACGTCGAAGCGGGACACGCCCAGCGCCGTCGAGCCCACCCGCAACCCGGTAACGGAGAATGCCGCGGGGAAGGACCGGTACTGCCCGCCGTAGAAAATGCCCGCCAGGCCCTCGAGCAGGATGAGCAGCCCGATCGTGATGATCACGGAGTTGAGCTCCGGCTTGCCCAGGCTAGGCCGGATGACGGTGAGCTCGGCGGCGGTTCCGAGCACGATCCCGGCCGCGAGCGCGACCACGAACCCGGCCCAGTACGAGCCCGTGTGGTAGATCACCTCGATTGCGACGTAGGTGGTGAACATCGCCATCCCGCCCTGCGCGAAGTTCAGCAGCCGGGTGCCCCGCCAGATCAGCACCAAAGACAGCGCTATCGCGGCGTAGATCATCCCGAAGCTGATCCCGCTGAGCGTGAACTGAAGGAATTCGACCACTCGCTTCCTCCTGAGGCGACTAGAACCCTAGGTAGTGATGGCGGAGCGCGACATCGGCCGCGAGCGCCTTGGCGTCGGCCGCGGCGACGACGCGGCCGAGATTGAGTACCACTCCGCGGTCGGCGATCGCGAGCGCGGCACGCGCGTTCTGCTCCACGAGCACGGTGGTGATGCCGCTCTCCTGGCTAAGCCGCACCACCGTGTCCATGACCTGCGTCATGATCCGCGGCGCGAGGCCGAGTGAGGGCTCATCGAGCAGCAGCACGCGTGGCCGTGCCACGAGGGCGCGCGCGATCACCAGCATCTGCCGCTCGCCGCCGGACAAGGTGGCGGCCAGCTTGCGGCGCCGGTCGGCCAGCACGCCGAAGCGCTCGTATGCCTCGGCGAGCGCGGCGGCCCTGTCCGCCCGCCGCGGGGCGATGCCGGGCCAGGACATCATCCCGAGCCGCAGGTTTTCTTCCACGGTGAGCTCAGGGATGACGCCCTGTCCTTCCGGGACGTGCGCGATTCCGGCCCTGGCCATGTCCTCAGGGCTATGCCCGGCCCGGTCCGCGCCGTCGAGCAGGACCCGCCCGCTGCGCGGTCGCACCATGCCGCTGATCGCCCGCAGCAGCGTGGTCTTGCCCGCGCCGTTGGCGCCAAGCACCGCCGTGATGCTGGCGGCGTCCGCCGTGATCGTGACGTTGTCCAGCGCCAGAACCTCGCCGTACCCGGCGACCAGATCCTCCACCGCGAGCGCCGCCGCGCCGCCCGCCCGGACCCCTTGGCCCCCTTGGCCCCCTTGGGACCGTTGGGCCCCCTGGGTCCCCTGGGTCCCCTGGGCCTCTTGGGCCCCCTCGGCCCCGGCCGGGCTATTCACCCTCGGGTCCGCTCGCGCCGAGGTAGGCGGCCGCTACCGCCGGATCGGCCTGTATCTCCCGCGGCGGCCCGTGGGAGATCACCTTCCCGAAGTCCAGGACGACGATCGAGTCGCAGACGGACATCATCAGGTCCATGTGGTGCTCCACGATGACGAGGGATGTCTGCGCGGCGAGTTCGCGGATGAGCCCGCCCAGCTCGGTGAGCTCACCTTCCGCCAGGCCGCTGGCGGGCTCGTCGAGCAGCAGAAGCTTCGGCTGCGCGACGAGCGCTCGCGCCAGGGCGACCCGTTTGCGCATGCCGTAGGGCAGTTCGCCCGGCCGGGCGTCGGCCACGTCGCCAGCCCCCACCCGGTCGAGTGCCTGACCGGCCTCCTGCCGCAGCCTGCGCTCGTCCCGGTCGGAGGGGGGCAGCCCAAGCAGCGCCGACACGAATCTCGCCTTGGCCCGGCAGTTCGCGCCGGTCATGACGTTCTCGATGGCGGACAGCCGGTCGAACAGGCCGACCCCTTGCAGCGTCCTGGCGATGCCGAGCCCGGCCAGTTGGTGCGGGCGCAGGTGATGGTACTGGCGGTCCTCGATGAGTACCTGGCCCTCATCGGGCCGGATAAAGCCGCACAAAACGTTCAGCAGCGTCGTCTTGCCCGCCCCGTTCGGCCCGATGACGCCGAGCACCTCGCCGGGGGCAACGGTGAGCGACACGGCGTCAAGCGCGGTCAGGCCGCCGAAGCGCACACTCACGCCGCGGACCTCAAGTACTGAACTGTGCTTCATCACACAAGTTCCAGCTTCACTAGGCGGGGCTTCCCAACTATGAACCCTCATTCAAGGCATCGCCGAGTACATTCGGCAACCCCGCCTGCGCCACTTGTTGCCCTTTCGTGCCTCAACCGCAACGCGGCGCCACCGCCGAAGGGGCGCGCCCCCAAACCTAAGCCGCCCTGCCCCCCGCACACGCCGGGATGCCCCCGGTGAAGTCGTACCGCCACGAAATTCCCATAGCGGTGCCCAGCAGTTCTCGGGTGAGCCGACCACTTCGAGCCCCGCGTAGAAATAACACGCCAGTTCCCGCTCCGGACGCCTGACGCGTGCCAGTTACGCGGAAGGTCGCGGTCTCCTGAGGCCCGGCCGCATATTTCCCGGACAGTAAACCATACCCAGGCGTTGTTTCGATACTGCTGAGGATTGAACCGGTCATGACCGGTCAAATCTTCAGCAGTATGTTCTATCGCGCTCTCGGCGCAGGAGTGAGAGCACCGGACCGGCGCCCACGACGTCGGATCGGCAAGACAAGTGGCCAGCGCTGCTGCCACCGGTCTGAAGTTGCCCGCGGGGGAACCCGGTGCTCAGCCCCAGATGTCAGCGTGTTGTTTATCCTCGAGCACTTCGCATAGAAGTCGACTACCCATACCCGGACATAACGGGCGAGAAATTGGTCATGGCGTATGCGAAGTTGTCACGTTCTATGCGAAGTCGTAACGAGAGTCGCTGGTGTGAGTGCGGCACTAGTCGGGAAACGCGCGCAGCGCAGCTAGCGGCCGTGGCGCCAGTTCGGCTTGCGCTTTTCCAGGAACGCGCGGATCCCTTCCTGCGCGTCGGGGACCTGGCTGGTCGCGGCCATGACCTCCACGGCGTAGGCGTACGCCTTCGGCTGATCGAGATCGATCTGGGCGTACAGCGCCTGCTTGCCGATCGCCTTGCTCTCGGCGGAGCCGCGGGTCACGCGCTCGAGGAGATCCCGCACCGCGTCGTCGAGCTGGGCGGCGGGCACGACCCGGTTGACCAGGCCCCAGTCGAGCGCGGTGCGCGCGTCGATGACATCACCCGACAGGGCCAGTTCCATCGCGCGCTTGCGGCCCACGTTCCTGGCGACCGCCACCATGGGCGTGTGGCAGAACCAGCCGCCCTTGCCGCCCGGGGCCGCGAAGCCCGCGTCCTCGCTCGCCACCGCCAGATCGGCGCTCGCGACAAGCTGACAGCCCGCGGCGGTGGCCAGCCCGTGCACCCGTGCCACCACCGGCTGCGGTACCTGCTGCATCAGCGTCATAAGCTCGGTGCAGGTCATCAGCAGCGACCGGACCATCGGCAGGTCGGCCCCCGCGACGTCGGCGAAATCGTGCCCGGCGCTGAACACCGGACCGTTACCGGCCAGGACGATGCCAAGCGCCTCGCTGTCGGCCAGATCACGGAAGGCCGCGATCAGCTCGCGCATGTGCTCGAGCGACAGGGCGTTGCGGCGCTGCGGCCGGTTCATCGTGATCGTGGCGAAATCGCCCGAACGCTCGACCAGGATGTGTTCGAACTCCATGCTCCTAGCATCGTCCCAGCCCGTGCCCCTGTACACCCCGGGGCCCTGTACACCCCGGGGCCCTATACACCCCGGAGCCTAGACCCCGCCGCGCAGCGTCAGGCCGCCGTCGAGCACTAGCGTCTGGCCGGTGATCCAGGAGGCGTCGTCGGAGAGCAGGAACGCGACCGCGCCCGCGATGTCCTCCGGCGTGCCGAGGCGGCGCAGCGGGTAGGTGGCGGACACCTCTTCCTCGCGGCCTTCGTACAGGGCGGTGGCGAACTTGGTCTTCACCACGGCGGGGGCCACGGCGTTGACCCGGATGCGCGGGCCGAGTTCGGCGGCGAGTTCCGTCGTCAGCCGGATCAGGGCGGCCTTGCTGACCCCGTACATGCCGATGCCGGGGGAGGGCCGCAAGCCGGCGACGGAGGCGACGTTGACGATCGAGCCCCCGTGCTCGCCCATCCACGCATCCCGGACTCGCCGCGTCCAGGCCAGCGGGGCGAGCACGTTGACGGCCATGATCTTGGCGGCCGCCGCGGCGTCGGTATCGGCGATCGGGCCGTAGACGGGGTTAATGCCGGTGTTGTTAACGAGCATGTCAACGCGGCCGAACGCCTCGAGGGTCCTGGCGATCGTCTCGGCCTGGTGATCGCCGTCGTCGGACTTGCCAGGCACGGCGATGGCCGTCTCGTGGCCGCCCAGTCGGGTTACCGCCTCGGTCAGCGGCTCGAGATTGCGGGCGGTGATGCACACCCTTGCCCCGCGGCGCACGAGCTCGGCGGCGACAGCCAGTCCGATGCCGCGACTGGCGCCGGTGACGATCGCGGCCTGCCCCTGGAGTGATGTCATCTCGTCTCCTTCGCCCCTTGCGGCGATCCGGCACCGACGCCATGATCTTTCCAGACAATCTTCTGAAACCGGCGGCGCCCCGCCAGGGCCTGTCGTGCCAAAGGGGTCATTGGTGCCTGCGAGCGAGCCAGCGATGCCCTCCGGCGGATCAGCGGCGACAGCCGGGTCCCGGCCGGGCAGCCTGCGACGCCGGACGGTTATCACCGCGATTCCCACGGCCGCGATCCTGGGAGCGAGCGGCTGTACGGCATCGGCCCCGCGCCCGGCCCCGCGCCCGGCCCCGGCCCCGCCCCAGACGGTGTACCGGTTCTTCACCAGCCATCAGGCCGCGGTTGTCGAGGACGCGACCGCGCGGATAGCCCCGGGCCCGGCGGACGACCCGGCCGAGGCTGGTCACCCCGGCGCGCGCGAGGCCGGCGTGACCGGCTACATCGACACGATGCTCGCAGCGCTCGACGGGCTCACCGGACCCGCGCCAAAGATTTTCGCGGGCGGCCCGTGGAGCAACCGCCATACGTCGGGCCCCGACCTCATGGCGCGCTTCATCGCGCTCGACGCGGTCACGATCATCGCGTGGCGCAAGCGCCTCCAGGGCTGGCAGCAGCAATACAAAAACGGCATCGCCACGCTGGACAGGCTGGCGGGCGGGGACTTCACCGCCGCGGCGCCGGACGACCAGGACAAGATCCTGGCCAGGCAGGAGGCGAGCACGTTCACGTCGCTGTTGTTCGAGCACACGGTCGAGGGGCTGTACGCCAACCCTGAGTACGGCGGCAACCGCGGGCTGGTCGGCTGGACCGACATCGGCTTTCCCGGGGACATCCAGCCGCTGGGCTACACCCAAAGCGAGGTCGAGCGCTCCGGAGGCCGCGATCCGGTGGCCGACACGGGCATCGTCGCCGACGTGCTGAAGTTCCTCGGGGCGTTGTGACCATGGGCGTGCGTTAGCCATGAGCAAAGCGGTCGTGATCGGCAGCGGCGCCGGCGGCTCCGTGGCGGCCATGGAGTTCGCAAACGCAGGGTGGGAGGTCGTCGTCTTCGAGAAGGGCCCCAACCGTTTCTCCAACATCGACGGCGAGGGGCCGATCGGGACGACGTTCTCCAACGACGACCTCAAGATGGGGGAGCGCTACTTCGCCGGGCCGGATCCGGAGGTGTTCCCGCGCACCTGGCGGCCGACCGCGACGCAGCCCGTCCAGTACACCGGCAGCGTGAACGACCTGCCCCAGCTCGTCGGCGGCGGGACCATGCACTGGGACGCGAAGGTGCCGAGGTTCTGGGACATCGACTTCCAGCAGCTTTCCGCCCTTGGGCCGGTGCCGGACGCCGACATGGCCGACTGGCCGTTCGAGTACTCCGATATCGCGCCGTACTACGACGAGGTGGAAGAGCTCATCGGCGTGCAGGGCGACCTGGGGGCGGTGCCGGACATCGTGCTGCGGCACGCGCCCCGCGGCCGTCAGTTCCCGATGCCGCCAGGCCCGCAGCAACGCGCGTCGGTCGCGGTGGCCGCCGGTGCCACCGCCATCGGGATGCACCCGTACCCGTTCCCGATGGCGATCAATTCACGGCCCTACAACGGGCAGGCGGCGTGCAACGACTGCGGGTTCTGCAGCGGCTACGGCTGCCCGGTCGTGGCCAGGCCATCGGCACTCATACCGCTGCGGCTCGCGCTGCGCACGGGGCGGGTGACGCTGGTTCCTGAGACGATGGTCACCAGGGTGCGGCTGACCGGATCGGGCGCGGCGGCCCGCGCCACCGGGGTGAGCTGGGTGCGGATGACCTCGGGCGGCCCCGTGACCGGCGCGGAGGACGCCGACCTGGTCGTGCTGGCGGCATCCGGCATCGAAACGGTACGGCTCGCGCTGCTCTCCTCGTTCCCCGACGCCAGCGGCAAGCTGGGCCGCAGGCTGATGATGCACGCGTTCGTCGACGGCACCGCGGTCTTCACCGACGAGCGGATGCACGCCTACCGTGGCAGGTCGACGACGCAGTGCGCGGAAGACGCCGCCGATCCGGACTTCCCCGGCGCCCGCGCCCACGCGAAGGCCAACGGGCTGCCGTACATCCGTGGCGGGATCATGGAACTCGGCGGCAGCCAGAGCGTAATCAGCGAGGCGCAGGCCTACCAGACCCTGCTCGGTTTCACGCGCTCGGCCAAACCCTTCGGCACGGATTTCAAGCAGCTCATGCGGTCTTCCATCCTGCGCGACCGGCTGGCCGGCTGCTCGCTCGTCGGCGAGGACCTGCCCTACCTCGACCACACGGTGACGCTGGACCCGACCGTCAAGGATGTCTTCGGGGTGCCGGTCGCCCGGATCACCTGGAGCTACGGAAAATACGAGCAGACAGCGCAGCAGTTCTGGATCCCTCATTTGAAGACGATGATGAAGAAGGCCGGGGCGGCCGTGGCCTTCGCGGTGCCGGACACCATCAACAGCGGCGGACTGCCAACAGGGAGCCACATCATGGGCGGCATGATGATGGGCGCCGACCCGGCCAGCAGCGTGACCGACGGGTACGGCCGCGTGCACGGCCTGGACAACGTCTGCGTCGCCGACGGCTCCGTCTTCGTAACCTCAGGCGCGCACAACCCGACGAATACGATTATGGCGGTCGCCTTGCGGAACACGCGTCACCTCGCGGGAGGCTAACGGGAGCTCGCGCGGCCGCGCCGCATTCGTCACTGCTCCGCGCCGAACTCATCGCGCACCTGGGGGTCAGTGCCCGACGCGGCGGGCCGTGCGCTCGAGGTGCTCCCGCATGATCTGTGTCGCGGCGTCCGGGTCGCGCCGGCGAACCGCTTCGATGAAGCGTTCGTGCTCACGAGTGCCGAGGCCGCCCATTTCCGGTGCGACCTCGCGAGCTTGCTCGAGTGACATGTGGATCGGCCCGCGGAACGACTCGACCAGCATCACCACGGCCGGGTTGTGCGTCGCCCGCGCGACCCGGGTGTGGAACTCCAGCGAGTACTCCATCGAGTACTCCCCGGACCGCAGGGCCGCCTCGGACCGCTCGCAGATCTCCTCAAGGTCCGCGATGTCCTGCTCGGTGGCTCTTTCGCAGACCAGCGGCACGATGCCCATTTCCAGGATCAGCCGGATCTCGGTGACGTCGGGCGCGCTGATGGCCGACAGCGTCAGCATGTCGGTCAGGCCCTCACCGACGCGGTCGCTGGACGGGGCCGTGACGAACGCGCCGCCGCGCGCGCCGACGCGGATCTGGACAAGCCCGCTGGACTCCAGCATCCGCAGCGCCTCACGGACCGTCACCCGGCTCACGCCGAAACGCTCACACAGATCGCGCTCGGGGGGCAGCCGGTCGCCGGGCTTCAGCTGACCCTGGCGCATCAGCTCGCGTATCTGCTCAACGATGATTTCCGAGATGCGACCGACGCTGACCGGCCTGAATATCGCTTCCTCGGCAGGAGCGGGGACAGCGGCATCCGTGCCGTGCACGGCTTCGGTCGGCATCCGTGTCCTCCTGCGGGAAGCTTGCTGAGCATCAGCAGCGTGTGAGAGCGTCACTCTACCTTAGGGCTTATGGTTGGTCCAATCTCCTGTTAAATCCAATCTTCCGCTTGTCCAGGCGGCGGGCTTCCTGTCATAATGGTCTAACCTTTAGTCCAATAGACGCTGGAAGGAGCCTGATGTCGCATCTTCAGTCGCCGGCCGACTCGCCTGACACGCCCGCCACTCGCGCTGCCCGTGACGTAGACGTAAACGTCGACGTAAACGTCGATGTCGACGTCGACGCGCTGATCGTCGGCGCAGGCCCCGTCGGCCTCTACGCCGCCTACTACGCCGGATTCCGCGGTCGCTCGGTCGCGGTCATGGACTCGCTTCCCGAGATCGGCGGCCAGGTCTCCGCCATGTACCCCGAGAAGCTGATCTACGACGTGGCCGGGCTTCCCGCGGTCCGCGGCCGCGACCTAATCGCCGCGCTCGCTGAGCAGGCCGGTCAGTACGGACCCAGGTACGTGCTCGGGCAGGAAGCCCGGTTCCTCGAATACTCCGGCGGGACCCCGGTCGTCACGACCTCATCCGGCCTGCGGGTCCGGGCGCGGTTCATCGTGGTAACCGGCGGGATCGGCACGTTCACCCCTCGGCGGCTCGAGGCGCTCGCCGGGCTCGAGAACAGGGGGCTGGCCTACCTCGTGCCCAAGCCCGATGAGTACCAGGGCCGGGATGTCGTCATCGTCGGCGGCGGCGACAGCGCCTTCGACTGGGCGCTGAGCCTTTCCCCCGTCGCCCGTACGGTGACGCTGGTGCACCGCCGGGAGACATTCCGCGCGCACGAGTCGCTAGTGCGGCAGGTGCTCGAGCTGGCCGTCCCTGTCATCACGAACGCCGAACTCGCCGGAGCCGGGGTCAGCGGCGACGGCTGGATCGACGCGGTCGAGGTGCTGCACAAGCGGACCAGGCAGCGAAGTCGCCTGCGGGCACAGGCGGTCGTCGCGGCCCTTGGCTTCACCGCCGACATCAGCGCGCTTGAGTCCTGGGGCCTGGCCGTCTCCGATAGGCGACTCGTGGTCGATACGGCCATGGCCACCAACCTGGACCGCGTGTACGCCGCCGGGGACATCACCGAGTACCCCGGCAAGGTCCGGCTGATCTCGGTCGGATTCGGCGAGGCCGCGACGGCGGTGAACAACGCGGTGGCCGCGCTTGATCCACAGGCGCCGCTGTTCCCCGGCCACTCGAGCGACCGCGGCCAGCAGCAGCAGACCGCCGCCGCCTGACAAAGCCGCCAGACAAAGCCGCCAGACAAAGAGGAACCTGCCCATGCCCTACTTCATCGCCGCGCCGTGCATCGACGTGATGGACAAGTCCTGCATCGAGGAATGCCCAGTCGACTGCATCTACGAAGGCGACAGGAAGCTCTACATCAACCCCGCGGAGTGCATCGACTGCGGCGCCTGCGAGCCGGCCTGCCCGGAGACCGCCATCTTCCTCGACTTCAAGGCCCCACCGGAGATGGCGCCGTTCGCCGACGACAACGGGCGGTTCTTCACCGAGCCGCTGCCTGGCCGCGCCGCGCCGGTCGGCAACCCCGGAGGAAGCGGGAAGGTCGGCCGGGTTGGCGCCGACACACCGCTCGTGCGTTCCTTCTCGACGTGAGCCGATCTTCAGAGGTATAACTGTTAGACCGATAACGGCAAGGGAGTCGTAATGGCGAAAAAAGGACGGGTGTTCCTCCGCGGAATGACCTCGGAGCACTACGGCCTGAAAGAGTTCCGGTCGGCACAGCTTGCCGCGCCACGAGTGCGCGACGACTCCGTGGTGGTCGATGACGCGAAGGTCGCGCCCTCCGGCGACTCCGACCAGTCCAGGACCTGGTGGCGGGTCGGACCCGGGGACGACCCGTTCCTGACCCAGACGCTCCAGGTGCATTTCGTGCAGCTGCCGCCGCGGTCGTCCAACCACGGCCACGGGCATCAGAACGAGGCCGCCTTCTACATCCTCGAAGGCCGCGGCTACGAGATCCACGACGGCCAGCGGTACGACTGGGCCCAGGACGACCTCGTGCTCGTGCACACCGATTCCGTCCACCGGCACTTCAACCCCTACGACGAGCAGGCGACCGCCCTCGTGATGAAGGCGAAGTGCGCGTGGATGTACCTGGGGCTGATCCAGCAGGGCCGCAGCGGCCCGCTGCCCGACGGTGACAGGTTCGGGCCGCGCGAGGACTGGTCGCAGATCTGGACGCCCGGCGTAGCGAGCCGCAAGAAGGTCGTCAAGCCGGACGACACGCGCTGGGAGACCACCCCGCTGGGCCGGGTGCGCGTGCTGTCGGCGCCGGACCTGACCGAAGTCCGCACGTTCAGCGTCGACGTCTTCGAACTTGACATCCCGGCCGGGAGCCGGTCGGGCAAGCGGTGGCACATGGCCGACGAGATCCTCTACGTGCTGTCGGGCTCGGGGTACAGCCTGCACTGGGAAGTAGCCGCCGACCTCGACGAGAAGTACTACGCCAGGATTGCCAAGGAGCCGACCCGGCACGAGATCAAGCCCGGCGACACGCTCTACGTCCCGCAAAACACGATCGCGCAGCACTTCAGCGCCGACGGGCAGCCGCTGCGGCTGCTCTCCGGGCAGAACCGCCTGTTCAAGCAGCTTGGCTACGACCGCGTGGCGTACCTGGAGAACGCTCCCGAATTCGACACCGCCCTCCTGGCGGAAGCGGAAGCGGGCGCGGAGGCGCAGGCGGTAGCGGAAGCGGTAAAGGCATGACCGCGTCATCGTCAGGGCATGATGTGGCGATGAGCCAGGGCGAGCAAGCGGCGGCCGCCTGGCGGGACGCGACATTCGCCCAGTCCTGGGCCGATAATGACGTGTTCCGTGACCTGCTCCAGTTCCCCCGGCTGATGGCCGCCGCCATCGTTGCGGGCGACAACCCGGAGCCCGTGACCGTAGTCGACATCGGCGCCGGGCCAGGCGCCGTGCTGGCGATCTTTCTCGAGCAGTTCCCGTCGGCGCGAGGCGTCTGGTCGGACGCCTCAGAGCCCATGCTCGAGCTGGCGAAGGAGCGGCTGGCCCCGTTCGGCGATCGCGTCGAGTACCGGCTCGCCGACATGACCGACCTCGACCACGCCGGCCTGCCGACGAGCGCGGACGTCATCACGACCTCCAGGGCGGCCCACCACCTGGACCGTGACGGCCTGCACGCCTTCTACGCGGCCGCGGCCGCCCGGCTCGCGCCGGGCGGCTGGCTGGTCAACCTCGACCACATCGGCCCCGCCAGCCAGGCCGGACCGCCCGCCGCGGCCGGGTTCGACGACGTATGGGACCAGCGCCTGCGGGCGGCGCGCAAGAAGTTCGGTGTCTCGCCCGACGCCTCACCCAAGCATCACCACAACTATCCGCTCACCAGCATCGCCGACCACCTCGACGCGTTCGCGGCGGCGGGGATCACCGACGTCGAGATCCCGTGGCGGGCGTTCTACACGTGCCTGTTCATGGGCCGCGAGGCCGCCTGACCAACCCGCCCCGGAAGACGACGGAAAGACAGGACAGACAGCCATGCTGAAGCAGGAGATCAACGAGCTGCTCACGCAGACAGGCCCGGGGACGCCGATGGGCGCCCTGTTCCGGCAGTACTGGACGCCCGCCCTCCTCGCGGAGGAGCTTCCAGAAGACGACTGTCCGCCGGTGCGCGTGAAGCTGTTGTCGGAGCGGCTGATCGCGTTTCGTGACACCGAGGGCCGGTACGGCCTGATGGACGAGTTCTGCGCGCACCGCGGCGTGTCGCTGTGGTTCGGCCGGAACGAGGAATCGGGGCTGCGCTGCAGCTACCACGGGTGGAAGTACGACGTCACCGGGCAGTGCATCGAGATACCGTCCGAGCCGGCGATCAGGCACAGCAGCCTGTGCGCGAAGATCAAGCTCAAGAGCTACCCGCTGGTCAAGATCGGCGACGTGCTGTGGACGTACATGGGCGACCCGGCGCGGACACCAGACCTGCCGCAGTGGGAGTTCGCGCGGGTCGCGCCCGAGCAGACCTACACCTCCAAGCGGTGGCAGGAGTGCAACTGGCTGCAGGCGCTCGAGGGCGGCATCGACTCCAGCCACGTCTCCTGGCTGCACTCCGGCGGGCTGAAGACCGATCCGCTGTTCAAGGGCGCGCGCGGCAACAAGTACAACTTGGCCGACATGAAGCCGTACTTCGAGGTGGCCGAGTCCGACGGCGGCCTGTTCATCGGGGCCCGCAGGAACGCCGAGGAAGGGCAGTACTACTGGCGGATCACCCCGTGGGTGATGCCGAGCTTCACGATGATCCCGCCCCGCGGCGACCACCCGATCCACGGCCACTTCTGGATCCCGATCGATGACGAGAACTGCTGGGTGTACAGCTACGACTACCACCCGACCCGCCCGCTCAGCGCGGCAGAACTCCAGGCCATGAAGGACGGGCATGGCGTGCACAACGAGTACGTCCCCGGCACGTTCCGCCCGCTGCAGAATAAGGACAACGACTACATGATGGACCGCGCCGCCCAAAAGCGCGGCGACACCTACTCCGGGGTCAAGGGCATCTCGATGCAGGACGCGTCCTTGCAGGAGAGCATGGGACCGATCGTGGACCGCGGCAAGGAGCGGCTGGTCTCGACGGACAGCGGCATCATCATGGCGCGGCGCAAGCTGTGGCGGGCCGTGGAGGAACTCCGCGACTCGGGCGTGCGCCCGCCCGGGGTCGACGTCGCGCACCAGATGGTCAGGTCGGCCGCCGTGGTGCTGCCGATGGACCAGTCGTTCGTCGAAGGCTGCGGCGACGCGCTGCGGGCGCGGCCGGGCGAGAAGCACGCGTCCGTCTGACATGCAGCCTGACACGCGGCGCCAGCCCACCCTGCTCGGCAGCTGCGCGCTCGCCACGACCGCGGCCGAGGCCAGGTACCGGATCAGCTACCCCGAGTTCACCCGCCGCAGCTCGCGGGTCATCGCGCTGGACGATCGGGCGGCCGCCATCGTCCGCGGGATGGCCGGCCAGCGGTGGGACGGCGGCCACTTCCTCGTCTTCGAGTCCGCGGTTCCCGACGACGCCCTGCTGCGCTGCGCCGACGGCGGGACCGCGCTGCTGAGCGAGGAACTGGACGGCGCGGACGCCGTGGTCATGGTCGCGACGGCCGACGCGAACGCCGAGGCGGCGTCGATCATCGGGGACGCCTGCGCGGCCAGAGGCATCATGTCGGCCGGGCTGGTGGTGCCAGGAGCGGGCCCGGTCGGCGAAGTCGTGTCCGCGCTGCGGCCCAACGCGATGGTGCTCGTGCTGCTCAGGAACGCCGCGGACGTCCCTGAAGTGCTGTCGGCCCTGCGAGTCTAGGGAGCGGTGCCGTGAACGAGAAAGTCACGATAGGCGCGCTCGCGCGGATGAAGCGCGACGGCAAGAAGATCGTCGGCGTGGTCGCCTGGGACTACCAGATCGCCGCCATCGCGGACCGGGCCGAGGTGGAGATCGTCTCCGTCGGCGACTCGGTAGGAGTCAACCTGTGGGGTCACCGCAGCCCGCTCGAAGTGACGATGGAGCAGATGCTCATCGTGTGTCAGGCGGTCCGGCGCGCGGTCAGCCGGGCGCTGGTCAGCGTGGACATCCCGTTCGGCCCCGTTCAGGAGGGCACCGCGAGCGCCGTGCGCGCCGCCATCCGGATGGCCAAGGAAGCCGGCGCGGACCTGGTGAAGATCGACGGTGCCGCCGACTTCCCCGAGGCTGTGTCCGCCGTCGCGCGGGCCGGCGTGCCGGTCTGGGCGCAGTTCGGGATCACGCCGCAAACGGCGCTGCGGCACGGCGTGGGATACCAGGCCATGCTCGCACCCGGCGCCCAGGTGCCGCCGGGCATGAAGGACGACCTTGTCGCCGAGGCGAAACGGCTGGAGGAGGCTGGCGCCGCCCTGCTCGACTTCACCAACTCGGGGCCCGTCGCCGGACCCGAGGTCACCCGCGCCGTGCGCATCCCCGTCATCGGCGGGGCCGGCGGCGGGCCCTGGCTCGACGGCCGGGTCCGGATGGCGCACGCGGCCATCGGCTACGCGGCGCGGACCCTCGACGACAAGCCGGACAGCTACGCCCACGTCGCGCAGGTCACGATGGACGCGCTGTCGGCACTGGCCGACGACGTCCGCGCGGGCCGGCAGATCAAGTGAGGAACGGATGCCCACAGCGGCCATCGGCGGTATCGCCACGCACTACGAGGTCACCGGGGACGGCCCGCCGCTGCTGATGTTCTCGCCGGGCGGGTTCAGCGCCACGCTGTCCAACTGGACGTCGCTGGGCATCTACGCGCGGCTGCGGCTGGTCGACCACCTGGCCAGGTCCTACACCTGCATCATGTTCGACCGGCGCGAATCCGGCGGCTCCGGCGGCCGGGTCGAGCGCATCACCTGGCCGGACTACGCCGCGCAGGGCAAGGGCCTGCTCGACCACCTCGGCATCCCCCGCGCTCACCTGATGGGCGGCTGCGTGGGCTGCTCCGCGGTCGCGGTCTTCGCCGCGTCCTGGCCGGACGCCGCGGCTTCGATGGTCCTGTACTCACCAGCCGGAGGTGCAAGGTACAGGATCACGCAGCAGAGCAGGTTCGCGCAGCACCTGTCCTATTATTCGGAACGAGGGGGGGCTGCCGTGGTCGACCTCGCCCAGACCTCCGGCCAGGTGTTCACCAAGGACCCGCGCCTCGGCCCCTGGGCCAGCGTCATCCGTGCGGATCCGGCGTTCGCGGACAGGTACCGGCACCAGGACCCGGCCGGGTACCAGACGATCGTGGCGGGGATGGCGCGGCTGCTGTTCGACCGGGACACGGTGCCTGGCCCCGAGCCCGAGGACCTGCTGCGACTCCAGATTCCCGCGCTGATCGTGCCGGGCCAGGACGCGTCGCACGCCACCTCGGCGGCGCGGTACCTGGAGGAATGCCTGCCGCGCGCGCAGTACTGGGACGTGCCGGTGAGCGGCCAGACGGAACGGACCGCGCCCGCCCGGGTGCTCGAGTTCCTAGCCTCAGCCGAGAGTCAGTGACTCGCCCCGCTCGAGCGCGGCGATCTGGTCGAGGCGGTCCTGGTGACGGCCGCCCTTGAAGGGCGTGCTAAGCCACAGTTCTGCGATCAACTCGGCCAGCGCGGGCGCGACGATCTTCGCGCCTATGATGAGCACGTTGGCGTCGTTGTGCGCCCGCGCGATCTGCGTGGTGAACAGGTCGTGGCAGACTCCGGCCCGGACGCCCGCGACCTTGTTGCACGCCATCTGCTCACCCGAACCTGAGCCGCCGATCACGATGCCCCGGTCGACGGCGCCCGCGGCGACCAGCCGGCCGACGTCGGCGCACAGCGGCGGGTAGTCCACGGTCGCGTCGCCGTTGGCGCCGCGGTCGTCTACCTCGTGGCCCCGGTCCGTGAGCCAGCCGATGAGCTGCTCCTTCATTGCAACGCCGTTGTGGTCGGCCGCGATGGCGATCCGCACGGTATGTCCTCCCGCGTTATTCAGGCCGTCAGGCCGTGCGTGCCCTCGGCGAACAGGTCTTCTGCCGCGACCGGCCCGGCCAGGATCTTCTGGTCGACGGCGTACCGGATGAGCTGGTCGATCATCGCCCGGTTCGGTGCGATGCCGTAGGGCAGCGGGTCCCCGGCGGTGATCTCCATGACCCTGGAATACATGCGGTCGCTCGGGTCCTGGTCTCCCTCTCCCTCTCCCTCTCCCTCTCCCGCTCCCTCTCGCTTGGCGGCGAGTTCGGCGACATAGCGCTTCTTCGCGTCCGCGTAAGCGCCGAATAGGTCGGCGGCGAGGTCCGGGTGCTCGGCGAGCAGTTCGTCGCGGACAACGACCAGGTGGTTGATCGGGTAGAAGCCGCGGTCGCGCAGCGCGCGGTAGCCCGCCTCGGCCGCGTCCGGGATCAGCGGGACGACCCCCGGGTAATCCGCGGGGATGCCGATGCCCGCGGCCAGCTCACCGGACGCGACCATCTCCGGCACGTCCTCGCCGGGGCCGGCCGGCACGACGTTCGGCGGCGGCTGGTACTCGGCCACATGCTCGTCGCCGGACAGCACCCAGGGGACGCGGCCGAGGTCAACGCCGTACTCGTCGGCCAGGATGCCGCGCGCCCACACGCCGGTCGTGACCGTGTAGCCGCGGTTGACGCCGGCCCTGCGGCCCTCCAGGTCCTTCGGGACCAGGCCGTCCGCCTTAGCGCTGCGCAGGACCGCGCCGTGGTGGAAGCCGCGGACGCAGAACACCGGCAGGGCGGTGAACGGCTTGCCGTGCGCCTTCGCGACCAGGTAGGTGGTGAACGCCATCTCGCTGACGTCGAACTCGACAGTGCGCACCATCCGGCGGAACGCTTGGATGAGTACAGGGACCTCCTCGAACCGGAGGCCGAAGTGGGCGGGCCGGACGGTGCCGTCCTTCAGCGCCCGGGTGGCGCCCGAGGTACGAGTCACGGTGCTGAGTGTGGTCTGACCCATGAGCCAAAAGCTTAGCATGGTAATCTGTCAGACCATAAGACCTTTTACCGGGAAGGAGCGTCCATGGCCGAACGCGTGCTGGCAGCGGTGAGGACCGGGCCGGGGCAGACCGAGCTGCGGGAGTTCCCGATGCCCGACATCCCGGACGACGGCGCTTTGCTCCGGGTAGAGGTCGCCGGGATCTGCGGCACCGACGTGAAGATGTACGCCAAGCCGCCGTTCGACGCGCCGGTCATCATGGGCCACGAGAACATCGGGGTCATCGCGCGGGCCGGTCGTGCGTTCACGCAGCGCCAGGGTGTGCGGGAAGGGGACCGGGTCTTCGTCGAGCACTACGTTGGCTGCTTCCGCTGCGGATGGTGCCGGATAGGGGAGTACCGGCACTGCGAAGCCACGGACTGGCGGACCAATCCGGACGCGCGCCGCTACGGGTACACGTCGGCCGAGCACCCCTATCACCTCTGGGGCGGGTTCGCGCAGTACATGTACCTGCCGTGGAACGCCGTCCTGCACAAGGTGCCCGAGGGGGTCACCGCCGAGCTCGCCGGCATCTCGACGCCGCTGGCCAACGGCATCGAGTGGGCTCTGCTCGCCGCGGGTGTGGGCTACGACTCCACCGTGCTCATCCAGGGCCCGGGCCAGCAGGGCCTGGCCCAGACCGTGGCGTGCAAGCAGGCCGGCGCTTCGCTGATCATCGTCACCGGCACCACCAGGGACGCGGCACGCCTGGCCTTGGCGAAGAAGCTCGGCGCCGACCACGTGATCGACGTCCAGGCCGCGGACACGCTCGCCCAGATCATGCAGATCACCGGCGGCAAGGGCGTCGACGTCGTGCTCGACTGCACCTCCGGGGCGGGCGTCACGCCTGTCTTGCTCGGCATCGACGCGCTCAAGCGACGGGAGGGCACGCTCCTCATCCAGGGCGAGCTGGCTTCATTCCCGGACTTCCCGGTAAAGAAGCTGACCGAGAAGGCGATCACGATCAAGAGCGCCCGCGGCCACAGCTTCCGCGCCTGCGAACTAGCCCTGCGCCAGCTAGCCTCCGCGCGCTTCCCCCTCGAGGAACTGGCCACCCACTCTTTCTCCCTCGCCGAAGCCGACCACGCCATCCGCGCGGTAGCCGGCGAGGTAGAAAAGGACGTAGTCCACGTCTCCCTCCTCCCCTGGCTGGACCGCGCCGCGACCGCCGTTCGCGCAACCCCTGAACGCTGTAACAGAAACAGTCGTAACGTCAGTAACAATTTCTCCACAAGATTGATACTTCCACTTTGATACCAGCGGCCGTTACTTAGCGAAAGGCGCGAAGGCAAATTCTCGGGCGCGGGCGTTCGCCGCGATAACAGCATTTTTTGGTAGTCACAAGTCTTCTTTCTGCTACACAACCGCATCATGCTTAGCAGGGGTGCACTGTCGGAAGGCACCTCGGGCAAGGACGCCCGACGCAGAAAGGGAAACCACCATGTCACGATCCGCCATCCCGAGACGAACACATGGGAGGGTTTGATGTCATCGCGTCGTCATAGATTTGTGGTGCTCGCCGGTGGGGCTTCGTGCGCGGCCGCGCTGGCAGGACTAGTGATCGCGGGTGCACCGGGCGCCGCCACGCCGAAGCTCGGCGTGGCCATAGCCCCTCAGGCAGCCGTGAAATCGCAGTCGCTCGCAGGTCCGCGTCCGCCGATCGGCCGACCGAAGGCGTCGGGACTGAAGGCAGATCTCAAGCCCGCTGACATGCCCGCGGACGCGGCGTCACCGTGGACGCCGCTGGTGAACCCGCCGCCGTTCGGGACGCCAGGCACGATGCTGCTGGAGAGCGACGGGACGGTGCTCGTCCACAACGAGCCGGACAACAACACCACGGGCGGTACGACCGACTGGTGGAAGCTCACGCCGGATGCGAGTGGCAGCTACGCCGACGGGACGTGGACCCAGATCGCGTCGATGCCGGCCGGGTATACCCCCCTGTACTTCGCGTCGGCGATCCTGCCCGACGGGCGCATGATCGTCGAGGGTGGCGAATACATCGGGGAAAACGCGGTGTGGTCGGACGAGGGCGCGATCTACAACCCGGCGACCAACGCCTGGACTTCCGTCGCGCCGCCACCTGGCTGGACGAGCATGGGGGACGCCGCGAGCGAAGTCCTGGCCAACGGCACTTTCATGCTCCAGCAGCCCTGCCAGAGCTGCCTCACTAACGCGGATTTCAGCATTCAGGACGCATTGCTCAACGCGAAGAACCTGACGTGGCAGATCGTCCAGGCGACCGGCAAGAACGACCCCAACGACGAAGAGGGCTGGACCCTCTTGCCGAGCGGCCGGGTGCTGACGGTCGACACCTGGGCGCCGGGTAACACCCAGCTGTACAACCCGGCCACCAGGACCTGGTCGTTCGACGGCAACACGGCCGTGAACGGCAATCCCCTCAACCCGTGGCCGGTCGTCGAGATCGGGCCGCAGGTCGAGATGCCGGGCGGCAACGTGTTTGTCGTCGGGGCCGGCTCGAGCACGCAAGAGGCACCCACGCCGTGCACCACGGACGCGGACACGCAGACCGCGCTGTACCAGTACCAGGCCGGGACCCCGGGCACGTGGACCGCGGGGCCGGAGATCCCGCCGATCGGCGGCCAGGAAATGGATAGCACCGACGGACCGGGATCGGTCCTGCCGGACGGAAACGTGCTGTTCGACGCGAGCGCGTGCGTGTACAACACGCCGACTCACTTCTTCGTCTACAACGCGAGCGCGAACACGATTGCCCAGATCCCGGACGTGCCCAACGCAGTCAATGACACCTCGTATAACACGCGGATGCTGGCGCTGCCGAACGGCCAGATTCTGTTCAACGACGGCAGCAACCAGATGTTCGTCTACACGGCCGGCGGGACGCCGAACCCGGCGTGGGCGCCTTCCATCTCTTACCTGAGTTCCACGAGGCTGGCCTCCGGGGGTACCTACACCGTGGCGGGCACGCAGCTCGCCGGGTTGGACCAGGGAGCCGCCTATGGTGATGACGTCCAGGACAGCACGAACTTCCCCCTGGTCCGGATCACCAACTCCGCTACCGGCGTGGTTACCTACGCCCGGACCACAAACTGGAGCTCGGTGTCCATCGCTCCAGGCACCCCGTCCTCAACCCAGTTCACCCTGCCGCCAGGGACGCCCGCGGGCAAGAGCACGCTGGTCGTGGTCGCCAACGGCATCGCCTCAGCGCCTTCGACCGTGTTCGTCAACGGAGGCAACCACTAACTAACCGCTATCCCAGGCCCGTCCCGAGCATCCGGGGCGGGCCTGGTGCTTAACGAGCCGTCGGCGGCAGGTCGGTCAGCTCTGCTTCGTAGATGGCGTCCATCGCCGGCGTCACCCCAGTCCTGGCCAGCTCGTCGCCAAAGATCTTCCGAATAGCCGGCCGCTCGTCCACGTAGTCGATCTGGTCGCCGCCAACGCGCCGGCTGATCCACGCCTTCGGCACCCCCTGCGCGTTCCTGATCGACACGCCCTCGTGCTTGAACGCGAGGTACCGCGCCGGCGCGCCGCCGGAGTTGAAGTGCTGGTGAAACCACATGTTCGGCGGGATGATCAGCGATCCAGCCGACCATTCGTAGCGCCGCGGCTCCTCGCCGTCGGGCCACATGAGGGAGTACCCCGAGCCGGAAAGAACGATGACGTGCGCGCCGGGCCCGTGCCGGTGCCCCTTCTTGTAGGTGCCGACGGGAAACTCAGAGATGTGGCTGTTCATCGAGCCTTTGGCCATCGAGAACCGGATGTGGCCGCCGCCCGCGCCGCGTTCCTTCGCCGGGATCAGCGGCAAGGCGAGGGCGTCAGGCACGAAGTTCGTGTCAAGCAGCAGGCCCTTCACCTCAACCTTGGCGGCGAAGTAGTCGTGCTCGCCGTTGAACCGGTGCGCGAAGTCCCTGCTCGTGCCGAACACGAAGTCCACGTCGTCGTACAGGTTCAGCACGGGAGGCAGGTTCGTGGACGAGACGAACTTGGCCGTCTCGAGGCCGGAAAGGTTGCTGTGCTGGTGCCAGGTGTTGAGCGGGATGGCGAACATGGACCCGGCCTGCCACTCGAACGTGACCTCTTTACCCGCGTCGTTCCACACGCGCGTCGAGCCCCGGCCGTCGAGGATCAGGATCATCTCCTCGAACAGCTGCCGCTGCGGGGCGAGCGCGCCGCCGCGCGGGATCTCGCAGACGTAGCAGTCATTCGAGGTCCGCGACGCGTCGTGGTTGATGAAGACGCCGCGGCCGCCGCGCCTGTCCCACGGCTTCAGTTCCAGGCTGCGCAGGTCACGGACGTAGTGCCCGCCGATGATGTCGAGCCCCTCGGCGGCCACCCAGCGGGTGTACGGGGTCTCCTTCTCGGTGGCGAACTTCTTAGCGAATCCTTCGTCGAGGACTGGCTCCATTGCACGCGCTCCCGTCGCTGTCCAAGCGCTGACGACTTGCTAACCTTAGCCCTCGCATGGGATAAATGTCTAATCATTATTCCATCAGCTTTTCGAATCGCCGTGTCCGACGGAGGTGGGTGGTGGTCGTGCATGCTCACGAAGACGAGGACCACGAGGACGGGCTGACCGAGGCCGACCGCAGGGACATGGTCGCGGCGATGCTCCAGCGGGAGACGCTGCGCCTGCTGACGGTCGGCATCGACATCGGCAGTTCCACGTCGCACCTGCTGTTCGCACGGGTGCTGTTCCAGCGCCGCGGCAGCCGGGCGGCCCCCAGGTTCGTCCCGGTGGAGCGGACGATCGAATGGCGTTCGCCCATCATGCTGACGCCGTTCTTGCCGGACGGAACGATCGACGCCGGGCGGCTGTCCCGTTTCATCCGCCGGTGCTACGCCGAGGCGGGACTCAAACCCGATGACGTCGATACCGGAGCCGTCATCTTGACCGGCGAAGCCATCAAACGCAAAAACGCGAGCGCGATCAACGAGATCTTCGCCGGGGAGGCGGGCAAGTTCGTCTGCGCGAGCGCGGGGCACCGCCTCGAGAGCACGCTGGCGGCGCACGGCTCCGGCGCGACCGCCCTCTCCCGCGCCCGCGCCGCGTGCGGCTTGCACGTCGACATCGGCGGCGGCACCACGAAGCTCGCGCTGATCGATGACGGGGAAATCCTCAGCGTGGCGGCGTTCGCGGTCGGCGGCCGGCTGATCGCCCAGGACGGCGACGGGGCCTGGACCCGGGTAGACGAGGCCGCCGCGATGGTGGCCGCCGACCTCGGCCTGCGGACGTGCCCGGACCGGCTCGCTGACCCAGCCGTCCGCCGCCAGATCGCCGAGCGGCTCGCCGGCATCGTCGCGGACCAGATCGAAGGCCGCCCGCCCGACCGCCTCGGCCGCTCTTTGGATTTGACCGAACGGCTCTCGCGTACTGCGGAGCCCGACTACGTGACTGTTTCCGGCGGCGTGGCCGAGTACCTGTTCGGTCACGAAACCGAAGGTCACGGCGACATAGCGCGGGATCTGGCGGCCGCGCTCGACACCAGGCTCCGGGCCAGGATCTCACTTCCGGTTGTCGACCCCGGACAGCGCATCCGGGCGACGGTCATCGGCGCGTCGCAGTTCAGCGCCCAACTGAGTGGCAACACCATCCACCTCGGTGGCGAGGACGCGCTCCCGCTCAGGAACGTCCCGGTCGTCCGCCTCGGCCGGCCCCTTCCGCATGACGTCGACCCCGGCGAGGTCGCGGCGGCCTTCGGCCGCCGCGCCGCCCAGCAGGACGTGGACACGGCCGGGCCAGTAGCGCTGGCGTTCTCCTGGTCAGGTCCGGTCAGCTACCCGCGGCTGGCGGCGGTCGCGCGTGCGATCACCCGGGTAGCCGGCTCATCCGCCGCCGACGAAAGCGTGCTGATCCTCGTCGTGGACGCGGACATCGCGCAGTCGCTTGGCGCGATCCTCACCGAGGAGACCGGCCTGCGCAGGCGCCTGATCGTCTTGGACGGGGTGGAGCTGGCCGACTTCGACTTCATCGACGTGGGGGAGTACCTGAACCCGCCGGGAGTGCTGCCCGTCCTGATCAAGTCGCTGCTGTTCGCATCCGATGTTTCCAGCCAATAAGGAGGGCGCATGCTCCGGCTGACCCTGGCCTGCGGGGACTACGACCGCACCCGGCCGCTCATCGACGGCACCGTCCGGCCGCTGGGGATCGACCTCACCTGCCTGCCGATGACCATCGAGGAGATCTTCTTCAGGATGGCCCGGTTCCGGGAGTTCGACGCGGCGGAGATGTCGCTGTCCAGTTATCTCGTTTCGCTGTCGGCGGGCGAGAACGCGCCGCCGTTCGTCGCGATCCCGGTCTTCTTGTCCAGGTCCTTCAGGCACAGCGGAATCTACGTGCACACCGGCAGCGGCATCAGCCGGCCGGAGGACCTGGTGGGCCGGACGGTGGGCGTGGCGGAATATCAACTGACCGCGAACGTCTGGATCCGCGGCATCCTCGCCGACCGGCACGGCGTCCCTGTCAATTCGGTGCGCTACCGGACCGGCGGACTGCACCAGCCAGGCCGCCCTGAGAAGCTGGCGGTCACGCTGCCGCCCGACGTCGAGGTGGCGCCGATCGGACCTGGCCAGACCCTGTCGGACATGCTGGCCACCGGCGAGATCGACGCGCTGTACACGCCGCGCAGTTTCGCGGAGGGGAACCCGAAGGTCGCCCGGCTGTTCCCCGACTTCCGCACCGCCGAGACGCGGTACTGGCGGGACACCGGTATCTTCCCGATCATGCACGTGCTTGTGGTCAGGGCCGACGTCTACCGGCGGGACCGGTGGATCGCCAGGTCGCTGCTCGAGGCGTGCGCGCGGGCGCGCGAGATCGCGCTATCCGGGCTGGATGAGACCGCTTCGCTGCGCTACATGCTGCCCTGGCTGGCCGATGACGTGGCGCACGTACAAGAGGTGCTTGGCCGGGAGTACTGGACGTACGGGCTAACGGGCAACGAAGCGGCGCTGGCCGCGATGACCCGCTACTCCTGCGAGCAGGGCCTCATTCCCCGGCCGTACGAGCCGCGCGAACTGTTCGTCCCTGAGGTGCTCGAAGAGACCCTGATCTAGGAGGCCGCACACGTGGTCGAGATACCAGCGAACACATTGGAAGCCGTCACGCTGGCGGCCCAGGGAAACCGCGCGCTCGCGGCGGCGGGCCAGTCGGACATGGTGTGGGGGCACGCGAGCGTGCGTGACCCGGGGGGCCGCGGCGTCTGGATGAAGTCTTCCGGGTGGGGGTTCGAGGAGATTGAAGAGAGCCGGATCGTCCTGGTGTCCCCGGATGGTGAGGTGCTGGGCGGCACCGAACGGCGGCACATCGAATACCCGATCCACACCGAGATCATGGCCCGGCGCGCGGACGTCGGCGCGGTGGTGCACACCCACTCGGACGCCGCCAACGCGTTCGCCGCGCTGGACGTGCCGCTGCGCCCGCTGAACCACGCCGGCAGCCTGTTCTGCTACCCGGACGTGCCCCGGTTCACGCTGACCGGGCGGCTGATCAGCACGCGTGAGCTGGGCCAGGCCCTGGCGGACGCGCTCGGCGCCGCCCCCGCGTGCCTGATGCCGCAGCACGGGCTGGTCGCGACGGGCCAGGACCTCCCCGCCGCCGTGATGACCGCGGTCCTGCTGGACCGGGCCTGCCGGACTCAGCTCACCGCCATGGCGGCCGGCCCGCTCACCCGGTGGGGGAGCGAGGAGGACACGGTGGCCAAGCGCGCCGAGGTCTGGTCCGACCAGCAGCTTCAGGCGGGCTGGCGCTACCTGGTCAGATCGGCCGGGCTCAGGCCGCTGGGCGGGACCTAGCCGGGCGCGTTCCGCTCAAGGCGGGGTCAAAGGTTGAAAAAAGCCCTCGTTGCGCGATTGTGACGTGTAAAGTCTTTGCAAATGGTATGACCTTATGCCACTCTGACACACACCAATCGACCAGGAACTCCGGCTACCTCGCTTAGGCCGACACCGCTTGTGCGGCCACCATCAAAGGAGATCCCCCCATGAGAGCTCGGATATGGGCATCGGACAGTGATCGGACGCCAACGGCCGCCCGCGAGAGCAAGGGTCAGATCAGGCAGGGATGGCCGATCCGGCTGACCGCCCTCTCGGCCGCCGCGCTGACGGCGGCAGCCGTGGCAGGCTGCGCCTCTTCGACCGCTGGAACGTCAAGCAGCTCGTCGACCGGCGGTTCGTCATCGGGCGGTTCGTCGTCGGGCGGCTCGGCGTCCGGCTCCACGTACACCGTTCACGCCATCGTGGGAGAAACGGGCAGCGCGTCCTTCCTCGGGACCGAGGAGGCCGCGGCGCTCAACGCGCTCGCGAAGCACGTCAACGCCACCGGCGGCATCGACGGGCACCAGCTGGCGTTCGCGATCTCGGACAACCAGAGCGCGGCCTCGACGTCGGTTTCGCTGGCTTCGCCGCTGCTCGGACAGTCACCCGTCCTGCTCGTCGGCAGCATCACGAGCACTGACAAGCCCGTCGATGACCTGGTGACCTCCACCGGCCCCGTCATCTACGACCTGTCCCCAGGCGACCATCCGAAGCCCGGCAGCTTCGTTTACTCCTCGTCGAACTCCACCACCAACCAGACCCAGGCGTTCATCAACTTCTGCGAGTCGAAGGGGTGGAAGAAGGTGGGGGTTATCACCTCCACCGACTCCTCGGGGCAGGATGGCTGGACGAACATCCAGAAGGCCGTGGCCAGCAGCAACGGCGCGGTGACGATCTCCGACCACGAGTCCTTCGACCCCAGCGCGGTCAGCGTCACCACCGAGCTGTCCAAGATCAAGGCGACCAACCCGCAGGCCGTGATGGTGTGGACGACCGGCACGCCTCTCGGCACGGTGCTGAGCGGCATGCAGCAACTCGGCCTGGACAACGTGCCCACGATGACCACGAACGGCAACGCGTCCGACGCGGAGATGCAGCGGCTGGCGAACGAACTGCCCGCTCAGCTCTACTTCCCCGGCGCCCCGTTCATGGCGGGCGTGCAGAACCTGACCGGTCAGACCAAGACCGAGGTGCAGGCCTTCGACGACGCGATGGCGGCCGCGGGGCAGAAGGTCCCCGACGAAGGTGACGCCCTGTCCTGGGACCCCGGCCTGATCCTGGTCAGCGCGCTGAAGAAGTTCGGCATCGGCGCGACGGCGTCGCAGATCCACCAGTACATCGACTCCCTGACCGACTTCGCCGGCATCAACGGCACCTACAACTTCACCGACCCTTCGATCCCGGACAACCGCGGGCTGACGATCAACTCGGTCTACATCGCGCAGTGGAACAAGTCGCAGAGCCAGTGGACGGCTGCCTCAGGGCCGGCCGGTAAGGGAAGCGCCTAACCGGCAGGAACCCGGACAAGGACGTGCGGCAGGAGGACGCCTGAGGTGTGGACGCTTGGCAACATCATCATCGGTGGCCTGATCACCGGGTCGATCTACGCGCTGCTGGCGGTGGGCTATTCGCTGGTGTTCAGCGTCAGCGGGGCGCTGAACCTGGCCCAGGGCGCGTTCGTGGCCTTGGGCGCGCTAGTGATGTACAGCTTCATGAACAGCGCCCACCTGCCTATCGTGGCGGCGTTCCTGGCATCGCTATGCGTGGTCGGAGCCGCCGTCGGGATCATCGAGTGGGTGGTCATCCGCCGGGCGGTCACCCGGATCTCGCACGCCAGCCTGCTGATGATGATGGGCGGCCTGCTCACGGCGTTCGAAGGGGCTGCCTACCTCATCTGGGGGGCTAACCCGTTCGCCTTCAACCAGTTCAGCGGGGCACAGCCGGTGAACCTGGGCCAGCTGTCCATCCCCACCCAGGGGTTCTGGGTGATCGGGGCGATGCTGGCCTCGGTGGTGGCGTTGTCCTGGCTGCTGTCCCGGAGCCGCTGGGGCCGCGGCCTGCGGGCCACGTCGGAGAACATGACGGCCGCCCGGCTGATGGGCGTCCCGGTGGACCGGATGATCCTGCTGTCGTTCGTCGCGGCGGCGGTCCTCGGGGTGATCGGCGGGGCGGTCATCGCCCCGCTGACCTCCCTCGACTACACGAGCATGGCCAGCTATACCAACGAAGGGCTCATCGCGGTGAGCCTGGGCGGGCTCGGCTCCGTGTACGGCGCCCTGGCCGGCGGCCTCGTCCTCGGGGTGGTCGAGGCGGTTGTGTCGGGTTACGTGTCGTCGCTGTTCTCGACGGCCATCAGCCTGATCGTCCTGATCGGCGTCATCTTCCTGCGCCCGCAGGGACTGCTGGGACGGGTACGAGGCGGCCGGATGGACGTCGCCGAACGGACCGCCGGCCGGATCTACGCTCCGCCGAAGCTGCCGCGCGGTTGGCTGCCGGGCGCGGGGGGCGCGCTGGCCGTCGTGATGCTGTTCTTCCCGCGGATCATCCCGGCCGGTGACATGCGGGCGGTGAACATCACCGGCTTGTTCTGCCTGACGATCGTGGGCCTGGACCTGCTGACCGGCGTCGCCGGCCAGGTGAGCCTGGGCCAGGCCGGGTTCATGGCGATCGGCGGGTACACGTCCGCGATCCTGGCCGTGCACTACAACGTTCCCACTCTCGTCGGGCTGATCGCGGGCGCGGCCGGCTCGGCGCTCGTGGCCGCGGTGCTCGGCGTGGTGTGCGGGCGGCTGCGCGGCATGTACCTCGCCATCGTCACGCTGGCGTTCGGGATCCTGGTCGAGGCGCTGGCCAACGGGCTGAACATCACCGGCGGGCCGTCGGGAATCGCCGGCATCCCGCCGTTCTCGGTCGGGGGTTTCAGCTTCGACACCGACACCCGGATGTTCTACCTGGTCTGGATCCTGGTCGCGGTCGCACTCGTGCTGAGCGCGAACCTCATCCGCAGCAACCGCGGCCGGATCCTGCGGGCCATGCACGGCGACCAGGTCGGCGCCAGGTCGCTCGGCCTGCACGTGACAAGGGCCAAGGTCGCCGTGTTCGTCATCAGCGCGTGCATCGCGTCGGTCGCGGGAAGCCTGTACGCCAGCTACTTCCGTTACCTGTCGCCCGATCAGGTCGGCAGCGCGCAATCCCTGACGCTGATCACGATGCTCGCGATTGGCGGTATGGGAACGCTGTTCGGACCGCTCATCGGCGTGGCCCTGCTTACCTACCTGCCGCTGGTCTCGCAGTCCATCGCCAACTACTCCATGCTGATCACCGGGGTCCTGCTCGTGCTGTTCCTGCGCTACCTGCCGGCCGGCATCTGGGGCGCGGTGCTTGAAGGCGTCAGCCGCGCACGGACCGTCTGGCTCGGCCGGACCGGGCCGGTCGTGGCCGTGACCGCGGCCGCGAGCGCCAACGGCGCGGCGAATCCGGCACCCGCGACGGAGGCCAAGGCCAAGGCCAAGGCCAAGGCCATGGTGAACGCTGCGGCAAACGGCAAGGTAACCGCCACGGTAAACGCGGCCGCCAACGGGCAGGGCGGTAGCCCGGCCCTGGAGGTGCGGGGCCTGTCTAAGTCGTTCGGGGGCGTGGCCGCGGTCCAGGACGCCAGCTTCACCGTCCCTGAGGGGTCACTAACCGCCCTGATAGGTCCGAACGGCGCTGGCAAGTCGACGATGTTCAACTTGGTCACCAACCTCTATCAGCCGGACAAGGGCGAGGTGATCCTGCGGGGCCGCCCGATCACCGGGCTGCGGTCCGACCGGATCACGTCGCTGGGCCTGTTCCGCACCTTCCAGACGGCCCGGGTCTTTCCCCAGCTGACCGTGCTGGACAACGTCCTGGTCGGCGGGTACCGGCTGGGCCGCGCCGGCTACCTCGCCCAGTCGCTGCGGCTGCCGCGCTCCCGGCGCGAGGAACGGCGAATGGAGGCGCGCGCTCGCCGGCTGCTTGACGTGATGAGCCTGGCCGATCGCGCCGACCAGCGGGCCGCGGTGCTCCCGCTAGCCGCCCAGAAGTACCTGGAGCTGGCCAGGGCCCTGATGGCCCGGCCCAGCGTCGTGCTGTTCGACGAGCCCGCGGCCGGCATGAACGACGCCGAGACCGCCGAGCTGGGGATGATCCTGCGCGCCGTCAGGGACACTGGCCATACCGTCGTGGTCGTGGAGCACAATATGTCTCTGGTCATGGGCGTCTGCGACCAGGTTGTGGTGATGGACGCCGGAAGCGTCATCGCAGCGGGACCGCCGCAGGCGGTGCAGAACGACCCGCTGGTAATCAGCGCCTACTTCGGGGCCGCGGAGGCGAACACCTGAGATGCTCGAACTGACTGAAATCCGTGCGGGATATGAGTCCGAGGAGATACTCCACGGGCTGAGCTTCTCGGTGGCCCCCGGGACGATCGTCGCCGTCGTGGGGGTCAACGGGGCCGGCAAGTCGACCACGCTCAAGGTCATCTCGGGGCTGCTGCGGCCCCGCGGCGGGACTGTGACCGTGGACGGCCGCCGCCTGGCCGGCGGCTCCACCGATGAGGCCGTTCGCGCGGGCGTCGCCCACGTGCCGGAGGGCAGGCAGGTCTTCGCGAACATGACCGTGCGCGAGAACCTGCTGCTCGGCGCCTACGCGGTCCGCAAGAGCCCGGCCACCCGCGTCGACGAGGCGCTCGGCGTCTTTCCCGAGCTGTCTTCCCGGCTCGGGCACTACGCGGGGTCGCTGTCCGGCGGCCAGCAACAGATGCTCGCCATCGCCCGCGGCCTGATGTCCGACCCCAAGTACCTGCTGCTCGACGAGCCCTCGCTCGGCCTGGCGCCGCAGGTGACCGAGCGCATCTTCACCGTCATCGCGACCCTGCGGGACGCGGGCAAGGGCATCCTGCTCGTGGAGCAGAACGGGCGCCTCGCGCTCGGCGTCGCCCAGCAGGCTTTCCTGCTGGAGCGCGGCGCCATCACGCTGACCGGCACGGGCGCGGAACTGCTTGGCAACGCCGAGGTGATCGAGCGCTACCTCGGCGTGGGCAGCGCGACCGGCCAGGCCAGCAGGCAGCAAGCCTGGACTCTCGCCCTAGGCGCCGCCCTCGCGGACGGCTGACCCCGCGGCTGACCCCGCGGCTGACCGTCCCGCTGACCGGGGAACGCGCAGGTCGGCGAGCACCTCGCAGCTGTGCGGGTAGGGCAGATCCCGGAACGCGGTGGTGCCGACCGCGGGCGCGGGACCAGGGCACCTACAGCGTCGCGGTGTCGTTCGGGTTCCACCTGCGCTTGGCGGTCGCGTCGCACAACCCGGCAGTCAACATGATCATGGAATCCTTCCGCGACGCGATCCTGATGTCGATACGAGAGGCCCACCACGAGGGCAATCAGGGCGCCCAGGAGCACCGCGCGGTAGTAGACGCCATAGAACGCGGCGACGCCAAGTCCGCCAGCCAGCTAATGTCCGCCCACTTGAAGCGCACCGCAGACGCGGTAGCGCCTCAGTAGCCCCCTCCATTGCCAGCCCGTCGCTTCCCCCGGACAATTGGCCCAAGGGCCAGATGGCAGGGGGAGCACCGATGACCAGTTACCCGTTCGCGGATCGCGCCGCCGAATTCGAGCGGCTCATCGCCCAGGGCGGCATCTTCGATCCGCTCACGCGGCGGTTGCTGCAGGACGCGGGGCTGGGGCCCGGGATGAGGGTCCTGGACATCGGCAGCGGCGCGGGCAACGTAGCACGACTGGTCGCCGACATCGTTGGCCCCGGCGGCACCGTCGTGGGAGTCGACGCCGACCTGGCGGCGGTCGAACTGGCCAGCCAGCACAACAGCGCACGCAACATCGAGTTCCGGGTCGCCGACGTGCACACTCTGGACGGGATCGAGGACGGCTTCGACGCCGTGACCGGCCGGCTGGTCCTCATGTACCTAGCCGATCCCGTCGGCGCCTTGCGGCAGGCCGCTTCCCGGGTGCGCCCGGGCGGCCTGGTCTGCATGCACGAAGGCGACTTGGGTTACTTGTGGGCCAGCCCGCAGACACCGCTGTGGGAGCAAGTCCGCGCCTGGTTCCTTGAGGCCTTGCAGAAGGCTGGGGTCGAGGCCCGGATGGGCCCGGCGCTCTGCGGCCTGTACACCAAGGCCGGGCTCCCGATGCCGCGATTGCTCTTCGAGGCGGCCATCGCGGGCGGACCTGACAACCTGGGCTGGGGCTGGGGGAACGTCGTGTCGGCGGCGGTCCCGCTGATGGAGAAGCTGGGCGTGGCCACGCGTGCCGACGTGGATCCGGCCACGCTGTCCAACCGGCTGGTGGCCGAGACCGTCGCGTCCGGCGGATGCGTCATCGGCCCCCCGATGACCGGTGCCTGGGCCGTCCGTCCGGTCGACCCGTACTAGCGGTGGTCTTGCTCGACTCGGTGGGCGGTGCGGGTCAGGTGGACGCGCATCAGGCGGGACGCCTCGGCGGCGTCGCGGCGGCGGACCGCCTCGACGAACTGCTCGTGTTCCTTGGTCCCGAGCTCGCCCATGTCCGGGGCGACCTCCTTGGCCTGCTCCAGGGACATCAGGATCGGCCCGCGGAAGGACTCGACGAGCATCTCCAGGGCCGGGTTGTGGGTCGCCTGCGCGACCCGGGCGTGGAACTCCAGCGACATGCGCATCGAATACTCGCCCTTGCCCAGCGCCACCTCGGCCCGCTCGAGGATCTTCTCCAGGTCGGCGAGGTCCTCCTCGGTCGCGCGTTCGCACACGAGCGGGACGATGCCAACCTCGAGGATCAACCGAACCTCGGTGACATCGGCCGCGCTGATCACCGACAGGGTAAGCAGGTCCGTGAGCCCTTCGCCCACCCGGTTGCTCGACGGGGCCGTGACGAACGCGCCGCCGCGCGCACCCACCCGGATCTCCACCAGGCCGGCGGACTCCAGCATCCGCAGCGCCTCGCGCACCGTGACCCGGCTGACGCCAAAGCGCTCGCAAAGGTCACGTTCCGCGGGCAGGCGGTCCCCGGGTTTGAGCTGTCCTTGTCGCATGAGCAGACGGATCTGCTCCACGATGATCTCGGAAATCCTGCCGACGCTGACGCGGCTGAAAAGCTCCCCCGCAGGAGAGGATGCAGCCGCGTTTCCGCCGTGGTCGGTTCCCCCGGACCCAGGCATCCGTGCCTCCTCTGGCCCTGCTGACTTTTCAGCCATGGTAATGGTTGGGCCAATCCAGAGATACGGAACGGCGCCGACAGTTGCTGCGAGTATCTATCGGTGGGCGTCGCGCGAGGCCGCGTTAATCTCCTCGGCGGCGGCTCGGACGCGTCCGAGAAGCAGATGAATGGCCCGTTCAGCTGCTCATGAGATTGTTCCAAAATTAGGTGAGTTTCCGGCGTGTCGCGTGGCAGGATTTGCGCTGTGAACGACGAGCTGCTGAAGGTGATGATCCCGGAGCTGAGGCTGCTGCTGCCGGAGCTGGATGAGAAGGGACGGCGGCTGGCGATGGGGGCGGTCGCGCGGGCGGCCGGGGAGGGCGGGACCGGGGCGGTCGCGCGGCTGACCGGGGCGTCGTGGCAGACGGTCGCGGACGGCGCGGCTGAGCTGGCCTGCGGTGATGCCGCCCCGCCCGGCCGGGTGCGCCGTCCGGGCGGGGGGCGCAAGAAGCTGGCCGATGCCGATCCCGGGCTCCTTCCCGCGCTCTTGGACTTGGTCGAAGACGCCACCCGGGGGGACCCGCAGTCGCCGTTGCGGTGGACGACCAAGAGCATGCGGCACCTGGCGGATGCGCTGGCGGCGCAAGGTCACCGGTGCAGCCCGCAGACCGCGTGGCGGCTGCTGCGGGCGCAGGGCTACTCGATGCAGGCCCCGGTCAAGGTCCTGGAGGGCAGCAGCCACCCGGACCGGGACGCCCAGTTCCGGTACATCGCCGGCCAGGCGAAAGAGCACATGGGCGCCGGGCAGCCCGTGGTGTCGGTGGACGCGAAGAAGAAGGAGGAGATCGGGGACTACGCGCAGCCCGGGCGGGAATGGCACCGTGCCGGGAGCCCGCCGCGGGTCCTGGACCACTCGTTCCCGGACCGGGACGGGCCCGGGCACGCGATCCCGTACGGGATTTACGACATGGCCGCGAACACCGGGTTCGTGAACGTGGGCACGGGCGCGAACACCGGCGCCTTCGCGGTCGCGTCGCTGCGGGCCTGGTACGACCTGGCCGGCCGGCGCGCCTACCCGGACGCGACACGGCTGCTGGTCACCTGCGACGCCGGCAGCTCCAACGGCTGGCGGAACCGGTCGTGGAAGAAAGGCCTGGCGCAGTTCGCCGCCGAGACGGGCCTGGAGGTCACCGTCTGCCACCTGCCGCCCGGGACCTCCAAGTGGAACAAGGTCGAGCACCGGCTGTTCTCACAAGTCAGCCACGCCTGGCGCGGCCGCCCGCTGACCAGCTACGACGTCATCATCTCCACCATCGGCGCGGTCACCGCCAGGACCGGCCTGGCCGTCTCCGCCGTCCTGGACCCGCGGCCCTACCCCCCGGGCCAGGAGGTCAGCGACCAGGAGATGCGCGACCTGGAAGACCGCCGGTTACTGCGCCACCGCTTCCACGGCGGGTGGAACTACACCGTGTTGCCCGTCCCCCGGGCCGCCCCGGAGCCGGGACCCGGCCGCGAGCCGCCCGGCCGGGTCAGCCTGCAGACCCTGAACCACCCCGCGCTGACCGGCACCGACCCCGCCGCCCTGCTCGCGCTCGCCGCCGCCCTGGAAGTCCCGGCCGAAGCCAGCCGCGAGCAGCGCCGCTACGCCCGCCGCGGCGGCCCCCGCACCACAACCGGACGGCCCGGCCCCAAGGCACGGCTCAGCACCGCCGACCTCGTCACCGCCGCCCGCATCACCGCTCACCTCGGCCTGCCCCACAACGCCGTCGCCCCGCTCCTCGGCGTCCACCCGGCCACCTTCAGCCACGCACTGCGGCACGTCACCAGTGCCCTCGCCGCCATCCCGCCGCCCCCTGCGGCACCACCCCCCGGCCCGCCGCCACGGACCCGTGACGAACTGCTCGCCTACGCCGCAGCCCACGGCATCGACCTCACCATCCCCGAACCCGGGAAAGCCGACACCACCCCGCAAGCCACACTACAGACCCCCGACACGCCGCAAACTCATCTAATTTTGGAACGCTTACAT
>DATMKQ010000066.1:0-7410 GCA_035571275.1 Trebonia sp.
AGCTCGACGCGCCCGGCGGCGATCAGGCCCCGCAGCTCCGCCCGGTCGGCGGGGAACGCGTCGAAGTACGGCTTGAGGTAGTCGATCTCGGCGAGCACGAACTTGTAGTCGCCGTCCCTGCGCGCCTTCTCGATGTGCAGCCGTACCAGGTCAAACGCGGTCCTGGCGTCCGGCAGGTCGCCGTCCTCGTCGGGCAGCACCAGCCGCGACTCGGTGAACTGGCCCTGGGTGCTCCACCACACCGGGTCGTAGTGGAAGTGGCTGACCATCCACATCGTCCAGCCCGGCTCGGCCACGGTGATCCGCGCGTCCTGCTCAAAACGGCCCGCGGGTGTCTCCGCGATCACAGTGACCGGCCGGATCGTGCCAGGCGGCCCAGTGACCGCGACGGCCAGCTCATAGCCGCGGCTCTCGCCGGGTGCCGCCCCGGTTATACGGAACGGTGTCGGTGTTTGCGCCCCAGTCCCCGCAACGCGCAGGGTGGCCGGCGCCCCGGCTTCGTCTTCCTGGGTGCTCTCGACGGCGACCCGGATGACTTGCAGCGGCCGGCTGGCACTGCCCTGGAAGAGGTCGGTCGACTCCACGCCAGTGATCCGCATACCCCCATCGTCGCATGAAATGACCCCAAGCCGACCGCGCCCGCGCCGCACAGCCGCCCGCGGCCAAGGTTCTCGGAAGAAGTCTTCCGACGGATTTGTCAAAAGGGTTCTTTCGAGCGTAGTATTTCGAAACATGAGTTCCGAAGAAGCCGCGAACGACGGACCAGCGCCAGGCCGGCAGGCGGAGTCTCGCCTGTCCGATCCGAAGGCGATGCGCGCGCTCGCGCACCCGGTGCGGATGGCACTGCTCGAACTCCTCGGCGTTGTGGGGACGGTGACCGCCACCCAGGCGAGCGAGGTGCTCGGCGAGTCGCCCGCGAACTGTGCGTTCCACCTGCGGACGCTGGCCAAGTACGGGTTCGTCATCGAGGCCGGTGGCGGGCGCGGCCGGGAACGGCCGTGGACCGCCGCGCAGCGCTCCCTGACGATCTCGCCCAGGGACCTGAAGGACCCGCAGGCCGCGGTCGCGGCCGACGCGCTGAGCCACGTCTGGTTCGACCGGTGGATCGACCGTGCCCGGCGAGCGTTCGCCGGCGCCGAGCCGGACCCCGCCTGGGAGGAAGCCAAGCAGTGGAGCAGGAGCGCCCGGTTCCTGACCCCGGAAGAAGCCGTGCAGGTGACGCGGGAAGTGCGGCAGATCCTCGACCGGTACCGAGATCGGGACCGTGATCCATCGCAGCGGCCCGCCGGGGCGCTGCCCGTGGAGTGCTCGTACTTCACGTTCCCGATCACGGAGTTCGCCGGCATCGGCGGCCTAGAGGAATCTCGAGATATATCTTGACAATCCAGCGATCGAGATACATCGTAAATCTAACTAGAACACAAGGAGGAACCGGCATGCACCCGGAGATCGCCAGGACCCTGGCCAAGCAGCTCAACGATGAGGCCACGCGGCACGCCGACCGGCGCCGCGACGTCTCCGCCGCGCGCGAGCGGCATCACCACACGACGAACACCCGGTCGAATCGCTACCGATTCCGCTGGCACAGGGGTCTTTAACCTGGCTCGCCGCGTCGCCGCGCGGTACTGTGGAAAACCAGGGGACATCGTTTTCCTTGTTCCCTACCAGCTGTAACAGCCGCGCGGGGTGCCGCTGGGGCGAATTCCGCGTAAAGGAGTGCCATGTCCTTGTCCGACCGGCCCGCCACATTGCGGGATGTCGCGGCCGCGGCACGGGTGCACCCAGCCACCGCCTCGCGCGCGCTGAACCCTGGAACCAGGCTCCTGGTCAGCGAGGACACCGCCCGCCGGGTCACGGAGGCGGCCCAGCGGCTCGGCTACCGGCCGAACCCGGTAGCCCGGTCGCTGCGGACCCGCCGTTCGCACACGATCGGCGTGCTGATCCCCGACCTGAACAACCCGCTGTTCCCGCCGATCGTCCGGGGCCTGGAAGACCGCCTCGCCAAGCACGGCTACGTCGCGCTGATCGGCAACACCGACCTGGACACCACGCGCGAGCAGATGGTCTTCGACCAGATGCGCGCCCGGCACGTCGACGGCTTCGTGCTGGCGACCGCTACGCTGCACAACCCGATACTGGCCGAGGCCGCCGAGGCGGACCTGCCCGTGGTGCTGATGAACCGCACCGCGCAGGGATACCCCTTCTCGTCGGTCTCGGTCGACAACGAGCAGGGGGAGCGGGCCGCCGTCGACCACCTGGCCTCGCTCGGGCACACCAGGATCGGGCATATCGCGGGCCCGCAGGACGTCTCGACCGGGGTGGCCAGGCTCCGCGGGTTCTTCGACGGCATGGACGGGCACGGCCTGACGGTGGACGACGCGCAGGTCGTGACCGCCACCGGCTACTCCATCGAGGAAGGCCTGCGCTGCGGCCGCGAGCTGCTTGAGACGAACCGCGACCTGACCGCGATCGTGGCGGCCAACGACCTGCTCGCGGTCGGCTGCTACGGCGCGCTCGACGAGCTTGGCCTGCGATGCCCCGAGGACATGTCGGTGATCGGGTTCAACGACATGCCGTTCATCGACCGGCTGCGCCCGCCGCTGTCCACGGTGCGCTTCCCGCACTACAAGCTCGGCACGGAGGCGGCCGACCTGCTGCTCGAGCGGATCGAGGACGCCGACAGCCCGGTGAAGATCCTGTACCTGGCACCGGAGTTGGTCGCCCGCGGCTCGACGGTCCCGCTGGCCGCCACGACGTCGGCGGATGACGGGCGCGACGACGAGAGCCGGCTCGCCGCGAACACGGTCCCGCTGCGCCGCGGGGTGGCGCGCCGCAAGCGGTAAGCCCCGCGTCGGCATTTATCCCCTTGCACTCGATTGCAGGCGATTAATGCCCTGATGTCCGTTCTTATCACCCCGCGCGGCAGGGCCGTGCGCGGCGTTTCTCTGACGTTCTTCTCAAGCATTGGCCCACTTCAGGCACGGCTGTGTAACGAATCGGACATTCAGGATTGACAAAGTCTTCCGGCCGGTAGCACGCTCTGGTGCAAACGATTGTGCCGCGCAATCACACGAGGACGGAATGACTGAACAAGCTGACGCGCTCCAGCTGGGCTGGCTGGGCACCGGCCGGATGGGCGCCGCGATGGTTCGCCGCCTGCTTTCCCATGGCTGCGATGTCACGGTCTACAACCGCACCGCGGCCAAGGCGGTGCCACTCGTCGAGCTTGGCGCTAGATCCGTCGGATCGATCGCGGAACTGGCGGAATGCGACATCGTCTTCACCGCCCTCGGCACCCCGGCGGACCTAATCGCCGCCCTGACCGGCCCCGAGGGGCTCATTTCCGGCAGCGGGTCACCGAAGATCGTGGTGGACTGCTCGACGGTGTCCGCGGACGCCTCGGCCATCGTCAGGGAACGGCTCGCCGAGCGCGGTACCGCGCTGCTCGCGGCGCCGGTCATGGGAAACCCCAAGGTCGTTGAGGTGGGTAAGATGACCGCGGCCGTTTCAGGTCCGCGCGACGCGTTCGAGACCGCGTCGCCCTACCTGGACATGCTCGGGGCCGGGGTGACCTACGTCGGTGAAGGAGAACTGGCGCGGATCGTGAAGCTGTGCCACAACCTGTTCCTCGGCGTCATCGCCGCGTCGATGGCGGAAATCACCATGTTGGCGCAGGCCAGCGGCATCAGTCGGGAGGCTTTCCTGGCGTGCTTGAACAAAAGCGTTGTAGGCTCGCAGTTCACCCGCTACAAGACACCCGCGTACGTGAACCTGGATTTTGAGCCGACCTTTACCTCGAAGCTGCTCCGCAAGGATTTTGATCTCGGCCTTGCCGCCGCGCGGGAGCGCGAGGTTCCGATGCCCGTGGCCGCGGTCGTTCACCAGCTCATTCAGGGACTGGTCGGCCGGGGCTACGGTGAGGTCGATTTCGCCGCTTTCATCCAGCAAGAGGCGGATTCGGCTGGTATTTCCCTCGAAAGTGAGCACGCCGATGTGTCCGACGGGCTCGACCCCGAACAATCCTGATCGAGGAAGGAGGAACCAGGCGTTGAGCGGTAACCCCTCCTGGTTCTCCCGGAACGCCTTCGCCCTGAGCGCCGTCGCGGTGCTCTCGGTCAGCGTTCTGGCCGCCTGCAGCAGCAATAACGGTAGTAGCAGCAGTTCAACCACCAGCCCGAGCGCGAGCGCGAGCTCGAGCCCGAGCACCTCGGCCTCGGCGTCGTCGACGCCGATCACCATTGGCGCATCGCTTTCCCTCACCGGCGACAACTCGGTCGACGGCCAGGCGTTCGACGCCGGCTACAAGCTCTGGGCCAAGGACGTGAACGCCGCCGGCGGCATCCTCGGCCGGAAGGTCGTCCTGACGATCCTGAACGACGCCAGCTCGCCGAACCAGGTCGTGACCAACTACGAAACGCTGATCAGCACCGACCACGTCGACCTCACGTTCGGGCCGTTTTCGTCGCTGCTGACGACCCCGGCGGCGCAGGTGGCGGCCCGCAACGGCTACGCGTTCGTCGAGGGCGCCGGAGGCGCGCCAACCGTCTTCGACGCACCCTCCAACGAGGCCGACCACAACACGTTCGACGTGAGCCTGCCGGTCGCGGACGAGCTGGTGCCGTTCGTGAACTACATCGCGAGCCTGCCGGCCAGCCAGCGGGACGCGCTGACCGCGGCCTACCCGATGGCCCAGGACCCGTTCGCCGACCCGCCGGTGCAGCTGGCGCAGCAGAAGCTGCAGGCACTCGGCGTCAAGACGGTGTACTCGAACATCTTCCCCGAGGAGGTCTCTGACTACACGGCGCCGGCGGACCAGGTGGCGGCGAAGAACCCCGACATCGTGGTGCTCGGCTCCACCGATGTGCCGACCGTCCAGGCGTTCATGAAGGCGTTCGAGCAGCAGCACTACACGCCGAAGCTGTTCGTCGCCGCGGCTGGCCCGGATCAGGGCGCTTCGTTCATCTCCGCGGTCGGAGCGGGCAACGCCGCCGGCATGATGGTGCCCAACGGCTGGTACCCCGGTTACGCCGACGCGGCGAGCCAGAAGATGGTCTCCGAGTACGTGGCGCAGTACGGCGGCAACGCCTCCGGCGTCAACGCGGACGTGGCCGAGGCCTACTCGGTCGGCCAGGTGATAGACCAGGCGATCACCGCGACTGGCGGTACGGACAACCAGAAGATCATCTCCTACCTGCACAGCGGCGTCACGCTGACCACCGTCCAGGGCTCGGTGAAGTTCGACTCCCTCGGGGAGAACGGCCTCGCGGCGGCCTTCATCTTCCAGTGGAACAAGACCGGCACCGACTTCCAGCAGGTTCTCCCGGCGGGTTCCTCTGGGTCCGTCGCGATCATCGGCACCAAGCCGGCCTGGACCAGCTGACGCGACCGGCGATTCAGTCCCGCATTCAGGGACGTTTATCCGACCAGGACGGAGTGTTCATGACGCGGGAGATAACGCAGGCGATCGTTGACGGCATTCTCGTCGGGGGTGTGTACGCCCTGATGGCCGTCGGCCTGACCCTGATCTTCGGCGTGCTCGACATCATCAACATCGCCCAGGGTGTCCTGGTCATCCTGGGCGCTTACCTCAGCTACTCGCTGTCCACGAAGGCGCACATCGACCTGTTCGTCGGGCTGCTGATCACGGTGCCCGCGATGTTCGTCATCGGCGTGGTGATCCACTGGGCGTTCATCAGGCGGCTGCGCGGCACCGAGCGAACGTCGATGACGCTGCTGGTCACTTACGCCGTGGCGCTGATCGTTGAGGGCATCCTTTATAAGGTCTACGGCGCCAACAACGTGACGCTGAACGCGTCGTACACGTCGACGAGCGTGCACGTGTTCGGCTTCTACCTTCCGTGGATCTTCATCTACGGGTTCATCCTCGCGGTCGTGCTCGTCGTGGCGATCTACGCGCTGCTCTACCGGACCCGCTTCGGGCGCAGCGTGCGGGCGATCATGCAGGACGAGACGGCGGCCCGGCTCGTCGGCATCGACGTCAACCGGGTGGCGGCGCTGACGTTCGGCATCGGCGTCGCGGTGACCGCGGTCGGCGGCATGTTCTTCGGCGCGACCAACGCGTTCAACGCCAACAGCGGCTACGACCTGATCTCGCGGCTGCTGGCGATCATCATCCTGGGCGGTCTCGGCAGCGTCGGCGGCGCGCTCGCCGCGTCCGTCTTCATGATCACCCTGGAGTCGGTTGTGACCGTCTGGTACCCGACCTGGGCCATCGTCGTCTTCTACGCGGCGCTCGTCCTGGTCCTGCTGATCCGCCCGACCGGGTTCTTCGGCCGTAAGGAGGTACGCGCCCAGTGAGCCCGCGAACAGTGAGCCCGCGAACAGTGAACCGCGGACTCGCGAGCAAGCTCGGCGGGCTGGCCGTACTCGCCGCGATCGTGATCGCCTTCCCGCAGGTCTACACGAACCCCGCGATCACGAACTACGGCGTCTTCGCGCTGATCTACGTGACCGTCGCCAGCGCGTGGAACATCTTTTCCGGCAACACCGGCTACATATCCCTCGGCCAGGCGGTGTTCTACGGCAGCGGCGCCTACGCGATGGGCATCGCGGCGCGGGACTGGCACCTCACCGGCACCACGGTCTTCGCCCTGCTGCCGCTCTGCGGGGCCGTCGGGGCCATCATCGCCGTGCCGTTCGGACTAATCGCGCTGCGAGTGCGGCGGCACACGTTCATCGTGATCACCATCGCCGTCTTCTTCATCTTCCAGCTCATGGCGTTCAACTTCTCCTTCACCGGCGGGTCGAGCGGGCTGAGCTCGCCGTTCCTGACCTGGCCGGCGTCGACCTACAACACGCCCTTCTACTACATCGCGCTCGGTTACGCCGCCGGGACGGTCGCGATCGCGTGGCTCGTCAGACGGTCCCGGTTCGGCCTGCAGTTGCGGGCGATCAGGGACGACGAGGACCGCGCGCGCGGGCTCGGCGTCAGGGCCATGCGGGTCAAGCTCTCCGCGTTCGTCATCTCCGGCGCGATCACGGCCATGATCGGCGCCGTCTGGTTCTTCTACATCAACCAGGTCGAGCCGCAAACCGGCTTCGATCCGCTGTTCGACTTGACGATCGTGCTGATGGTGTTCCTCGGCGGCTACGGCTCGGTCGCGGGCCCCGTGCTCGGCGCGCTCATCATCGAACCGCTGACGCTCTGGCTCAATACCCAGCCCCAGTTCAGCGGCGGCGACCTGAGCGAGATCCTGCTGGGCGCGATTTTCCTCGTCGTCGTGCTCCTCATGCCGCGCGGCATCATCCCGTCCGGGGGGGAACTGATCACCAAGCTGCGCACGAGGGGCCGTCCGGCGGTTGTCCCGGCGACGACGATCGGGCCCGCCGCCGGCGACTCCGCGGGCGACTCCGCGGCTGGCTCCGCGTCCGACCCCACCCACCCGTCTG
>DATMKQ010000067.1:0-22261 GCA_035571275.1 Trebonia sp.
AACGCGGCATTCGACCTGTGCCTCGGCTGCCAGATGTACCTACTCATCCAACGGATCCGGCTCGCCGACTGAGGCGTGCCGCACAAGCTTGCGCCAACAAGAGAAGGAGTTTCCACGACATGAGCCGTTCCGACGTCCTAGTCGACGCCGACTGGGTCGAGGCCCGCATCGGTGAGCCTGGGATCGCCCTCGTCGAGGTCGACGAGGACACCAGCGCCTACGACCGGGGCCACATCCCGGGCGCGATCAAGATTGACTGGAAGAAGGATCTGCAGGACCCGGTCCGCCGCGACTTCGTGGACAAGGCCGGTTTCGAGGCGCTGCTGTCCGAGCGCGGCATCTCGAACGATGACACCGTCGTGCTGTACGGCGGGAACAACAACTGGTTCGCCGCGTACGCGTACTGGTACTTCAAGCTGTACGGTCACCAGAACGTGCTGCTGCTCGACGGCGGCAGGAAGAAGTGGGAACTAGACTCGCGCGAGCTGACCACCGACGTCCCGGCCCGCGAGAAGACCAGCTACACCGCGACGGAGCAGGACGCCTCGCTGCGCGCACTGCGCGATGAGGTGCTCGCCGCGATCGGCAAGCGGAACCTCGTCGACGTCCGTTCCCCGGACGAGTTCGCCGGCCGCCTGCTCGCGCCGGCTCACCTGCCGCAGGAGCAGGCGCAGCGCGGCGGGCACATCCCGACCGCGCGCAACGTGCCGTGGTCCAAGGCCGCCAACGACGACGGTACGTTCAGGTCAGACGACGAGCTCGAGACGCTCTACAAGGGCGAGGCGGGCCTCGACTTCGGCAAGGACACGATCGCGTACTGCCGTATCGGGGAGCGCTCGGCGCACACCTGGTTCGTGCTGCACGAGATCCTGGGCCTGCCGAACGTGAAGAACTACGACGGATCGTGGACCGAGTACGGCTCGCTCGTGGGCGTGCCGATCGAGTTGGGAGACGCAAGGTGAGCTCAGATTCGCGGGGGGCTTCGGGGGGTCGTCCCCCCGAGCCAGCAGGGAGCGGCTGCGGGGCCCCCGCTGGGGGAGTGACCGTGACCAAGGACGCCGCGGGCAAGGAGGCGATCGTCGAGGGCCGAGTGCTGAGCGACGGCACGCCGGTCCGCTCGGGCTACGCCCGGCTGCTCGGTACCGGTGACGAGTTCGTCGCCGAGGTGCCGCTCGGCGAGGACGGTGGCTTCCGGTTCTTCGCCGCGCCTGGCGAGTGGACGCTGCGCGTGCTCGCACCGGGCGGAGTGCGCGCCGAGCGCACCGTCTCCGCGGACATCGGCCAGATCACCAGGGTGGAAGTCCTGGTCTAGGCGGCTAAGGTCACCACGACGCCGGGTGCCGGCACGTGACGTGCCGGCACCCGGCGTCGTACCAGGCTAGGCTTGAGCCATGGTCGAGCACCGACAGGAATTCGGGCGTGAGCTCGAGGCCATCGAGGCCAAGGTCATCGAATTGTTCGCGATGGTCGCCGAGGACCTGCCGAAGGCGACAGACGCGCTGCTTACCGGCGACACCGAGGCACTCGGGCAGCTCGCCGAGCGCGAGCAGACCATGAACGCCCTCTACCCCGAGGTCGAAGAACTGGTCAACAGGGAGATCCTGCTGCAGGCGCCGGTGGCCTCGGATCTGCGCTTCCTGCTCTCGGTGCTGCGCATCGTGCCCGAGCTCGAGCGCTCCCACGACCTCGTCATGCAGATCGCGACCAGGGCCGCCCACATTCTCAGCAACGACCTCACGGCGCGAACCCGCGGGCTCGTCGAGCGCATGGGCACCCTCGCCTCCGAGATGTGGCGGCAGGCGGCCGATTCCTGGTACCAGCGCGACCGGTCCGCCGCGATCGCGCTCGGTGAGCGGGACGAGGACATGGACGAACTCCATGCGAGCCTGATCGCCGAGCTCGCGTCCGGGCAGATGGCGGTGCCCGTGACGATGGAGATGACGCTGGCGGCACGCGACTTCGAGCGCCTCGGGGCGCACGCGGTCAACGTCTCCCGGCGGGTGGTGTACCTGGCGGGATCCGCCGGGCTGCCGGACGGGATCTGAGCGGCTTACTTATCCCATCCGGCCGGTGACGTAAGCTTGGGTGCGGGGGTCGCGCGGGTCTTCGAAGATCTGCTTGGTCGGCCCGTACTCGACGAGCACGCCTGTGCGGGTGTCGCTCTTGCTGTCCGTCAGCACGTAGAAGAACGCGGTGCGGTCGCTGACGCGGGTGGCCTGCTGCATGTTGTGGGTGACGATGACGATCGTGTACCGGGACTTGAGCTCGCGCATCAGGTCCTCGATGGCGCCGGTCGAGATCGGGTCGAGGGCCGAGGCGGGCTCGTCCATCAGCACCACGTCGGGCTCGACGGCGATGGTCCGCGCGATGCACAGCCGCTGCGCCTGGCCGCCGGACAGCGCCAAGCCCGACATTTTCAGCCGGTTCTTCACCTCGTCCCACAGCGCGGCAGCGCGCAGCGAGCGCTCCACGATCTCATCCAGCTTCTTCTTGTTGCGCTCGCCGTTGATGCGCGGTCCGTACGCCACGTTGTCGTAGATCGACTTCGGGAACGGGTTGGGCTTCTGAAAGACCATGCCGATGCGCCGGCGCACCGCGATCGGGGAGACGTCCTTGCCGTACAGCGTGGCGCCTCGGTAGTACATCTCGCCTTCCACCCGGGCGCCGGGGATGAGGTCGTTCATCCGGTTGAACGCCCGCAGCACCGTGGACTTGCCGCTTCCTGACGAGCCGATGAACGCCGTGATCTCATTCTCGTAGATCGGCATCGTGACGTCAGTCACGGCCTTGAACGCGCCGTAATAGACCGCCATGTCCCGCACGTCGAAGATGACGTTGCCGGTGCCGGCTGCTACCGCCGGCTGCCTGATGAGCGGCTCGGTGCCTGCCATTCGCTCGGCCTTGGTGACAACGTCCTGCTGAGACTCTTCCATGGCTGTTCCTAGCTCGAGTACTTGGCGAACCGGGCGGTGACAAGGCGGGCGGTGATCATGAAGATGAACGCGATGACGACCAGCGTGAGCGCCGCCCCCCAGCCGCGGGCCTGAGCGCCCGTGTACGGCTGTGTGGCGTTCTGGAATATCTGACTGGGCAGCGATGTGGTCGGGCCGCTGAACACATTCTTGTTCACCGAGGTGACGATGCCGATCACGAACAGCAGCGGCGCGGTTTCGCCCGCGGCGCGGGCGACCGCGAGCAGCGCGCCACTGACGATGCCGCCAATCGCGGCCGGCAGGACAACCGTCACCGTCACGCGGGCCTTGCTGGCGCCGAGGGCGTAGCTACCCTGCCGCAGCGCATCCGGCACCAGCTTCAGCATCTCCTCGCTGGAGCGGATGATGATCGGCAGCATGAGGCAGGCCAGCGCGAGCGCACCGCCCAGCCCCGAGTACTGGAAGTGCAGGGTCCAGAGCGTGAAGATGAACAGGCCCATGATGATCGACGGGACGCCGGTCATGACGTCGGACATGAACCGGACGATCCGCGCCAGGATTCCCTTGCCGCCGTATTCGTTGATGTAGATCGCGCCGAGTACGCCGAGCGGCACCGAGATGACCGTGGCGAGGGCGGTGATCTCAAGCGTCCCGACGATCGCCGGCCCCATGCCGCCCACATTCGCGGGCAGCACGTTCGGCGGGATCCCACTGGTCAGGAACTGCCAGCTGATGACCGAGGCGCCCTTGGCGATCACCGTCACGAGGACGAACCCAAGGGGGACGATGGTGATCACGAACGCGAGCACCATGAGGACGGTCATGAGCCGGTTCTTGGTGCGCCGCCAGGAAGGTGGCTCTCGCAGGTCGATATTCTGCGGCCCGCCCGGCGCTTGAGCGGTAACGGCCATCAGGCACCCCGTGAGCGTCGGGCGGAGCGTTCGACGACTCCGCGGGCGAGGACGTTGATGACGATCGTGATGACGAACAGGAGCACACCCATACCCATCAGCGACGCACGGAAAATGCCGCTTGACTCGCCGAACAAGTTCGCGATGCCCGCTGGCATGTCGTAACCGGGTGCGAACAGGTGAGAGGTAATGGTGGGCGACGAGCCGATCACCAGCGCCGCGGCGATTGTCTCGCCCATGGCCCGGCCCACACCCAGCAGTATGGCCCCGACGACCCCGCCCTGGCTGTGCGGCCAGACGACACCGCGGATCATCTCCCACCGGGTAGCGCCGAGCGCGTACGCGCCCTGCTTGTCGATGGACGGCGTCGTCGCGATCACCTCGCGCGAGAGCGAGGTCACGATCGGCGTGATCATGAAGGCCAGGATGAGGCCGGCGGTGAAGAACGATGCACCGCTGATGTTCTGCCCGCCGAACAGGAAGCCGAGCACCCAGATGCCGTTGACGCCAGAGGCTATCGAGTTGTAGATGTGCTGGACCCAGGGCGCGAACACGAGGATCCCCCACAGGCCCCAGACCACGGAGGGAACCACCGCCAGGAGGTCGACCACGTACACGATCGGCGCGGACCGGCGGCGTGGTACCACCTCGGTCAGCAGCAGCGCGATGCCGATGCTGACCGGCACGGCGATGACGACAGCTATCACCGCCGTGATGGCCGTGCCGTAGATGAACGCCAGGACGCCGTAGTCGTTGGCCCCAGGGTTCCAGTTGTCCGAGAAGATCTTCAGGCCCTCGGCACTGAACCATGACGAGGCCTGCTGGCTTGTGGAGACGGCGATCAGTACGAGGATCACCAGCACCAGCAGTCCGGCCGCGAGCGCAAGGGCGGCGAACAGCCGGTCGCCGAGCGGCCGACTGTGCTTCAAGGGATGGGCGGACTCGGCCGGGATGGCCGAATCCGCCCGCGTTTCCACGCTCATGATGACGGACCGATGTTGTCTTTCCGCATCAGAAAACTCATCGTTACGAGGTTATCTGGTTGAGCTGCGCCTTGGCCATCGAGTCGATGTTCGAGGGCAGCGGCGCGTAGCCCAGTGAGGGGAGCAGGCTCTGGCCGTCACCGATCAGGTAGCCGATGTAGGCCTTGAGCATCGCGACGTCGTTGGCGTTCGGCTGCATCTCGTAGACCAGCACCCAGGACTGGTAGGTGATCGGGTAGGCCTGCGCGCCGGATCCCCAGACCGCGTGGAACGTAAGGTTCGAGGCGACCGTAACGCCCGCGGCCGAGGCCGAAGCCGCGGTCGTCGAGGGGGCGACGAAGTTGCCGGACTTGTTCTCGATGGACGCGTAGTTCAGGCCCGAGGCCTTGGCGTCCGCGTAGTCCACGTACCCGATGGCGCCGGGGGTGGACTTGATGATCTGCGCCACACCGGTGTTCTGGGCGCCGGCGCGGGCGTTGGAGGGCCACTTGACCGTCGAGCTGTCACCCAGCGACCAGTCGCTCGGCGCGGCCGTCTGCAGGAACAGGGCGAAGTTCTGTGTCGTACCCGACGAGTCCGAGCGGACGGCGGGGGTGATCGCCTCGCTGGGCAGGTTCACGCCCGGGTTCAGCGACTTGATCGCCGAGTTGCTCCAGTTCGTGATCTTGCCAGAGAAGATCTGCGCGAGGACCGACGCGTCGAGCTTGAGGCCGCTGACGCCCGTCAGGTTGTACGAGATCGTGATCGGGCCGATCACGACCGGGAAGTACAGCACCGTCTTGCCCTTGAAGTCCGCCGTCTCCGTGGAGGGGATGGGCGAGTCGGAGCCGGCGAACTGGACGACATTACTGGACAGGTCCGTGCGCCCGGTACCCGAGCCGACGCTGTTGTAGTTGACCGTCATGCCCGACTGGACGGACTTGAACGCCTGGATGGCGGACTCCTGGTAGGTGTTCTGGAACGACGACCCGGCGCCGTTGAGCGTGCCGCTGACCGCCGCGCTGGTCGCCGTCGACGACGTGGCTGGCGCCGAGGTGGTGCCGCCGGACGCTGGCGTCGTCGTGGATGGTGACGAGGAACATGCCGCTAGGGCCACAGCCGCCACCGCGACGGCGCCGCCCGCCGTGAGCTGCTTTCCGCCTCGAATTCGCATATCTGGATTCTCCTTGGTGGATATCTACCGTTTCCGCCGGCGAGGGTAACCCGGATGACCGGGGTCCGTGCAAACCGGGGTGCCTGGTATCTACAGTCTCCCGAGGCCGACGGGGCTTATCTGTGAATCGAAAGTGAACGGTAGGCGTCTAGAAAGCTAACTTCTGGTGTCTTCCGGCACCCGATCAGCATAAAACGGGCTTCTCATGGGCCAAACGGGCGCCGGCAGAGCTGTGACTAAGGTCTCGTGGCCACGACGGCCCGCGACCGTCCCGTTCCCCGCAGGATCATAACGCCGGCTCCGATGTGCGCGCACCGCCCTTATGGTGCCAATTAGGGCACCGGGTCCTTGTTCACCTACATGACATGAAGAAGGACACCCTTTAGTCCTTTCCCATTCAACTGTTGTTCATCAAAGGTGAATATCAATGGGCGTGGACAAGCGAGATTTTGCCATTTGTTTCGGTCGGGTACCCGCTAGTACAAGGTATATGCCGGACAAGTGCGACCTTTTCTGTGATGGCCACGCCATCCTTGAGCAGGCGGGAGGCACGGGCGGCATGTGGTGCGCTGGGTCGGCCTGGCGGGTCGGCGCTTACGCTGTCGGCCTGGCGGTCAGTCATGGACGATATGCGGGATGACTTCTGGCTCCGGGGGGAGCAGCGATCAGGTGCCAGCACGGGGTGGTCCCGTGCCCGGTACGGCCGCGCCACGTGGAAGGAATCTGGCCGACGTGCCTGGTCAGGGCGGAGGACCTAGCGCGCCGGGTGCGAGCAGCCCGCGAAAGCTCGTCGAGGTGGACACCGAGATACCGACGCAGCGGGTCGCCGCCAGTGTCCTCGCGGACCGGATCGCGGCCGCCTTGGTGCACCGCGAGCCCGGATGGCGGCTGCCCAGGCGCAGCGCGCTCGCCCGGCGGTACAACGTGAGCGTCGCGGAAATCGACACCGCGATCGGCGAACTGACCCGTCGTTCTCTCATCCGCAGATTGCCTGACGGGCAGCTCTACCGGGCCAGCCCGGCGGAATACCTGATCCCAGTGGAAGGGATCGGCGGTCTCAGCACCCGGCTCGATCCGATGGGCGGCGAGATCGCCTGTCAGGCCAGGCATGTGTCACAGCGCGCCGCTCCGCAGGACGTGGCCTGGGCGCTCGGCGTCGAGGGGGATGCGCCGGTGCGGATCGTCCGGTGCGTGTGGGCGGCTGGCGCCGAACCCGTCGCGATCTCGACCGCTTACGTGCCGGAGGCCGTGGCCGACAAGATGGTCGGCCAGGACCTGGAATCCTTCGAAGTGACGCTCCGCTCGATCGCGGCGCGGACCCCGCAATCCAACCGGGCCTGCGCACGGGCGGTCGATCTCGAACTGGCGCCGCCGCAGCCGTCCGTGGCACGGAGCCTGCGGCTGGTTCCCGGCCAGCCCGCAATCTCCGTGACGATCAGGTTCGACGATCCGGCGACGAGCACACCGGTCGGTCTGACAGTGGTCATTTTGAAGCCAGATCAGTTCCGGGTGGTCGTGGAGATCGGCGGTTCCCTGCCGGGAGGCGAGCCGGCCGGCGGGACTTGAGGGGCAAGTTCGTCTTGCCCCGTTATGACAGTCTCTGGACACTTACGGTGTCTTACTGGCAACCTAAAGTGGATGCCGGCTGAGGTGGTGCCAGGGACGGGCTCGATGCCACGACGTGCCCGTCACCTGATTCCGACACAGCTCCCCCGTCGCGGGGAGGCTATCGCGGCCTGCGCGGTGCTCGTGCTGCTGGTGCACCTGCTGTTCGCGCAGCTGACCCTCGTTCTCGCCGTCGCTTTCATTGGTGTGGGCAAGGCCAGCAGGTGGCGGCTGTGGTGGCTGGCGGTGCCCGCGCTGGCCGGCGCGGTCTGGACGCTGGCGATCGGGCCGCGGGCGGCGGCCACCGGGTTCACGGCCGGGCCAGCCCAGCTCATGGCGTACCTGAGCCAGGGCGGACGATCGTTGAGCCACCTCCTGCACCCGGGAAGCGCATTCGCCGGCGCGGGGAACTGGCTGCCGCGACAAGCCCCCTTGGCGCTCATCGCGGCCTCCGCCGAGGCCGCGCTGGTCGGCTGGCTGGACTGGGTGCACACCAACGAGTGGGAGGTACCTTCTCCCCGGCCTGGTGCGTTCGCCGCGGTCAGAACCGCTCTCAACGGCCGCGCGATCGGCGCCGGAGGCGTACTTACCAGGGACGGCTGCTGCCTCGGGGTCGCGCGAGCGACGGGTGCGCGGGTGGTGCTGAGCTGGCCGGAAGCATCCGGCGGAGTCCTCGTCACCGGTGCGGAGGCGGAGGCCGTCACGCTGACGGGCCTTCAGGTCGTGCATTCCGCGCTGCGCCGTCGTAAGCCGGTGATAGCGCTCGACATGAGCGGGAACGCGGGCATAGCGCGTGCGCTGGCCGCCGCGTGTGCCGCGACCGGTACACCACTGTGGGCGTTCGGACCGGCTGATTTCCGTCACGAGGGAAGCGCCCCGGACGGCTGTTACGAGCCGTTTCGGCAGGCTGGCCCTGACCGGCGGCTGGCCATGACGCTGGCGCTGCTCGGCATGGACGGTGCGGCCGACGGGTCCGCCGACGGGTCCGCCGGGAGTGCGGCAGCCTACCTGCGCGCGGTTTACGAACTGATCGACGCGGTACCGGCCGATCCGAGGACCGCGATTCTCGACGACGTGGCGCACCTGCTCAATCCGCAGGCCTTCCAGGCGCGGTTCGCGCTGGTGCCGGGGACTGAAGGGCGCCGGGACCTGCTCGCGGGCCTCGCCGCGACGTCCGCGCGAACGGCGCAGGAGGCTCCGACCGCGTTGCACTCCGCTGCGGGCAAGCTGGCCGCGGTCCGCGGGTCGGCCGCCGGCCGCTGGCTGTGCCCAGGCAGTCAGGGGGCCGACCTCGCGCGAGTGGTCAGGGAACGCTCCGCCGCGCTGTTCCGCGTCGATGATCCCGCCGTTGCCCGCCTGATATGCGCCGACATCACCGCCGTCGGGGAGGACCTGCGCGAGATAGGCGTCGACGGTGACGGACTCTGCTGGCTTTGCGGTTGCGACAGTCTTCCGCCGGAAACCCTGGCTCGGCTCGTGGCCAGCGGAGCGACCGCCGGGCTGCCAGTGCTCCTGACTTCGGCCTCCCCGGCCGCCGCGGACCTGGCTGCCACGATGAACGCTGTGATCGTGCACCGGCTGACCGACGAGACGGCGGCAGCCAGCCTGGCGGCTCGCACGGGTGCGAGGCTGGTGCCGGACGCCACAGCCGCCGGACAGCAATTCATCCCGCGGCCTGCGGTACCGGCGCGGGCACTGCTGTCGCTAGCTGCGGCTGAGTTCGTGCTCGCGGTCAACTCGCCGCGAAACCGGCTCGTGTGGCCAGCGCTGGCTGTCCCCGCGCGACTGCCGCGGGGAGACCGGTTGCTTTCCGATAACGAGGAAGATCCGCTGGTTTCAGTCGACAGGGAAGAGAATAGGAGCCATGACGCCGCCGCCCGGGCTGCCCCGTCCGCCCGCTGACCGGCTCTACCTGGGCTGGCAGTACGCGACCCCGCACCCGGATCCTGGCCCGCCGCCTCGGCGGCCGGTGCCGCCCGAACGAGAACAGCTGTCCGCCACCTGGCTTGCGGCGCAGCAACGGGAAGAGAACTTGATCAGCAGGCCGCTGAGGATCGGCACCGCGGTCGCCGTCGCCGTCGTCCTCGCCCTGCTCATCACGGTCGTCGGCGGCTGGGTGCCCGTCGTGATCGCCGCCCCGGCCATCGCCGCGTGCCTGCTGGCCGGCGGGCTGAGCGGCTACGCGATCTGGCAGGGCAAGCGCGCGCTCGGCGTTCGCGTCGCGGCCGAACGGCATCGCGTGGAGCAGTTCCGCGCGGACCAGGAAAGCCGCCTGTTCGCGTGGCAGGCCGAGCACGCCCGGCAGGTCAGCGAGTGGCAGCGGCACCGGTTCGCCTACGACAACCAGAAACGCTGGTTCGCGGCGTCGTTGCCGGCGGGGATGGACCGGGTGGACGTCGCCGGCGGAACGCTGGCGGGCTGGTCGGCGCTCGTCACCATGGTCGCGGCCCACCGGCTTGCCGCGGGCGGTGAGGTGACCGTCGTGGACCTGTCCGGCGGCGCGATAGCCGCTGACTTGGTCGCCGTCGCCCGTGGTCTGGCGTCCGCCCAGGCCGCCCAGGGCGTCCGGTCCGATCTGAACCCGGCGGTCTGGGTGCTGCCGCACGACCTGCCCCGGCTTGACCTCACCGCCTCACTCGGCCCTGACGAGCTCGCCGACGTCCTCGCGCTCGCGGTCAGCGTCGCCGAGGACAAGGGCGCGCCGTCATCGCTCGCGGTCGACAGTTCGATCATCGAGCGGGTCATGGGCGTCCTCGATCGCGGCGACGGCGTCTCGGTCGCCAGGCTGGCCGCCGGGCTGCGCGCGCTCGGCCAAGTGGGCGACGTGCGAACAGACATCTCCGCGGGCCTGCTCACCGAGCAGGAAGCCGGCCAGATCGGCACGCTGTTCGGACAGGGAGCAAGCGACCGGGTGGTGCTCGAGCGGGCACTGGGTATCGAGTCACAGCTGCGCAAGCTGGTCGGCACGGGTCAAGAGCCCGGCGGGCTGGCGCGTAGCAGGCTGCGCGTGGTCGCGCTGGACAAGCGCGTCGGCGTGCTGTCGGCGAAGATACTGGGCAGCTTCGTGATCACCGCGTTGACTCATCTGCTCAGCCAGGCGCCGCCCGGGCGAGCGTGGCAGCACACCCTGTTCCTGTTCGGCGCGGAACGGCTGCGCGACGACGTGCTCGACCGGCTCACCGATGCCTGCGAGACCGCCAGGTCGGGACTGGTGCTCGGATACCGGTCGATACCGCCGCAGGTGCGGCAGCGGATCGGCCGGGGGAACGCCGCGGTGGCCTTCATGCGACTAGGCAATGCCGAGGACGCGAAGGCGGCGAGCGAGCAGATCGGGACCGAGCACCGTTTCGTGCTCTCCCAGCTAACCGAGACGATCGGGACCTCGGTGACGGACACGACCGGAGTCTCATACACCGGCACCGTCGGCGAATCCGCCTCGATCGCCGCATCACGGTCCGGCACCGAATCGGTGTCCCGGGGCCGCGGCCGCTCCCGCGCCCGTTCCGCGGGCAGCAGTTTCCTGCCGCTGGCTGACGTCAGCAGGACCTCGTCGAGTGAAAAGAGCACATCACGCGGGATCAGCGATTCCGAGTCGCTGACCGCGGGGATCAGCACCAGCTCGGCGTGGGGTGTATCGACCTCGCTCGCCGCCGGTGACAACGAGTCGCTCGCACAGTCCCTCCAGCGGTCCAGGGAGTTCGTCGTCGAAGCCAGCGAACTGCAGCGGCTGCCGCCCACCGCGATGATCGTGAGCTATCCGAGCGTGGCGGGACGCACCGTGTTCCTCGCCGACGCCAACCCGGCGATCGGCAGCCTGACGGCCGCGACGATGACCCCGCTGGCCGAAGCGGGTACGTTCCGGGCGTCCGCGCCGGAGGAGCAGCCCGCACCGGACGGCGCCGCACCGGCCGGGCCGAGCCGGCCGCAGCCCAACCTGGGACCGCCGTCCGCACGCCTGGACTGGCGCAAGCGCTGACCGGGTCATGAGACGGGCGGTGACCAGATAGCATCGGCCGCGATGGAGGAGAACAACCACCGTTCCAGGCTGCCGATGCGCGCGAGGCTCGCGACCACGGTCGGCGGTGCCGCCGCCACCGTGTCCCGCCTGGCCGGCAAGGGTGACGGATCGGTCATCGGCGGCATCATCGGGTTGCGACTCGAGCCCGATCTGCTGTCGCTGCTCGCCCAGGGACGCCGGGTCGTGCTGGTCACGGGAACCAACGGCAAGACGACCACCACGCGGCTGATCACGGCGGCGCTGCGGCCGCTCGGCCAGGAGATCGCCTCGAACATCTACGGCGCGAACATGGAGGCGGGCCTGACCTCCGCGCTCAGCCGCGCGCCCGGCGCGCCGCTGGCCGTGCTGGAGACCGACGAGAAGTACATCCCGGCCATGGTCAAGGCGACCTCGCCGCGGGTGGTGGTGCTGCTGAACCTGAGCCGTGACCAAATGGACCGCGCGGCGGAGATCTGGTTGCTTGCGCGCCGCTGGCGGGAGGCGCTGGGCAACGCTCCCGGCTGCCGGGTCGTGGCCAACGCCGACGACCCGCTGGTCGCCTGGGCGGCCGGCGCGTCACGGCAGGTCACTTGGGTCGCGGCGGGGCAGCGCTGGCGGGACGACTCGTGGTGCTGTCCGCATTGCGGCGCCCATCTGGAGCGCGCGGGCGACGACTGGTCCTGCCCCGAGTGCGGCAACCGGCGCCCGCCGGTCAGCTGGGTGCTCACCGGCGACGCGGTGATCGACCCGTCCGGCCGGGCCCGCCCGCTGGACCTGGCGCTGCCGGGCCGGGCCAACAGGTCCAATGCCGTGGTGGCGCTGGCTGTCGCGGACGCCTTCGGCGTGAACATCGCCCACGCTCTTCGCGAACTGCGCGGCGTCACCTCGGTGGCGGGCCGCTACACGCAGGTGAGCCGGCGCGGCTGTGACATCAGGCTGCTGCTGGCGAAGAACCCCGCCGGATGGCTGGAGGCGCTGGACGTGCTGGCGCCACCGCCGGTGCCCGTCCTGCTGTCGGTCAACGCGCAGGGACCCGACGGCAGGGACACCTCGTGGCTATGGGACGTCGACTATCGCCGTCTGCGAGGCAGGACCGTGCTCGTCGGCGGTGAACGCAGACTCGACCTGGCGGTCAGGCTCGAGGCCGACGAGGTGCCCTTCCGGCTGGTGAACGACATCGACCAGGCGGTCGACCTGGCCGGCGCGCCGCACCTGGAAGTGCTCGCGAACTACACCGCGTTTCAGCAGTACCGAGCCGTTCTCGGGAGGACAGAATGAGGCCGCTGCGGCTGGTGTGGATCTATCCGGACCTGCTGAGCACCTACGGCGACCGCGGTAACCTCCTGGTGCTCGAGCGCCGGGCCCGGCTGCGCGGGCTGCCCGTCGAGATCATCGAGGTCAACTCCGACCAGGCGATACCCAGGGACGGCGACATCTACCTGATGGGCGGCGGCGAGGACCTGCCGCAGACCCTCGCCACCCGCAGGCTGCAAGCCGACAGCGGACTGCACCAGGCGGTGGGCCAGGGAGCGGTGCTGTTCGCGGTCTGCGCCGGCTACCAGATGGTTGGCATGGAGTTCGGCGGCGCGGACGACACCCCGGTCGCCGGGCTCGGCCTGCTCGACATCCGTAGCGGGCGTGGCGAGCAACGCGCTGTCGGCGAGATCGTCGCCGACGTGGACCCGGCGCTGAACGTTCCCCGGCTTACCGGGTTCGAGAACCACCAGGGCGTCACCAGGCTCGGCCCGCGGGCCCGCCCGCTTGCCCGGACAACGCTCGGGACCGGCAACGGGGACGGCACCGAGGGCGCCTACGCCGGCCGGGTGCTCGGCACCTACCTGCACGGTCCAGCGCTTGTCCGCAACCCAGGGCTGGCCGACCTGCTGCTGTCCTGGGCGGTCGGCCCGCTCCCCCCGCTGCCAGAGCGCGCGGAGGAGCTAGCCCTGCGGCTGCGCGACGAGCGCCTGACCGCCGTCAACGCCCGGTAGGCCCGCCCGGTAGGCCCAGTGAGTCCGCGCCGGCCGGCCCCACAGTGGCAGGTGCCGTCAGTAGACGAGCGCTTGGGTGTCGTCGGCCATGATCTCGGCGACGAACGTCGCCGCGCCGGCGATCCGGATCCCGGTGATCACGTCGTCGGGCGAGATGTCCCGCCGGGCGGCGCACTGGCTGCATACCGTGATCGTGCCGGCCGCGAGCACCGCGGTCAGCAGATCCTCAAGCGGCGCCGCGTGCGGCAGCGAGAAATCCGCCGCGCGGCCCGGCAGCGCGAACCACGCGGATTCGCCGGTCAGCCACAGCGAGACGGTGACACCGCTCGCGACCGCGGCCGCCGCCACGGTGAACGCCTGGTTGCAGCGCTCGGGTTCGTCCTTGCCGGCCGTGACCTTGATCACGAGACTCCCTGCCACGCTTGAAGCCTAGCCGCATGCCGGGAAAATTTCCCCGGAGGCGAGCGGGCAATGCGGCGCGGCGGGCCCTGCAAGAGGGGCGCGGCGAACTAGGCTCGCATGCTGTGCACGGGATGTTGAGCGCGGCCATCATGATCCTCGCCTACGCATTGGTCGCCATCGCCGCCGGGTATACGGCGGTCAAGGTGATCAGGGGAGGACCGCATGACAACCACTGAGCCGACTGAGCACCCGGCGATCGCCCCGCTGAGCTTCTTGCTTGGCCGCTGGAAGGGGGTAGGCAAGGGCGACTATCCGACGATCGAGGCCTTCGACTTCATCCAGGAACTGACGTTCACCCACATTGGCAAGCCCTACCTGATCTACACGAGCAGGTCGTGGCGCCTGGAGACGGACTCCGACGGGGAGCGGGTCAAGGGCGCTCCGCTGGCGGTCGAGGCCGGGTTCTGGCGCCCGCAGCCGGACAACCGCGTTGAGGTGCTGATCACCTACCCGACCGGAATATCCGAGATCTACCTGGGCGAGGTGAGCGGCACGAGGGTCGAGATGGCCACCGACGCGGTAGTCCGCACCGAGACCGCAAAGCCGGTCACAGCGGGCAAACGCCTCTACGGCCTAGTAGACAACGCCGACCGTCCCGGTGAAAAGGACCTAGCCTACGCCTACGACATGGCCGCCATGGGCCAACCCCTGCAGCCCCACCTATGGGCCCGCCTGGAGTGGACCTGGACCGAGTAGAGCCGGGGATAGCACCAAAATTAAAAACCCCCGGGCGACTCACGCTTTCGCGGGACCGGTTGGACAAGACCGGTCAGCCCGGGGGGCCGGTGTATGCCTAAAATTAGCCCGCCGCCGCCCAACTGGGCCGGGACCTGTTAACAGGCCCACTCGGCGGGGGCAGCGGCTAGCTGACAGCCACCTCGCTCGTCCGATAACTATGCATACTTCGGACCACCTCCTTTCCGCGTATCTTGAACGCTACGCGGCGACCCGGGAGAAACGCAAGAGGGTTTTCCGCAGGCCGCGCCCGCCCGACCGCGGCGAGCGCAGCGCAGCGCAAGAAGCGCCGGCGGAAACTAGACTCACAAGCATGGAGCAAGACCTGCGGCGCGCCTGGGATCAGGAGCTGCGGTCCCATGGCTACCGGGTGACCCCGCAGCGGCAGCTTGTGCTTGAGGCGGTCGCCAAGCTCGACCACGCGACTCCCGAGGAGATCGCGGCCAGCGTCCAGGAGACTGCCAGCGGGGTCAACATTTCGACGATTTACCGAACGCTCGAGCTCCTGGACAACCTCGGGCTGGTGCGGCACACGCACCTGAACCACGGAGCGCCCATCTACCATCTGGCTAGCGACGCGGACCACGTGCACCTGGTCTGCCAGGACTGCGGCCGGGTCCTTCAGGTCAGCCCGGACGCGATCCGGCCGCTGATCGTCGCGCTTGACGAGGGCCAGGGTTTCGAGACCGATGTGGCGCACCTGACGGTGTTCGGGCGCTGCAGGGAATGCAGGGGGAAGACACATGCTTGACATCGCGGGCGCCGTCGAGGCGCAGTGGCCGGACGAGGGCGTCGCCGCGCACTACGGCGACCCGATGCGCGAACAGCGCGCGATGACCGAGGGTCAGGTCCTCGTCGACCGGTCCAACCGTGGCGTCGTGCGGATAGCCGGGCAGGACCGGCTGACCTGGCTGCACAGCCTGACCAGCCAGCATCTGGAGCGACTCGCCCCGGGCGAGACGGCGCAGGCGCTCATCCTCAGCCCGCAGGGCCACCTGGAGCACTTCCTGACGCTGACCGACGACGGTTCGGCCGTGTGGGCGCACGTGGAGCCGGGCACCGCGCCGGCGCTGGTCGCCTACCTGGACTCGATGCGGTTCATGATGCGCGTCGAAGTGACCGACGTCACTGCTGAATACGCGGTGCAAACACTGGCGGGTCCGGTCCCGGCTGACGGCGGTTTGGTGTCAGGAACGGAGGGGGCTGGCTCTCCCGCGCTCGCCCAGATCCAGGCGGACGGGTTGGCCGTGGGAGTCACCTCGGGACCGTTCGGGATAGATGTGATCGTCTCGCGCAGTGCGGTCGGAAAGATCGGTACGACGCTCCCGGTCGCGGGAATGTGGGCCTTCGAAGCGGTGCGGATCGCGGGCCGGGTGGCCCGGCCGGGTCTTGACACCGACCATAAGACGCTGCCGCACGAGGTCGGCATGATCGAGACCGCCGTGCACCTGAACAAGGGCTGCTACCGCGGCCAGGAGACCGTCGCCCGCATCCACAACGTCGGCCACCCGCCCCGGCGGCTGGTCTTCCTGCACCTGGACGGTACCGCCGACCGGCTGCCCGCGCACGGCTCGGACATTGTGCTGAGGGATGCTCTGCTCCTCCGGGGGGGACGACCCCCCCGAACCCCCCCGGAAGAGCAATCGAGGGCCGGCTTTACGGGTTCGGCCGCCCGTCACTTCGAGCTCGGGCCGATCGGGCTCGGGCTGATCAAGCGCACGGTGCCGGTTGAGGCCGCGCTGGTCGCGGACGGGATCGCCGCCGCTCAAGAGGTGGTAGTGTCGCCCGACGCGGGCGCCAACGTGACTGTTACGCTGCGGCGCGAGTTCGTGCCGCCCCCGCCGGCGGGCCGCAAACTGATTTAACGGTCGAAACGGCCGGCTGGTTTCTGCCAACAGGAAAGCGAGGACGTTTTGCTGCGCCGGGCGTTGCTGGCGGTCGCCGCCAGCGAGCGGATCCGCGGGTTCGTGACGGCTACGCCGGCTACCCGCGCCGTGGTCGACAGGTTCGTCGCCGGGGAAAGCATCGGCGACGCGGTGCGCGTGGCCAGGTCGCTGCGCGAGGATGGGCTGCTCGTGACGCTCGATTACCTGGGCGAGGACACCACCGACGCGGCACAGGCGGCCGCCGTCGCCACTCAGTACACCCAACTGCTCGGCAAGCTGGCGGCGGAGGGGCTGACCGAGGACGGGGCGGTCGAGGTGTCGGTGAAGCCGACTGCCCTCGGGCTGCTGCTCGGCTCGGCCGGCGCCGCGGACGGGATCACCGCGCTCGGCGAGCGCACCGCGGCCGAGCACATCGAGCGGATCGTCGTCGCGGCACAGGACGCCGGGACAACGGTGACCATCGACGCCGAGGACCACCGCACGACGGACGCCGCGCTGCGGCTCGCGAACTCCCTGCGCATCCGGTTCGGCTCAGTGGGCACCGTGGTCCAGGCCGGGCTGCGCCGCACCGAGGCCGACGTCCGCGAGCTGGCGGTCCCCGGGGTGCGCGTGCGGCTGTGCAAAGGCGCCTACGCCGAGCCGCTTTCCGAGGCGTTCACGGCCCGGCACGACGTGGACAAGTCGTACGCGCGGTGCCTGCGGATCCTGTTCGAGAGCCCCGGATACCCGATGGTCGCCACCCATGACCCGCGGCTGATCGCGATCACCCGGTCGCTTGGCCTGCGCCGCTCTCCTGACAGCTTCGAGTACCAGATGCTGTACGGGGTGCGCGCGGACGAGCAGCGGCGGCTGGCACAGACGGGTGCTCGCGTCCGGGTCTACGTGCCGTACGGCGGCGACTGGTACGGCTACCTGGTCAGGCGGCTGGCCGAGCGCCCGGCGAACCTGCTCTTCTTCCTGCGGTCGCTAGGGTCGTCATCATGAGGATGATTGGATTCTTGTCGTGATCGCGATACTCGGCACCGGCAAGATGGGCGAGGCGTTGCTGTCCGGGCTGCTGCGCGCTGGGCGGCCGGTGTCCGGCGTGGCCGCGGTGGTCCGGCGCGATGCCAGGGCCCAGGAGCTGCGCGCTGAATACGGCGTGCCGGTCATCACCGCGGAAGAGGCGGCAAAGAACGCCAGCACGCTGGTGATCACCGTCAAGCCGCAGGACATGGCGCGGATGCTCAGTGAGATCGCGCCGTTCGTCGATGAGTCGCAGCTCGTGATCTCGGTTGCCGCGGGCATCACGACGTCGTTCATCGAGAGGCACCTGGCCGTCGAGGTACCAGTGGTGCGGGTGATGTCCAACACACCGGTGCTGGTCGACGAGGCCATGTCGGTGATCTCGGCGGGCTCGTTCGCGGGCGAACGGCACCTGGCCGCGGCGGAAGACCTGCTGCGCCCGGTCGGCACGGTGCTGCGCATCCCCGAATCGCAGCAGGACGCGGCGACGGCGCTGTCCGGCAGCGGCCCGGCGTACGTGTACTACCTGGTCGAGGCGATGGTGGACGCGGGCATCCTGCTTGGCATGCCGCGCCGTACCGCGCTGGAAATGGTCACGCAGGCGGTCTACGGCGCCGCGACGATGCTGCGCGACACCGGGGAGCACCCGGTGATCCTGCGAGAAGCGGTGACCTCGCCCGGCGGCACCACGATTTCCGCGATCAGGGAACTGGAAAAGCACGGTGTGCGCGCGGCGTTCCTCGCGGCGATCGAGGCCGCCAGGGATCGCGGTCGCGAGCTGGGCGGTGCCTGAATGAGCGGTTCGCTGGCGGTGGCGTGGGACGACGCGCTGACGCGGTATGACTTCGGGCCCGGGCACCCGCTCGCGCCCGTGCGGGTGGTGCTCACCATGGCGCTGGCCGGCGATCTCGGGGTGCTGTCGGCGCCGCCGGTGTCCATGGTCGTGCCACATCCCGCTACCGACACCGAGCTGGCGACGGTGCACGACGACGACTACATCGCCGCCGTGCGGCAGGCGGGCCGGACGCTCATGCCCAACGCGGAGTTCGGCCTCGGCACCTCGGACAACCCGGTCTTCGAGGGCATGCATGAGGCTTCCGCCCTGGTAGCGGGCGCGACGCTGGCGGCAGCCCAGGCCGTCTGGTCGGGGTCGGCGCGGCACGGGGCGAGCATCGCGGGCGGTCTGCACCACGCCATGCGCCGCGCCGCCAGCGGGTTCTGCGTCTACAACGACCCGGCGATCGCGATCAAGTGGCTGCTCGCCGCCGGCGCCGAACGTGTCGCGTACGTCGACGTTGACGTGCACCACGGGGACGGCGTGCAGGCTGCCTTCTACGACGATCCGCGGGTGCTCACGATCAGCCTGCACGAGCACCCCGCCACGCTGTTCCCGGGCACCGGCCTGCCCACCGAGACGGGGGAAGGGGCGGGCGTGGGCTACTCGGTCAACGTGGCGCTGCCGGCGGGCACGGGTGACGCGGGGTGGCTGCGCGCCTTCGACGCGGTGGTTCCGCCGCTGCTGCGCGCCTTCAAACCAACGGTGCTTGTCAGCCAGCACGGCTGCGACAGCCACCGGCTGGACCCGTTGGCCCACCTGGAGCTGAGCATCGACGCGCAACGGGTTGCGCAGGTCGTGCTGCACGACTTGGCGCACGAATTGTGCGACGGCAAGTGGCTGCTCACGGGAGGCGGCGGTTACGCACTCGTCCAGGTGGTGCCCAGAACGTGGACGCACCTGCTGGCGATCGCGGCGGGCGCGCCGGTCGACCCGGTTATCGAGACGCCCGTCAAGTGGCGTGAACTGGCCAGATCGCTGACCGGCGAAACAGCCCCGCGCACGATGACCGACGGTGCGACGGCTAGCTATGTTTCATTTTCATCCGGGATGGATCCGGGCGATCCGGTTGACCGCTCGATCATCCGCACCCGAAGCGCCGTCTTTGCCTCGCATGGGCTGGTTGCGCACCCGTGACGTGCTTCTTTCGTTTTCTTTCGAAGAATCAGCAGGCGGGCTGAAGGGGCTGCGGTCTGCTTGAGGCCGAGAAGTAACAACAATGAGGCTATTCGGGGGGCTTGCTCTTTTCTGTACGAGACTTACCCTGGGATACGTACGTGACTGGTGCGCTGAATCCGGTCAGGCGTGCTCGGCTTCGCGCGGAAGAGGGCAATGATGGCAACCGAAACTCCCCTAAGCGACGTAAGATTCCTTACCGTCGCCGAAGTAGCCACCATCATGCGGGTATCTAAGATGACCGTCTATCGGCTGGTGCACTCCGGCGAACTGGAAGCTATACGGGTAGGTCGTTCTTTCCGGGTACCTGAACAAGCGGTCAACCAGTACCTGCGAGCCGCCTTCGTAGGCACGGGCTGAGCGCTGCCGCTGGGGCTGTATGGCGGGAGACCGGAACCGCCGCAGCACCGGGGGCAATGTTCTGTTTCTTCGTCGGCTTGCCCGCTTCCCGCCGCCGGTCGCCCGAGCGTACGGCGCTGGGCTGGCGGGCAGGCCGACGTGGGTATTTTGGTGGCCGAGCGTCCCGCGCGACAGGCGCGGCGCGGCCGACCGCGGGCCAATGGGTGGACCAGGCCGTAACAACGTAGTGCCGTAGCAGGTACGCTAGGGGACTGCGTGACCGACCAGCGTTCACGTGGTCGTTCAATTTCGGGCGTGTGCCCAGCCTCCCGTTCCGGGTGAGCGTGATGGCGTGCCCGTCTGCCGTTGTGCCGAGGAAGGATGGCCTGATGGGCTCAGTCATCAAGAAGCGCCGCAAGCGTATGGCGAAGAAGAAGCACCGCAAGCTGCTGAAGAAGACGCGGATCCAGCGCAGGAACAAGAAGTAGCGACGCGCTGCGTTGCCCGCCGGGTGCGGTACCGCGCCCGGCGCTTGATTTCGTTAGCTCGGCCGGCCGGTTCGCGATCCGGCCGACCTCGGTCGCTGACCATGGGCCGGAAATGTTCCCAGTGGTGCTGGGTTCTGTCGATTTGCCGTGCTCAGCGGGGCCTGCTTCGGTGACGCCGTTGTCGCCAACAACGCGACCTCAGCGGACAGCTTGCCTGACAATGGGACGAGCGGGAAGCCTACATCAGGAGGCGGGGCGGACATGGGCGGAAGACGGCGGCGCGACGATGGGTGGGACGAAGGTCGCGGAGACCCGCAGGAAGGCTGGCGCAACCCCTGGCCGGAAGACCGCGGCGGCTGGCCTGAGCCTGGCCAGGGTGACGGCCGGCACCGGGCCGCCCTCCCGGCGGTCGGCGGTCCCGTGCCTGGCGGAAACTGGCCGTCCGCCAGCGACCGGTCCGCTGGCGGTGACCGGCCGCCGGTGACGGGCTACCAGCCACCAGCAGGTCAGGTCGGCTATCAGCCCGCGATCGGTCAGGGCGGCTACCAGCCGCCGACCGGGCAGGCCGACCATCGAGGCGGTGCCGCCGCCGCGGGATATGGCGATGCCGGATACGGCGCCGCGCCCTTCGGCGCCGCGCCTTTCCCCGGCGGTGGGCAGGGCTTCGCCGATCCCGGCTACCAGCAGCCTGGTTATGCCGAGGCCGACTACGCGGAGACCGGCTACCCGACTACCGGGGGTGACCCCCGATACGGCGATCAAGGCGGTGCCGGTTCCGGTTACGGCTACGTCGGCGGTGGATACGCCGACCCTGGATATGCCGGCGCCGGATGGTCCGGCGGCTACGCGGATCCGGGTTACGGTCAGCCTCCTCCAGGCGGATCCGGGTTCGGCAACGGCGCGGCGCATGATGCGAACGGCAATGGGCGCGTGCCTGGTTCTTATCCGGCGGGCAGGACAGCGGGCGGGCGATCAGATGCGCAATTCCCGGAATCGCCGGCGACCGCTCAGTACGGGCGCTCGTCGTCGCGGGGACCTGATCTAGCCAACGGCGAATACCGGCCATCCGGTCAGGCCGGGTCGGCAAATGGGACCCCTCCCGGTACACCGCGTCCATACGGACGGCTTTCTATTTTCACGCTTCTCGAAGACAGGGCGGCGGAATTCGACCGGCTAGCCGAGCAAGCCGCGGAAGGCGTCCGCGCGGCAGAGCCCGATACGCTCGTATACGTTTTCCACGTGGTGCCAAACGCGCCAATGCAGCGCATCATCTACGAGATTTACCGGGATCGCGAGGCGTTTGAGAGTCATGAGCGCCAGCCGCATATCCAGCGGTTCGTCGCCGACCGGAAAGCTTGCGTGCTTGCAACTAACATTATCGACTTGCGGTTGAAATACGCCAAGCTTGCCGCCCTGGCCGCGACTCCGGCGCCCGCCGCCCCCGCCACCGCTCCCGCCCCGTCCGCTTCCGCGCAGGAGACGAGGGTCAACCCGGTGCCTCACTCGCTGGAATCCGGGTGGCCCGCCGAGAGCGGGGGCCAGTACGCCGGGCCGGGCTACGGGCGCTCTGGCGGATCCGATGACCGTGTGCCCCGGTCCCGCTTCGTGGCTTGGGATCAGCCCGCCTACCAGGGGCAACGACCTGGAGGGAACTGAATGACAGCGCCCCGTGTCACGCTGCTCAGCCGACCGGGCTGTCACCTCTGCGACGACGCGCGGGAGATCATCAGCCGGGTCGCCGCCGATCTCGGAGTCGCCTGGGAGG
>DATMKQ010000068.1:0-23146 GCA_035571275.1 Trebonia sp.
AGGCTCGGCCTGACCGACGAGGAGTTCATCGCCAGCCGCACGTCGAACTACGAGGCACTGAGGGCAACGGTAGAGAACTACCCGCCCGAGCGGGCCGAGCAGATCACCGGCGTGCCCGCCGACGTGATCCGCCGGGTCGCCCGCGTCTGGGGCGGTGCCAGGTCGGGCGTCATCTTCTGGGGCATGGGCATCTCGCAGCACACCACCGGCACCGACAACGCCCGCTGCCTGATCGCGATGTGCGGCATCACCGGGAACGTCGGCAAGCCCGGCGCGGGGCTGCACCCGCTGCGCGGGCAGAACAACGTGCAGGGTGCCTCCGACATGGGCCTGGTCCCGATGTTCTATCCGGACTACCAGAAGGCCGACGACCCGAATGTCAAGGCCAGGTTCGAGCAGGCGTGGGGCGCGACCGACCTCGACCCTAAGCGCGGCCTGACGGTTACAGAGATCATCGGCTCGGTGCTGAAGGGCGGAGTGCGCGGCATGTACATGCTGGGCGAGAACCCGTTCCTTTCCGACCCGAACATCAACAAGGTCCGCAAGGCGCTGTCCGCGCTTGAGTTCCTCGTCGTGCAGGACATCTTCCTCACGGAAACCGCCGAGTTCGCCGACGTGATCTTGCCGGCGTCGTCCTACCTGGAAAAGGACGGCAGCTACACCAACACCGACCGGCGGGTGCAGCTAGGGCGCAAGGTGCTCGGCACGCCCGGCCAGGCGCGCGTCGACTGGGAGGTCGTGCAGGACATCGCCAACAGGATCGGCCTCGATTGGCACTACGAATCGGCACGGCAGGTCTTCGAGGAGATGGTCTCGGTCATCGCGAGCTACAAGAACCTCAGCTACGACAACCTCGGGCTGACCGGCAAGCTCTACCCGAACCCCGACCCCGAGCGCAGCGACGGCACCGTCGTGATGTTCACAGAGAAGTTCAACACGAACGACGGGCTCGCCCACCTGGTGCCCGCCGAGTGGCTGCCCGCCAAGGAACTGCCCGACGAGCAGTACCCGTTCGTGCTCAACACCGGGCGCATGCTCGAGCACTGGCACACCGGCTCGATGACCAGAAGGTCCTACGCGCTCGACGCGATCGCGCCCAAGCCGCTGGTATTCGTCCACCCTGACGACGCCGCTCAGCTTGGCCTCGCCGACGGTGAGCTGGCCCGGGTCAGCTCGCGGCGCGGCGCGATCGAGCTTGAGGTCAAGGTCTCGCACCGCGAGCAGCGCGGCAACTGTTTCATCCCGTTCCACTTCAGGGAGGCGGCGGCGAACCTGCTGACGATCGACGAGATCGACCCGGTCGGCAAGATCCCCGAGTACAAGTTCTGCGCGGTCAGCATCGAGCCCGTCGACGCCGACGAGCCCGCGGTCACCAGCGTGCGCTCCAATGGCTAAGGCGCCGGTCCGCGTTCCCGGCGTGGAGGCGCGGGCGGGCAAGTTCCCGGGTCCGAGCCTGATCCCGGCGCTGAACGCGATCCAGGCGCGGGTCGGCTGGCTGCCCCGCGAGGAACTGGTGGCGCTGTCCCGCGACGTTCGCCGGCCGCTGTACGAGATCGAGGGGCTTATCTCGTTCTACCCGCACTTCCGCACCGACCCGCCCAAGAAGGTCGAGCTGCGCGTGTGCCACGACCTGTCGTGCTGGCTGCGCGGCAGCGACGAGCGAATCGCCCGGCTTAAGGAGCGGTACGGCCAGGACGCGGAAGTGGAGCTGGTCGAGGGCTCGTGCCTGGGCCGCTGCGACATCGCCCCCGCGTGCACAGTGAACGAAGCGCCCGTCCCGATGGATGACGCGGCTGCCGCTGTGCTGGCTGCGGGCGGGGAGCCCCCCATCCAGGAAAGTCGTCCCCCCGGGGCGGCATGGCCGAACGATCCCTACCGCGGCGCGGAAGAGCGGTACGGCGTGGTCCGGTCCGTGCTGGCCGGCGTGCTCGACACCGCGGACATCATCGCGGCACTCAAGGACGCGGGGCTGCGCGGCATGGGAGGCGCCGGCTTCCCCGCCGGGCGCAAGTGGGACCTGGTCGCGGCGCAGGAGGCCACGCCGAAGTACGTGATCTGCAACGCCGACGAGTCCGAGCCCGGCACGTTCAAGGACAGGGAGATCCTGGCCACCCAGCCGTACCTGGTCCTGGAGGGCCTGCTGCTCGGCATGCTCGCGGTCGGCGCCGAAGAGGGCTGGGTGTTCATCCGGCACGAATACGGCCCCGAGGAGCAGGTGATCCGCCGGGAGATCGAGTGGCTGCGCGAGATCGGGTTGGTGGGCCCGGATGCGGGCGGCTCCGGCAGGCGGCTGTCCGTCGAGGTGTTCACCTCGCCGGGCGGCTACATCCTCGGCGAGGAGTCCGCGCTGATCGAGTGCATGGAAGGGCACCGCGGCGAGCCCCGGAACAAGCCGCCGTTCCCCGGCACCTACGGCCTGCACGGCCAGCCGACGCTGATGAACTCGGTGAAGACGCTCGCCCACATCCCGATCATCGCGACCCGCGGCGCCGCCTGGTGGACCGAGCAGGGCAGGGACGACCACAGTGGCCTGAAGTTCTTCGCCGTCTCCGGGCATGTGGCCCGTCCCGGCGTGTACTGCGTGCCGATGGGCACCACGGTCAGGGAACTGCTCGACCTGGCCGGCGGGGTGTCCGACGGCAGGCCGCTCGGCGCCATCCAGCCGGGCGGCGCGTCCTCGAACTTCATCGGTCCTGACAAGCTGGACACCGAACTCGACTTCGGCACGGTGCAGGCGGCCGGGTCGATGCTCGGATCCGGCGCGATGGTGGTGATGGCCGAGGGGACCGACCTGCTCGCCGCCGCCGTCAACGTGCTGCGGTTCTTCCGCGACGAGTCCTGCGGCAAGTGCGTGCCGTGCCGGGTCGGCTCCGCGAAGGCGCACACCATGCTGACCGATCTGCTCGCGAGCGGCGGCGGCCCGGCCGACGTGAACGGCGACGTCCGCGAGCTCGCCGACGTGCTGCGCAGGACGTCGATCTGCGGTCTCGGCCAGGTCGCGCTCGGCCCGGTGTCGAGCGTGCTGCTCCTTTCCGGAGACGGCCATCTCGGAGACAACAACGAAAGCTGACCCGGCGGGCCGGGAGTTCTTCACCACCCGGACCGTAGCGGAGGCGCAGGCCGGGTTCCGCCCGCGGCGCCGGACCGCGGTCGAGACGATCCCGCTCGCGGACGCGCTGCGCCGGGTTCCGGCCGAGCCTGTCACCGCTCCGCACCCGCTGCCCGGGTTCGCGCGTTCCACCGTCGACGGGTACGCGGTGCGCGCCGCTGACACCTACGGCGTCTCCGAGGGCCTGCCGGGATACCTCACCGTGACCGGCGCGGTCCGGATGGGCGCCGAGCCCGACGTGTCCGTCGGCCCCGGCGCCGCGGCCGCCATGCCGACCGGGGGTGCCATGCCGCCGGGCGCGGACGCGGTCGTGATGATCGAGTACACCGCCGAGGCCATGCCGGGCACGATCGAGGTGGTCCGGCCGGTCGCCCCCGGCGAGGGCGTGGTGCGGGCCGACGAGGACGCCGCGCCTGGCGACGAAATCGTCCCCGCCGGGCGGCCGTTGCGCCCGCAGGATCTGGGCATGCTCGCCGCGGCCGGGGTGACGAGCGTGCTGGTGCACGCCAGGCCGCTCGTGACGATCTTCTCCACCGGTGACGAGGTGGTGCCTTCGCATACCCAGACGCTGAAGCCCGGCCAGGTGCGGGACGCCACCGCCGCCGCGCTCGCCGGCCTGGTCAGCGACGCGGGCGGCACACCCGTCCTCGGCGGCATCGTCAGCGACGACCCAGGCGCGCTGGAAAAGGCGCTCCGCGAGGCCCTGCCCGCGAGCGACGCCATCGTCATCTCGGCGGGCTCCTCGGTGGGTCTGCGGGACGAGACCGCGGGCGCGGTGGCACGGCTCGGTCCGCCCGGTATCTGGTGCCACGGCCTGGCTATCAAGCCGGGCAAGCCCACGCTGCTCGCCGAATGCGACAGGGTTCCTGTCATCGGGCTGCCGGGCAACCCGCGGTCGGCGCTGGTGGTGTTCCGGCTGATGGGCGTCCCGCTCGTGCGGCTCGTCGGCGGGTGCACGCAGCCTCCCCCTGAGGCGTCCACCAGGGCCACCCTCTCCAGGGACCTGGCGTCCGCCACCGGGCGGCTCGACGTCGTGCAAGTGCGGGTGCGTGACGGTGTCGCCACGCCGGTGTTTGGTCTGTCGGCGCTGCTGTCGGTGCTGACCGTAGCCGACGGGTACATCGTCATCGCGGAAGAGGCCACGGGGCTGGACGCCGGCACCGAGGTCGATGTGACTCTGTACCGTTAGGGAGGTCATGACTAACAGCCCGTTCATCCGCGACGTGCCGGCCGCCCAGGCGCTGGACGCCTGGCGCGCCGCCCGCGAGGCGGCGGGCTGCCCGGAGCGCCTCCCGGCCATCACGGTGCCGATCGCCGAGGCCGCCGGGTTGGTCACCGCCGCCCCGGTGTGGGCGCTGCGCTCGTCACCCCCGTTCGACGCGGCGGGGATGGACGGCATCGCGGTCCGCGCCGCCGACACCATCGGCGCCAGCGAGACCACCCCCGTGTACCTGGCACCGGACGCGTTCGACGTGGTGGACACCGGCGACCCCATGCCCGCTGACAAGGACGCCGTCGTGATGCGCGAGCATGTGCACTACGAGGAGACGGGTCGCGCGGAACTGCGCGCCAGCGTCCCGCCCTACCAGCACGTCCGCTCGATTGGCGAGGACGTCGCGGCGACCGAACTGCTGCTGCCTGAAGGACACCGGCTCCGGGCCGCGGACCTGGCCGCGGCCGCTGCCGCTGGGCAGACGCACCTATCCGTTCGGAAAAAGGCTCTTGTTCTTATCCTGCCGACCGGGGATGAGCTGCGGCCGATCGGGACCGAACCGGGGCCAGGAGAAATCCTTGACACCAACTCGCTGATGCTCGCCGAGCAGGCACGCGAGGCCGGATGTGAGGCGCGCTGCCTGCCCATCGAGCCGGACGACCCGGCGCGGATCGCAGAGGTCGTGGCGACGGCGGCGGGCGAGTGCGACCTGCTGATCGTGATCGCGGGGTCGAGCGCCGGGCGAGACGACTACACCGCCCGGGTGGTGTCGTCGGTCGGCGTGCTCGCGGTGCACGGGGTCGCGGTCAGGCCCGGGCACCCGGTAGTGCTCGGCGTCGTCGGGCGCACGCCGGTGCTCGGCGCCCCTGGGTACCCGGTGTCCGCCGCGCTGACCTTCGACATCTTCGTCGTTCCGCTGCTCGCCGAGCTGTCTGGCGCGCCGCCGCGGCGCCGGCCGCGCACCGACGCCAGGCTGGCTCGCAAGCTCGCGTCGCCGCTTGGCATGGACGACTGGGTCCGGGTGCGGCTCGGCTCCGTCGGCGGTGGCCTGGTCGCGACGCCGTTGCCGCGCGGTGCGGGCGTGCTCACCTCACTGGTCCGCGCCGACGGGCTGCTCGTGGTGCCCGCGGGGATGGAGGGGCATCACGCGGGTTCGGTCGTATCCGTGGAACTGCTGCGCGGCCTGGAGGAGATCTCCCGGACGATCGTCGCGATCGGCTCGCACGACCTGGTGCTCGACCTGGCCGCGTCCGCGCTGCGGGCCGACGACCCGCTGGTCACCTTGGCGTCGTCGAACGTCGGCTCGCTTGGCGGGCTGGTCGCGCTGCGAGACGGGCTGTGCCACGTGGCCGGGTCGCATTTGCTCGACCCGGCCTCTGGCGGGTACACGCTGGCGTTCGTGGACCGGGTGTTCGGCGCGGCCGCCGCTGACGTGGCGGTGGTGCGGCTGGTGCACAGGGAGCAGGGGCTGTTGGTCGCCGCGGGCAACCCGCTCGGCCTGACGGGGATCGGCGACCTGGCGCGGCCCGGTGTGCGATACATCAACAGGCAGCGCGGCGCCGGCACACGTGTGCTGCTCGACCACATGCTTGATCAGCTCGGCATCACGCCGGATTCAGTTTCCGGCTACGCGAGGGAAGAGCCGACGCACCTGGCGGTCGCCGCCGCGATCGCCTCGGGCCGGGGGGACGCGGGGCTGGGCATCACGGCGGCGGCCCGCGCGTTCGGCCTGGACTTCGTGCCCGTCACCTGGGAACCGTATGACCTCGTGGTGGCGCCGGGAGCGCTGGAAAGCGCGCTCCTCGAGCCGCTGTGGTCACTGCTGCGCTCAGACCGTTTCCAGACGGCCGTCACCGAACTCGGCGGTTACTCGGCCAAGGAGATGGGCCGCCGGATCCGCTAGCAGCGCATCCGCTAGTAGACCACCCAGCCGACCTGTGCGTTTCCGGCGTCCATGCGGTTAATCGAGAGCACGCCGGTCTTCGCCGGGTCGGGGAACGCGATGATCGTCTGGCCCTTGGTTCCGTCCACCACCACGTTTTCGACGACCCGCCATCCGCCCCCGTAAATCGCCACCCGAAGCTTGGCTGGCGGCAGCGCCATCAGCCCGTTGTCGCACCCGAAGGCGACTTGACGGGCGGTTCCCTGTGCCACACTCACCACCGTCTGCGCGTTACTGCCGAGGTTCAAGTTTCCTGATTGCAATTCGGCCTCCGTGATGCGAGGGCTCGTGGTGAAAAAGTTGTCAAGCAGCAATGACTGGTCAAGATTGCGGCCGAGCGCCGAATTCGTCCACTGGGTGCCGTCTACCTCGATCGGCACCAACCCGCAGCTCGCGGGCCCGCAGATGTGCTCGCCGAACCCGAAATGCGCACTCCACAGCCGAACATCGCCGCGGGCGATGTTCGCCTGCCGCAGCACTGGCAGGATGTTGTCCGTCATCATGGAGGCGCTCGCATAGACACACGGCCGCTGAATTCCGCGCTGCTTTTGCCGCGTATACCAGCCGGGCACGTCGGTGGGGGCGGACGCACCCGGCTCGACGTCAAGCGCGTCCGCGTTGTTGCTGGCGAACACGGCGATGCTCAGGTGCTGCGCGGTCGGGAACGTTGTGACGATGAAGTCGAAGTTGGGCTGGTCGCCAACGGACCCGTCTACGTACGCCGCATACGCCTGCGCTCCGGCCGGAAACTGGTCGTTGAACGCGGAGTCGTACATCGTGATCCCGGCCATCGCAAATGCAGCCCGTCCGATACCGTGCGGATTCGTTAGTTGACCCGCTTACGATCGTAACCGCGTCCACGGTGTTTGCCCAGTACGGATGGCCGGGCCAATGCGCCCCGCGCCGAGACGCTTACGCGCCGACGGCGGTTCCGCAGTTGGCGCAGAACCTAGCCGTTGACGGGAGCTCATTCCCGCATTCTGTGCAGTGCTTGACGGCGGGCGCCATCGCCTGGCCACAGCCCATGCAGAACTTCGCGCCGCCGGGGTTCGGCGTTGAGCAGGACGCGCACACCGCGCCTGCCGCCACGGTGGCAGGCGCTGGCGCGGGCGGTGGAGTCGGTGCCTGAGCGGGCTCCGGCGGGCGCTGCTGTTGCTGCATCGCCCCCAGCCCGCCGCCGAGGCCGATGCCCGCGGCGAGGAACGCGCCTTCTGTGGCACCGCCGCCCTGGGCCATGCCCTGCCCGGCGCCGAGCGCCATCTCGCCTGCCGCGTACTGCTGGAACCCGCCCGCGAGCTGCGAGTACGACGTGTCCTTGGCCAGCCGCTTGAGCTCGGCCGCGTCTTCTGGCGACAGGTTGATGTCGAAGTTGCCCATCCGGGTCAGCGCGACCCCGTAGGCCTCAAGTTGGCCGTTGGCCGAGGTGATCGCGGCCTGCTCGATCTCAGGAGAGTGCACCGACAGGCCGAGGATCGGCCACCCGTTGGCGACGACCTGCGTGGTCACGTTGGTGCGCAGCACCTTGAGCACCTGGTCGCTCACCCATCCGGCGATCTTCTCGTTGTCGGTCACATCGACGGTCGCGGTGAGGTTCGTGACAAGCCGGGCCGGGTCGATCACCCGCAGCGCGTAATCCCCGAAGACGCGCAAGGTCACGATCAGGCCGCTGCGCGGGTCCTGCACGTCGTCGACGCGGCCGCCGAACCGGAAGCCGGTGTACTCGCGGGTGCCGATGAAGTACAGCTCGGCCCGGTAGGCGTTGCCGCCGGTGGCGAAGTCGATGACCGCGCCGAGCCCGGGAAGTTCGTCGGCGCTGATCTGGTGACGGCCTGGGCCCATTGTTTGCACGACCTGGCCGGTGTTGACGAACATCGCCACTTCGTCCGCGTTCACGATCGCCCGCGTGAAACGGCGGATGGTTACGTCGGGCCACTTAAAGACGATCTGGCCCTTGCGGTCGTCCGGTACCGCGATGAATTCCCGCTCGAACAGTGCCATGTTAAAAACATACCGGGAAAAACTTGCTCCCGACATGCTCCATGCGGGGGACAACCCCCCGCACCCCCCGATAAAACCGACTTGGCCCCTACACCCCGGCTTGAACTGCTATGTTCCAGGCGTGGAAGCGATCCAGTGCGGGTGGTGCCATGCGCAGAATCAGCCAGGAACCACCAGTTGTATGACATGCGGGGCGCCGCTGGACGTACGGGACAAGGTAAGCGATTCGGGGTGGCGCGAGGCGCCCCGGCTTCGCGACATGACCGAGTTCCGGTTTTCGGCCAGCACGTGCCAGGTTGAGGGAGAACTGGTCCCGGTCGCGGAGCTCAGCCTTTCCCCACAGGACGGTGTTTTCTTCGAGCACCACGTGCTGCTCTGGAAGGACGAGAGCGTACCCCTGGGCTCGATGAAGACGGCGGGCGGGATGAAGCGCACCCTCGGCGGGATGCCGCTCATCCTGACCGTGGCCAACGGTCCCGGGCGGGTGGCATTCTCCCGCGACGCTCCAGGTGAGCTCGTGGTCCTGCCGCTGCATCCGGGCATGGAACTGGACGTCCGCGAGCACGCCTTCCTGCTCGCGACGCACAGCATCCAATACTCGTTCGTGCGCATCAAGGGGCTCGCCAACGTGCTGCACGGCGGCAGCGGGATGTTCATGGACCGGTTCGTCACGGCCCAGTACCCGGGGCTGCTGATACTGCACGGCAACGGGAACGTCCTGCAGCGCACGCTCAAGCCGGGCGAAAAGATCCTGGTCGAGCCGGGCGGATTCCTCTACAAGGACTCCTCCGTGGCCATGCAGGCGGTACAGCTGCCGTTGCGCACCGGGATGCTCGGTCAGCACAGGATGTTCCTGGCCGAGATGACCGGCCCCGGCCGGGTCGGCATCCAGTCCATGTACGTTCACCATCACTCATCGGAATAGCGGGCGCTGCCGATGAACACGTACGTCTGCCGGTATTGCAGGCAGCCAAGCGATCCGTCCGCGCCGACCTGCCCGCTCTGCGGGGCGCCCGTCGACATCAGGTCCGCCGTGAGCGACTCGGGCTGGGTCGAGCAGCCGCCGATCAGGGACATGGCCGAGATTCAGTTCGGCCAGTCGCGCGTCCAGATCGAAGGCACGATGGTCCCGGTCGCCGAGTTCGCCCTGGCGGAGCAGGACTCGATCTACTTCTCTCACCACGTGCTGCTGTGGACCGACCCGCAGACGCGGCTCGGCAACATGTCGATGCGCGGCGGGTGGAAGCGGATGATGGCCGGCATGCCGCTGATCATGGTGGAGGCGCACGGCCCAGGGCACCTGGCGCTGTCCGACAACCACGCCGGCGAGGTCATCGCGCTGCCGCTCCAGCACGGCCAGCGGATGTGGGTCCGCGAGCACAGGTTCCTGGGCGCGACCGGGAACATCAGGTACGACTGGGAGGCGAACAACGTCTGGTACGACACCGGCGAGGACTCCCAGCACCAGGACATCCACTACCCGATGGGCCAGTACGGCGACATCTTCGCCGCGCAGGACCGGCCGGGACTGCTGCTCCTGCACTCGCCAGGCAACACGTTCATCCGGGACCTTGGCCAGGGCGAGTCGCTGCTCATCCAGCCGAGCGCGTTGCTGTACCGCGACGTTTCCGTCCGGGCGCACATGCACCTGGAGTACCCGCGGAACCAGGGCTTCGCGTTCTGGAGCCCACGGTGGAGCTACCACAAGGTCTGGGTCCGGCTGATCGGCCCGGGCCGGGTCGCCGTGCAGTCGGTCTACCAGCCGCCGGAGGACTACGAGGCGATCAGGAACAGTTCCTACACCACCGTCCATCGGTGGTAGCCCGCCGATGGTGATACCGGAGCGCTGAGCGGGTACCGAGCAAGGCGTGGACAGGCTGTCGGACTACCGGAGCAAGCGCGACGCCGGGCGGACCCCCGAGCCTGTCCCCGACGCCGACGCGGATGGGGCCGCCCCGGACGGGGCAGCCCCGCGGTCCGGCATCTTCGTCGTGCAGGAGCATCACGCGCGCCGGCTGCACTGGGATTTCCGGCTCGAACGAGACGGCGTGCTCGTGTCGTGGGCGTTGCCCAAGGGCGTGCCCGACGACCCGGCCGTCAACCACCTCGCCGTGCACACCGAGGATCACCCGATGGAATACGCGACCTTCCACGGCGAGATCCCGCGCGGCGAATACGGGGCCGGCCGGGTGACCATCTGGGACCACGGCACCTACGAAGCACTCAAGTGGGACGCCCGCGAGGTCAAGGTCGCCCTGCACGGCCAGCGGGTGTCCGGCGGCTACGTCCTGTTCGCCACCGGCGGCAAGAACTGGATGATCCACCGTGAGCGACTGCCGCTGCCGGTCGCGCTGACCCCCATGCTGGCCGCGCCGGGGAAACCGGCGCTGCCTGACGCGACCGAGTGGGGCGTCGAGATGAAGTGGGACGGGGTCAGGGCGCTGGCGTTCATGGAGGCCGGCAAGCTGAGACTGATGTCGAGGACCGGCAAGGACATCACCGCGACCTACCCGGAACTGGCCGGGATGGCCAACGCCACCGGCCACAAGCAGGTGCTGCTCGACGGCGAGATCGCCGCCTTCACCGATGGCCGGCCGGACTTCGAGGCGCTGCAGCCCCGGATGCATGTCTCGTCGCCCGAGCAGGCCCTTCGGCTGGCTCAGATCACACCGGTCACGTATCTCGCGTTCGACGTTCTCCAATTGGACGGGCGGCCGCTGACCGCCCTCGCCTATGCTGACCGCCGCGACATACTCTCCACCCTTATCCCTAACGGAGCGTGGTGGCTCTGCCCGCCCAGCTTCCCCGGCGAGGATCTAGACGCGGTGCTCGCCGCTTCTGTCGCCAACGGGCTAGAAGGAGTGGTGGCCAAACGGCTGGACTCGCGATACGAGCCGGGCGCTCGCTCCTCCGCGTGGCTGAAGATCAAGAACGAGCTTCGCCAGGAAGTGGTCGTGGCCGGTTACAAGCCAGGGAAGGGGAACAGGACCGGGCAGATCGGCTCGCTGCTCATCGGCGTCTACGGACCTGACGGCCTGCGATACTGCGGGCATGTGGGTACCGGATTCTCCGACGCCACGCTGCGGATGCTCGGCGACAAGCTCAACCCGTTGCGCCGACCGGACAGTCCGTTTGACGGCCCGGTGCCGCCCGAGTATGCACGGCCCGCGGTCTGGGTAGAGCCACTGCTTGTGATCGAGGTGACGTTCGACCGCTGGACCAAGGCGGGACGCATGCGCGCTCCCGTTTATCACGGCCTGCGCGACGACAAGGATCCCCACGACGTGGTCCGGGAGACCTGATGGCACAAGACAAGATTCAGGTCCAGGTGGAAGGTCGCGCGCTGACGCTGACCAACCTGTCGAAGGTGCTGTACCCCGACGACGGGTTCACCAAGGCCGAAGTGCTCGACTACTACCAGCGGATCGCCGCGGTGCTGCTGCCGCACATCGCGGACCGCCCGATGACGCTCAAGCGCTACCCCGAAGGCGTCGACGGCCAGTTCTTCTTCCAGAAGCACGTGACCGCGCACCGGCCCGACTGGGTGCGGACCGAGGACGTGAAGTCGCAAAGCTCTCGGGCGCGCGACCCGGGCACCACGATCACCTACCTGGTCATCGACGACCTGCCCACGCTGATCTGGGCCGCGAACCTGGCCGCGCTCGAGCTGCACGTGCCCATGTGGCGCTTCTCCAGCATGCGCGGCTTGGATCAGCCGCCAGAACCCGACCTGATGGTCTTCGACCTGGACCCCGGGCTGCCCGCCACCGTCGTCGAATGCTGCCGGGTCGCCGAGGCGCTCCGGCCCGTGCTCGAATCAGCCGGCCTGCGGCCGCTCGCCAAGACCTCGGGCGGCAAGGGCCTGCAGCTTTACGCGCCTATCAGCGGCCGCACCGCGGACCAGGCCAGCGACGAGGCGAAGTCGTTCGCGCAGCGCCTGGAACAGGAACTCCCGGACCTCGTCGTATCCCGGATGACCAAGACGCTCCGGGAGGGCAGGGTGCTCATCGACTGGAGCCAGAACAACGGCTCGAAGACCACGATCGCCCCCTACTCGCTGCGCGCGCGGGTCCATCCGACCGTGTCGACGCCGGTCACCTGGGATGAGGTGGAAGCGTGCCGCGAGCCCGGCGACCTGTTCTTCACCGCGCCCGACGTGCTGGCGCGGGTCGAGGAGCACGGCGACTTGCTCGCCCCCCTGCTTACCGGATGACGACGTCGCCGCGGCGTTCGGCGAGCAACAGCAGCGCGTAGCCCGCCAGCGTCGAGTCGTCGGTGATCCTGGTGTCGCTGACCATCGCTTCGAATTCTTCCCTGGTCACCCACGCCTGCCGGATGCCCAGCTCTTCCGGTTCGGGGTCGGGCGGTCCCGGCTCCAGGTCGGTGGCGACGAAATACTCGCCGTACTGTGTGGTCAGGCCATGCCCGGCGGTAAGCGAGCCCAGGTGGGTCAGCTGCCGCGCCCGCAGGCCCGTCTCCTGGGCGAGTTCCATCCTGGCGAGTTCGTCCGCCGTTCCCGTTACGCCGTGCGGGAAGCCGCCCTGCGGGAACGACCAGCTACGCCGGCCCACCGGGTACCGGTACTCCTCCACGAGATGGAAGCCGCCGTTTTCCGCGGGGATCACCAAAGCGAAGTCGCGCCGTTCTACGACGGCGTACGTTCCGCGGGATCCGTCGCGGCGCTCGATGTCGTCGCGGCGCAGCCGGATCCAGTCGTCGGTGTAGACGACGCTGCTCGAGAGCGTTCGGATCTCCGGTTCTGCCAGGGCGTCGAGGTTTTCCGGATCAGTGTGCACCGGTTCATTGTGCCCGCCTCATCCGACCTGCGGGTTACGGCCCCCCGACTGGCTCCGCTCCCGGGGGGACGCCCCCCTGACCCTCCGAATAAACCCAGCGACACCCAACCCCCCCGCGAGCGGAAGCGTGACCAGCGCGGGGAGCTGGTAGCGCCAGGAGAACTCGTACAGGTCCGCGCCGAGCAGCGCCGCCGCCGCGAGCCCGGTGAGCAGGATGCAGGCCAGTGCCGCGGTCCGGTGGCGGCGGAGGGAGAAGCCACCCATCGTTCCGAAGAATAGGAATGCCAGCAACAACGGGCCGGAAGTAAAGCCGCCGTGCAACTGGTATGCGCGCAGCGCGTCCGCCAGCGGGGCGACGACCCGCGGTCGCGCCGCCGCGAGCATCGTGTCGTCCGCGGCGCTGTAAACGGCACTGTTGAGCGGGTACGCGACCTGGAACTGCCAGCGGGAAACCGGCGGGTCGCCGCGATCGGTGTCCCTGGTGAGCGCGAACACCTTGATCGCGTCTTTGGCGATGTCGCCGGCTACCCGCAGCGGTTGCTGCGTGAGGACGGCCTCGTCGAACTGCGCGGTGGCCGCTCCGCGAGTGACGCCGGCGGGCGGCCGGTAGGTGAATACGGCGGAGTGCGGATCGGTGGCCAGGCCATCCACGCCAAGACCCGCCGCCGTGTTCGGCGACGGGCACAGCGGCCGCTCGAAGCCGGGGAGGCGCAGCGTCGCGCAGTCCGCCGCGTGTGCCGTCCTGCCGTACAGGTAGGCGTCGTCCATGTTTGACAGCCGGAAGCCAGTCCCGAGGACGGCCGCGGACAGCGCCATGTACCCCACGACCGGCAGTGCGAAAACGGCGAGTGCCACCGCGGCCCTGCTAGCGCGCTGGAGGCCAGGCTTGCTCCGGGGGGACGACCCCTCGCGCCCCCCGCGCCCCGCGACAACACCGGTCGGCGCGCTGGCCAGCGCGTAGCCGAGCAGCGGAAGGGCGAGCACCTCGCCGACCTGGCGGACCGTGGCGCTGACGCCGAGCAGCGCCGCCGCGGCGACGAGCCGCGCCAGGCCCGGATCGGGCCGCCAGAGCAGCACGGTCACCGCCGCGACGATCAGCGCCTCGAACAGCACGTCTGGCATGATCATCTGCTCGGCCTGGACCTGGTACGCGTCAAGCAGCACCGGCGCCGCGGCGAGCACGGCGAGCCAGCGCGCCGCGCCGAGTCGCGTCGCGAGCAGGTACAGGCAGACCGCCATCGCCAGCCCGAGCGCGTGCTGGACCGCGGCGACCCCGGCCAGCCCGCCCGCCAGCCCGCCGCCCGCCAGCCCGCCGTCGGCGCGCAGGACCGGGCGCAGCAGCAGGTAGCTGTACCCGAGCGGGTCCAGTCCGCGCTGGTCGGCGCCCAGGTAGCGAGCCGAGTCGAGGTAGACGAGCGCGGGCTGGTACGCGACCAGGGCGGCAACGCGCAACGCGAGTCCGGCCGCCAGCACGACGCCGAACGCCCAGTGCCGCCGCGCCAGCGTGCGGTATCGCGCGGTCGCGGTCAGCGCCTGCCCGCGCTCCGCCGCGGGCCTGGGCTCCCGCTGCCGCGTGATCACCAGGGCATCGTAGATCGGCCCGCGGCAACGGGGTTAGCAGGTTGCCAGGTTGCGTCAGCCCGGCGTTTTGTCGGTGCGCGTTTCTACTATCGGGCCATGGACCCGCCGATTCCCCTTAGCTGCCGTACCTGCCGAGTGTGCTGGGGACCGGTGCAGGCGGGCTTCGCGCGGTGCTATCAGTGCGACCTCGCCAAGAGCGAGGCCGGCGATTTGCTCGCGGACGCCGTCGTACCGGTTGGGTACGCGGTCAAAGGCGAGCGGCTGGCCGCCGACCTGCGAGGGTACAAGTCCGGCCAAAACGACGCCGCGGAAGCCGCGCAGCGGCTGCGGTTGATGCTCGCCACCTTCTTGCGGCAGCGCGGGGCGAGCGTATGGCGCGCGGCGGGCATGGCCGGGGCGCCGTCCGCCGTCGCGGTCGTGCCGAGCGGACAAGGCCGGCCGGGTCCCCACCCGGTGACCGGCATCGTGGCGTCGTGCGTGGACCTGCCGGTGATCCGGCTGGCCATCCGGCTGCCTGCCCAGCCGTGCCGTCGGGGGATCAATCTCGGCTGGCTGAGCGTTCCGGGCTTGCCCATGGGGGCGGACGTGTTGCTGCTTGACGACACGTGGGTCTCCGGCGGCAGCGCCCAGTCGGCCGCGGCCGCGCTCAAGCTGGCCGGCGCGCGCACGGTAGCGCTCGTGGTGCTCGGACGCCATGTGGACCCAGCCGATCCGAGGTCGGCCGAACTGCTGCGCGCGCTGCGGTCGGCGGCCTAATCCGCGTGCAGGATCACGCCACGAATGATCTTTCCGTCGTCTAGGTCCTGGTAGCCCGAGTTGATCTCGTCGAGACGGTACCGCCCGCGTACACCGAGGTGCCCCAGCCCGACGGCCTCGATCACTCCGGCACCCTCGTGCCCGCCGACGAGGGGGAGCCGCCCCGTGCTGTGCCCGGTCCGCAGATGCTCATCGGAGTGGTACATGCCGGACGCGCTGAAGGCGATCCGGGCTTCGCCCGGCCCGGGTTCGTCCAGCTCGAGCTCGGTTATCTCCCACGGTTTGCCTGGCTCCCTGATGACTGCCGCCCTGGTACGCATATTTCCGTGCTACACCCCGGGCCCGACCGCGACAACCCGCTTGATCCGCTGACCGTACGGCATCGTGGCCGGCCATAGGCTTATATGTCATGGTGGTCAAGACGAAACAGCCCGAGACGCAGACCGCTCTGGTGCGCCGGGCGCGGAAGATCAACAGGGTGCTGGCCGAGACCTATCCCGACGCCCACATCGAGCTTGACTTCCAGAATCCTTTCCAGCTCCTCGTCGCCACGGTGCTGTCGGCCCAGACGACGGATAAGCGGGTCAACCTGACGACCCCCGTGCTGTTCGCCAAGTACCCGACGCCCGAGGACCTGGCCGCCGCCAATCCCGAAGACGTGGAGGAGATCCTCAAGCCCACGGGGTTCTTCCGGGCGAAGACGAAGTCCGTGATGGGTCTGTCCGCGGAACTGCGCGATCGTTTCGGCGGCGAGGTGCCGCGGAAGCTGGAAGATATGGTCACGCTGCCCGGCGTGGGCCGCAAAACCGCGAACGTGGTCCTCGGGAACGCGTACGGGACCCCGGGCATCACGGTGGACACGCACTTCGGGCGGCTGTCCCGCCGGTTCGGGTGGACGTCGAGCGATGATCCGGTCAAGGTGGAGGCCGAAGTGGGCGCGCTCTTCCCGAAGTCGGAATGGGTGATGCTCTCGCACCGGCTGATCTGGCATGGCCGGCGCATCTGTCACGCCCGCAAGCCCGCTTGCGGCGCCTGCCCGGTGGCGGACTGGTGCCCGTCGTTCGGGCTGGGCCCCACGGACGCGGCGACCGCAGCCAAGCTGGTCAAGGATGGCCCGTTCTCGTGACGACGAGCGACCGAGCTACCACTGCCCCGGCCTGGCTGACCGACCTCGCCGCCGCCGCGGCCGCGATGGACGTGCCGCGCGTCCTGCGTCCGCCCGCGTTGGGCGGCCGTCGGTCCGCCGTGCTGATCCTTTTCGGCGACGGCCCCGACCTGCTCCTCATCCAGCGCAGTGAGGGGCTGCGGCGGCACGCGGGCCAGCCGGCCTTCCCCGGCGGCGCCATCGAGGCCGGCGACGAAGGCCCGATCGGCGCGGCGCTGCGGGAGGCCGCCGAGGAAACCGGCCTGGACCCGGCCGGCGTCGAGGTGCTTGGCACCATGCCCGAGTTGTACATCACCCGCAGCGGGTTCCGCGTGGTGCCGGTGCTCGCCTGGTGGCGTGAGCCAACCGCGGTCCGGGCGGTCGACATCGGGGAAGTGGCCGCGGTCGAGCGGGTCCCGGTGGCCGCCCTCGCCGACCCGCGATGCCGGGTCACGCTCCGGCACCCCAGCGGACGCACCGGCCCCGCCTTCCGCATCGGCTCCATGCTGATCTGGGGTTTTACGGCGCTCCTGGTCGACCGCCTGCTCGCCCTGGCCGGCTGGGAGCGCCCCTGGGACGTCGCCGCCGTCGCCGAACTCCCCGAAGGCGCCGCCTGACCCGCCCAAGCGCCCTCGGGCCATCAACGTGGATCACTTTCCAGGCCGGAGCATGGAAACCGATACTACGCTAAGCACGGGTACCGGGTTATCCACAGGCGTGAGATTGGTTCTGGCGCGCCCGGTCGCGGCGGGGTCACGATTTGTCTATGGATAGATACATAAATCGTGACTGGGTCTGGCTGATGGACGAACAGCACGGGGTCGTGGAGAGCTCGCAGGTACGGAAGAACGGCATCACCAGAGGCGGGCTGGAGCATCGACTGCGGTGTGGCCAGTGGAGACGCTTGCACTGGGGCGTGTACGCGGCCTTTACCGGCGAAGTGACGCGTCAGGCGAAGCTTTGGGCAGCGGTGCGACGGGCCGGGCCCGACGCAGTCCTCAGTCGTGAGACCGCGGCCGAGGTCCAAGGGCTTGCCGACCGGCCCAGCTCCAAGATCCATATCTCCGTGCCGAGCAGTCGGCGCCCCGCGCAGCACAGGCCGATTCAAGGCGTGATACTGCACCGCTGCGCCCGCATCCATCCGCAGCGACTCCCGCAGTGGGAGCTGCCGCGGACCCGCATCGAGGACACCGTGTTTGACCTGGTCGCGGAGGCCACCACCTTCGATGAGGCTTATAGCTGGATCTCCCGGGCGCTATCCAGGGAACTCGTCACGGTTGACATGCTGCGCGAAGCGATGGCCGAACGCGGCCGGGTTCGGTGGCGGGGATGGCTGATGGAGGCGTTGGCCGAGGGCGGCGAAGGGGTTCACTTTCCGCTTGAGCGCCGTTATGCCCGCGACGTCGAAGGCGCCCACGGGCTGCCGAAGGCGCAGCGGCAGGCGCGCCGCGTCATCGAGGGCAAGGCCCATTACAAGGACAACTGGTATGCCGACTACGGGGTCTGTGTCGAGTTGGACGGCGCCGCCTATCACCCGCCCGAGCAAACACGGAAAGACAAGCGAAGAGACAACATTAACCTCGCCGTCGATGACGCGCGCACGTACCGCTTCGACATCGTCGATGTCACCGAGCGGGCGTGCCTGAGTGCCGCCATGGTCGCCGCGTCACTGCGGCGCAACGGATGGCGAGGACGGCCTCATCCGTGTCGCAGGCCAGGCTGTGGCTGCGGCGTCGGGAGTGCCGGCTAGGGGAGCAGCAGGTGGACGTCGCCGAACTCGTGCCACAGGTAGCCGCTGGCCAGCGCTTCGTTGTAGCACTCTCGCAGCAGGTCCTTGCCGTGGAAGGCGGCCAGCATCCACAGGTGGGTTGAGCGTGGCTCATGCAGGCCGGTAAGCAAGCCATCCACCACCCGAAGGCCGGTCTCCGGGGTGACCACATGCGACGTCCAGCCGGCCTTCGCCTCGACCCGGGGCCCGGCCAGCCCGGCGGTCCCGGCCGGCCCGGCCGTCCCCGCGGTCCCGGCCACAGCGGCTGTCTCCAGGGCGCGCACGACGGTGGTGCCCGCCGCGATGACCCGGCCTCCGGACTGCCTGGTCAGGTTCACCAGGCGGGCGGTGGCGGGCGGGACGTCGTACTGCTCCTGGTACGGATCCTCGTCCGACTCCAGCGACGAGACTCCGCAGTGCAGCGTGATCGGCGCGATCGTCACGCCGCGGGCCGCGAGTTCGGTCACGACGGCCGGCGTGAACGGCCGCGCCGCGCTGGGCATCTCGGCGCTTCCCGGCCAGCGGCCAAACACCGTCTGGTACGCGCCCAGCGGCCAGCGCCCAGTCGCGTACGAGTAGCGAATCGGTTCGCCGTGCCGCAGCAGGTATGGCACCACGGCCGTGGACAGCCGGGCCCGCCACAGCCGGGCGCCAGCCTGCCCGGTCAAGGTGAGCCGCGCGCCTCCCGGCAGGTCGATGACCTCGGGAGGCGCCGCGGCGCCATAGGGCTTGCTGGATATCCCGGCGGGGATCCGCGGTTCCACGAGCCAGGTCCCGTCCGGCAGGCCCGTGGAGAAGTGCACCGTGAGGTCGGGGCCGACGGGCACCGCCGCGGGCAGTGTTCGCGACGTGTTGACCACGAGCAGGTCGCCGGGGAGCAGCAGCCGGGGCAGGTCGGAGAACCGGTGGTGCGCGATCGTCCCGCTCGTCGCCCGGCTGACCAGCATCCGGACGCCGTCCCTAGGCAGCCCGCGGTTTTCCGGCGGGGCGGGCGCCTCGAGCTCGGCGGGTAGCGTGAAGTCCGCGGTGACGGTCATCGACGGCCAGCTCCCTGGGGTGAGACCAACTCGTAAGCGCGGTAGCGCCCGCTCGGCAGTCGCTCCTCGACCAGCCGCACGAAGGCGGGGACCACGGATTCCGGCAACGGCCGGTCCGAGATGTCCTCGCCGGGGAACGCCGCCTGGTGCATGTTGGTGCGCAGGTCGCCCGGGTCGACCCACCAGACCCGGATGGCGGTTTCCTCCGCCGCGAGCACGTTCGACGCCTGCTCGAGGGCGGCCTTCGCGGCGCCGTACCCGCCCCAGCCGGCGTACGGTTCGACGGCAGCGTCCGACGTGATGTTGAGCAGCGCGCCGCCGCGCTCGCGCAGGCCAGCCAGGAATAGCTGGGCGAGCGCAATCGGGGCGATCACGTTCGCCTCGAACGCGGCCCGAAGTTCGGCTGCCGGATAGTCGGCGAGCGCGGGCAGCGGAGCGGCCCCGAGCGTACCCGCGTTGTTGACCAGCACGTCGATGTCGCCGGCGGTTTGGCGGAGGGCGGCCCGGTGGGCCGGATCGGTGACGTCGCCAGCCAGGGCGGTGATGTCGGCGCCCGGTGCGGCGTCTCGGATCACGGAGGCCGCGCGGGCCAGTGCCTCGCCGTCTCTGGCGTCGATGACGAGGGCGTAACCCGCCGCCGCCAGGCCGGCCGCTAGCGCCCGGCCTAGTCCGCGGGAAGCTCCTGTGACGAGTGCTTTCTTCATAGTTTCGACGCTAGGTACGCGGCGGCCACGGCGCATCGGCCGCTGGCCGCGCTTGGGGTCCTCCGATGGTCCTAAGACTCGCGACCGATCCGGGTACGCGGCGGCCGGGATACCGTCGGAACTGTGGATAGCTATGTCACCGAGCTACGCCTGGTGAGCGAGGCCGTGCTCGCGGTCAGCCGCCAGCTTTCGACGCGTGACGCGCTCGCGGTGATCGTGCGGTCCGCGCGCACGCTGGCCGGCGCCAGGTACGCGGCGCTCGGCGTGCCTGACGACCGCGGATCTTTCGCCGAGTTCGTGGTTTCCGGCATGACGGCGGCCGAGCAGCGCGCGATCGGCCCGCTGCCGCGACAGCACGGGATGCTGGCGGCCCTGCTCAAGGCGGGCGCGCCGGAGCGGCTGACGGACATCAGGAAGGACCCCAGGTTCGAGGGATGGCCGGCCGCTCATCCCGAGCTGACGGCGTTCCTCGGCGTGCCGGTGAAGAACGGCGACGATGTGCTCGGCATCATCTTCGTCGCGAACAAGCGGTCAGGAGAGTTCACCTCTCGCGACGAGGAGCTGCTGACGCTGTTCGCGTCGCACGCGGCGATCGCCTTGACGAATGCCAAGCTCTACGAGCGCAGCGGTGAGCTGTCGGTGCTCGAGGAGCGGGCCAGGCTGGCGCGCGAGCTGCACGACGCGGTGTCGCAACGGCTGTTTTCGATTAGGGCGCACGCCCGGGCCGCCGAGGTCCTTATCACGAAAGATCCCGCGCGCGCGTCCGCGGAGCTCGCGGCGATCGCGGAGCTAGGCGCGCAGGCACACGGCGAGCTGCGCGCGGTCATCGATGGTCTCGCGCCGCCCGAGCTTAACGGGCTCGCGGAATCCCTGCGCAAGTACGCGCTGCTCGCCGGGCGGGCACACGGCATCCCCGTCCAGGTCACGGCGGCCGACCTGGCCGAGCTTGACCCGCGGGTGCAGGCCGCGGCGTTCCGGGTCGCCCAAGAGGCGTTGCAGAACGCGCTGCGGCACTCTGGCGCCAGCGAGATCACCGTGTCGCTGTCCAGGACGCCGCGCCGGGTTGTGCTTGAGGTCAGCGATGACGGTACGGGCTTCGACCCGAGCATCGCTTCCGGCGGTCTCGGGCTAGCGTCGATGCGCGAGCGGGCGGCGGCTGTGGGCGGGGCATTGCGGGTGGTCTCGGCGCCCGGCGCCGGGACCCGGCTGCGGCTGGCGGTGCCCGCATGACCACGGACATCAGCGTCCTCATCGTGGATGACCACCCCGTGGTCAGGCAGGGACTGCGCGCACTGCTCGAGGTGCAGGACGGCCTGACGGTGGTCGGCGAGAGCGGCGACGGCCCCACCGCGGTGTCCCTGGCCACGTCCCTGCGGCCGGACATCGTGCTGCTCGACCTCAAGCTGCCAGGCATGGACGGCATCGCGGTGCTCGAGTCACTGCGCTCGTCCGGGCTGCGCGTCCTGGTGCTCACCAGCGCGACGCAGCCGTCCGCCGCCTCGCAGGCGATCCGAGCAGGTGCGGCGGGCGTGCTGTATAAGGACATCGACCCGGACGCGCTCGTCCGCGCGATACGTTCTGTGCACGATGGGAACGTGCTGCTGGCCCAGGAAGCGGCCGGCTCCCTGGTGCGCGGTTCCCGGGCCGATTCCCTGACGCCTCGTGAGCGCGAAGTGCTGTCACGGATCGCCGAAGGCAAGTCCAACAGGGAGATCGCGCGGCTGCTGCGGCTGTCGGAGAAAACAGTGAAAGCACACGTCAGCGCGGTCCTCGCCAAGCTTGGGGTGCAGGACAGAACCCAGGCCGCCGTGTACGCGGTGCGGCATGGCGGCGATGGACAAGAAGATGGCGAGGCGGCACCAGGAAACACCGGATACCGTGGACCTCGTGTCCGGTGATCTGCTTGACCTAGCCCTGGTCGTGGTGGCCGCCGCGTTCGCGGTTTCTGGGTACCGTCAGGGCTTCATCGTGGGATCGCTGAGCTTCATCGGATTCGTCGGCGGCGCGGTGCTTGGCGCGGAGTTCGGTCCGGCGATCTCCCGCGCGTTGGTGGGCGGGGAGACCCAGCAGGACGTGGTCGCCGTCATCTTGCTGGTCAGCGGGGCGATCCTGGGGCAGTTCGTCGCGTCGTCCATTGGCAGCGCCATGCGGCAGACGATGACAGGCCGTTCATCGACCACCATCGACGCCATTGGCGGGTCCGCGGTCAGCGTGCTGTCGATGCTGCTCATCGCGTGGGCGATCGGCTCGGTCCTCACCGCTTCGCCGTTCGCTGTCGTGAATCAGCAAGTGAACAACTCAGCGGTCCTGCGCACCATGGACAAGATCATGCCGTCGCAGGCCAAGACGATGTTCTCCGAATTCAGGCGGTTGCTGGCCAGCGGTCCGTTCCCCCAGGTCTTCAGCGGCATCGGCACGACGCACCTGCTTCCGGTGCAGGCCCCTAACCCCGCAGTGGTGGACAGCCCCGGACTGGCGGTGGCGAAGAGCAGGATCGTCAAGGTGATGGGCACGGCGCCAAGTTGTGATCGCAGCATCGAGGGCTCCGGTTTCGTCTACGCGCCTAATCACGTGCTGACCAACGCCCACGTCGTGGCGGGCGTGCCGCAGGGCCAGGATGTGTTCACGGCGAGCGGAACGGAGTACCCCGCGACGGTCGTCTTCTACGACCCGCAAGTCGACATCGCCGTGTTGTATGTGCCCGGGCTGAACGTGGCGCCGCTGCAGTTCGCCGGCCCGGCGCACAACGGGGCGGACGCCATCGTCGCCGGGTACCCGCTCGATCACTCGTTCACCGCGGTCGCCGCCCGGATCGGCGAGACCGAGCCTGCTGTGGGACCCGACATCTACCAGACCGGGACCGTGAACCGGCAGATCTACGAGATCAGGGCAAATGTCGAGCCAGGAAACTCGGGCGGACCGCTGCTCAGCCCGCAGGGCACCGTGTACGGCGTGGTATTCGCGGCCGCGGTCGGACAGTCGGGCACCGGGTTCGCGCTTACCGCCGGCGAAGTGGCCAGCGACGCGAACGCGGGCGCCAACCAGACCATCCCGGTCTCGACTCAGGGCTGCGACTAGGCCGAGGGCCGCGACTAGGC
>DATMKQ010000069.1:0-3537 GCA_035571275.1 Trebonia sp.
GCAGGTTCACCTGGCCAGGCGGAGGGCTGCCGCCAGGGTGCCCGGTCATCGACCCGATAGCGCGGCCTTACTCGATGGCGCCCGGCGGCGTTTACACGACCGACCAGGAGTACGAGGACCCGATCGCCGGTTGTGAGGCCATCGGGCTCCAAGCCACCGTCGAGTTCACGGCGGAGGGCTACTCCGGGGTGGTGGCGGAGGCCACGGCCACTCTCAACATCATCCAGCCGACATCGGGAGGCTAATGGATGTCTGCTTGCGGTAGGCGAGCAATCCCTCAGGCCCGCCCTCCTGTCCTAGGCCGCTGGCCTTATGCCCGCCGACAGGCGCGTTCGGGGCGGCGCGGTATCCGTTGATGTTCACCGCGCCGGAGTCGATCCGGCGGGCGATCTCGGTACCGTGCCCGATATCGCTGGTGAACACCGAACCGGAAAGCCCGTATGCCGAGGTGTTGGCGATGCGCACCGCCTCGTCCTCGGTCTTGTACGGGATCACGGCGAGCACCGGCCCGAATATCTCTTCCTGCGCGATGCGGAGGTTGTTGTCCACGTCCGCGAACAGGGTCGGCTCGACGTAGTAGCCGACCGGCAGGCCCGCCGGCCTGCCGCCGCCGAGCACGAGGCGGGCCCCGTCGGTGACACCCGAGGCGATGTAGCCTTCCACCCGGGCTCGCTGCGCCTCGCTGACCAGCGGCCCGAAGGCCGTCGCGGGGTCGCTGGGGTCGCCGAGCGGGGCCGTCGCCAGCACATCGCCGGTAGCCTCGATGACCTCTTCGTAGCGGGACCGGGGGGCGAGCAGCCGGGTCGAGGAGTAGCAGACCTGCCCGGTGTTCGGGACGCAGGTGGCGATCAGCTGCGCGCGGAACACGTCAAGGTCGGCGTCCTCGAGGATCACCGCGGCGGACTTGCCGCCGAGTTCGAGGATGACCGGCCGCAGAAACTGCCCGCACTGAGCGGCGATGGACCGCCCCGCCGTGGTCGAGCCGGTGAACGAGACTAGGTCGACACCGGGATGGGCGACGAGCGCCTCGCCCGTGGCACGGCCGCCGGTGACGAAGTTCACCACCCCGGGCGGGAAGCCACTGTCGGCGATCAGCTCGGCCAGCCGGATGGCGTCGAGCGACGTCTCAGGGGACGGCTTGAGCACGACCGTGTTGCCGGCGGCGAGGGCGGGGCCGAGCTTGTTGGAGATCAGCACCTGCGGCGCGTTCCACGGCACGATGGCGGCGACGACACTGACGGGGGCGCCGTGCACGATGGTCTGCTGGCCTTGCCAGTCGCGGACCTCATCGTCGACGAGGTCTGCGGCAAGGCAAGCGTTGTACCGGTAGGTGCGTACAGGGACCAAGCCGTTGCTCGACCGTGAGCGCGTGATCGGGCTGCCGTTCTCCGCGGTCACCAGCTCGGCCAGGTCGTCGGCTGCCTCCAGGCGCGCCGCCAGCTCGGACAGGAACCCCGAGCGATCGGCCGACGGGAGACCAGCCCAGGCCGGCAGCGCGTCGCGGGCCGCTCGGACGGCGGCGGCGACGTCGGCCGCGTCGCAGTCGGGCGCGGTCGCCAGCCGCTGCTCGGTCACGGGGCTGATCAGCGTCACGCGGTTCGCCGAGTGCGGCGCCTGGATCGCGCCGCCGATCCACGGCCCCTTGACGTCGTGGAGCTTCATCGATCCCTATCCGTGGCCGTAGTCACATTGTGACAACCGTAGCAGGCGCGGGATCGGGCCTTGTGCTGAATGTTCGACCGGCCAGAACCGGTCCAGCGTTCAGCACAACCGGAAACCGGCGCTGGGCGGTCGAGCAGCTCGTTCCGTTGCGAGAGTCGCCACCATTCGTTCGGGCGAATCAATTCTTTTATTCCGAACGGAGGCGTGGCTTTCGCCGTTGGCAATTGGATGACACGTGGGACCCGACGGCATTGGAGGGGTGGAATGCCGCCGGGTCCCGGTCGGGCGTCGTTAGTTGTAGCTGGTCAGGTCGGCCACTGTGCTGCCCGAGTCGACCGTCGCGCCGGTGCCGTTAATGATGTTCTCGATGGTTCCTGTGCCGCCGAGTGAGACGGTGACCATGTCGTGCCATTGGACTCCGGATGAGGTCGGCGAGGTGAGCGCGTTCGCGCTGATCTCACTCGGGTTCACGTCGAAGTAGCAGTACACGCCCAGACCGTAGGCCTGGAAGCTGGTCACGCCGCTGGCGACCGCGATCGACGGGTAGCCGTCCGAGGATCCGTCCATCCAGGCGGACTGACTGGGCGGGTCGTACGGCATCTCGCTCTGATAGAAGTAGTCGGCTCCGCCGTTGCCGTTCCACTGCACCTGCACGGCCTGGTAATGCTCGACCGCGAGCCCGTACATGGTGACGTCGGTGCCGTTGACGACCAAGCCGTTGGCGGCGGTGTTGACCGTCCAGCCGACGGTGCCGCCGTTGCCATGGTCCGCCCGCCACAGCCACAGGTCGTCGCCGACGACGTTGTCGCTGTTGATCTGCAGCGTCTGCGTGGCCTTGCCGGTGGTGGCGCCGCCGATGCGGGCGAAGACGTCCGACAGGACGGTCGGGTCGGAGGCGTGGCCGGCGCTGGAGCCGGCCGGGCCGATCTGCACGAGGACGGAGCTGTTGGTGGTGCCGGCGTCGAAGATCAGTCCGCCGATGCGGATGCCGTTGACGTCAGCGGTTTGCAGGATCGTGTCGCCGCCGTTCGACACCAGCGTGGCCAGGCCAAGGCCAAGCACGACGGTGTCGGGGTTATTGACGTCGATGGTGCCGTTGACCTGGTAGACGCCGGGGGTGAACAGCAGGTCCTGTCCGCCCGACAGCGCGGCGTTGATCTGCGCGACCGTGCTGCTTGGCGTCGCGATGTAGAAGTCGCTCAGCGGCAGCGAGGTCCCCGGTGTGTTCCCGTTCGCCCAGGAGACGCCTGTCGAGCTCGTCCGGTTCGAGGGCACGAACACGTCCCAGTTCCCTGATGAGTCGATGTACAGGTAGGGCTTCTCGTCGACCGTCGGGGTCTGGTTCACCGTCGTGTACGGCGGGCTCGGGAAGCTCTGGCCCGGGACCCCGGTGTCGCCTACGAACACCATGTTCCAGTTCGAGCCGGTCCAGCTGCCCAGCTGGTCGTTGCGCATGATGAACTGCTGCTGGCTACCCGAGTTGACCTGACCGGTGACGATCGAGTCGCTGATGAAGCCTCCGGACGACCAGTTGCTGCTGGTGTTGCCCGAGGTGTCGTCGTCGAGTACGAGATTTCCGTCGATCTGTACCCGGCGCATCGGGTCGGCTTGCGAGACCGCCCACTCGGTGCTGCCGGACGACGGGTCGATGGTGATGTTCTCCACGCCGCGCCAGAAGTTCTCGGTCGCGTTGCCGTCGTTCCAGGCGGCGTTGGCGTAGATCCCGCCACCGGTGATCACCGTCTGAGACGGGTTCTGGCCGAGGCCGACGACCTCGGTGTAGAAGCCGACCGGGACGCTGACGTTGTAGGTGCCGGGCTCGAACATCAGCTCATAGCGCTGGGTGCCGAACTGGTTCGACTGCTGCGTGTTGTA
>DATMKQ010000070.1:0-2568 GCA_035571275.1 Trebonia sp.
CGCAAGCTGCCCGGCCTGACTCGGCTGCAGACGTCGAAGGTCTTGCCCAAGGAAGACGGCAGCCCGACCCCGGCGTACCGACTGTTGGACCTTTACTTCGGCGACTACGCCGCGGCCAGCGCCGCCGCCGCAGAGGCGGGCCCCCTTGTCGCCGCTACCGTCGAGCACGCCACCGGAGGCGTAGTGATTGCATTCGCGGAAGTCCTCGAGGACGCGTAGGCCGAACAAGACGCATTCCAGCCCCGTCGTCACTGCAGCAATCAATTGCCCCGGAGGGGACAGGTCTCCTTCCGGGGCACCAGTCCGTGACTGAGCACTTCAGTTGGCGCCCTCAGGTGCGGCGCGAATCTCGCCCGTCGCGGTTCAGGTTCAGTTCCAGAACCCGTCGTGAACGCTTCTAGCTTCGTCTTCCAGGGCTGGGCCGACGACTTTGATTGAACCTTGGCCGTGCGCGAATACGTCCCGGCAGGGCAACGACATGGTCGGATTGTCCTCATGGCTGCCGGTGAGTTTTCGCAATCCCGCCTCGGAAAGGCCGTAGATGACCCGGCTGATGCCAGACCAGTAGATCGCGCCTGAGCACATCGCGCACGGCTCTGTGCTGGTGTATATCGTGCACGAGCGCAGGTAAGCACGCTCGAACCTCCGGCTCGCGATCCGTACCAGGTTCGTTTCCGCATGCCCGGTGACATCGTGCTCGGAGACGACGGTGTTCTCCGCCTCGGCGGCGACGACGCCAGCAGCGTCGACCAGGAGCGCACCAAACGGGTGGTTCCCGCGGCGCCGGGAGCGCCGGGCCAGGTCTATGGCGGCACGCAGGCAGGTGATCTCTGCAGGGCTCAGATCGCCGGTCACGTGTGATCTCCTTGGAGGACGCGCGACACGACGGCCGCCGGTACTGCTCGGTAACCGTCGCGACGGCAGGAAGCGGACTGCCAGCAGGTGCAATGCCGGGTGGCCAAACCTGCCGCTCAACGCGGCAAGGCGTGCCCGGGTAGCCAGACCAGACTAGCGCGCCGCTCCCCCGACCTCCTGTTGGCCTGCGCGTGGCATGCTCACTGCCATGGCGGGCCGTCCTGGGACGACGCACTGTCTTGAGATCCGCGGCGATGTGGTGGTCAAGCGGTTCCGTTCTCATGCGCGCGGGGAGCCGCGGCGGGAATGGCAGGCGCTCGGCTTGCTGGCCAGGTATGCCCCGGGCCTGGCGCCCGCCCCGGTGCACGCCGCCCTGGACGCCGAGCCTCCCGTGGTGATGATGTCACGCCTGCCGGGCAACGCCATGGGGACCCAGCCGCTCACCACCGACCAGGTAGCCGCGGTCGCAGCGAGCATCAGGCGACTGCACCGCGCGGTGCCGCCCGGCGTGCTGGATGCGACCGAGTCCATGCCATTCGGGCCGGTCACAGCCGCGGCCCGGGTCCGCGCGATGACCGCGGCGACGGGCGTTCCCGAGGATCCGGCAGCACAGCGCGCCCTGCGCTGCGCAAGCACATGGCTGGAACGGGGCCAGGTGGAGCGTGCCGCGGCCCGCGGCTGCTGCACCGCCGTTTATGGGCACGGCGACGCGAACCTGGCTAACTACCTGTATGACGGCGGCACCGTGCGGCTAGTCGACTTCGAGGATTCCGGCCGCAGCGACCGTGCCTGGGAACTGGCGATCTTCACCGAGCACCTGTCGGTTCATGGCCGCGGCCAGGTGGCCGCCGAGCTGGCGCTCGGCCATTTTGCAACGGGGACCGCCGAACGGGCGCGCATCCGCGAGTACCGGCGCCTGCTCGCCACGTTCTGGCTGCTGATGCTGCTTCCCGGCGGTCCCTCACACCGGCGCAACCCAGCCGGAACACTCCAGCACCAGGCGTTTCGCCTGCTCGAACTGCTGGGCTGAGCGGTCGTCGGCCGCCCGTTAGCCACTCAGCATGATCCGTTACTTAACGGGAAGGGCGGGCAGGAACAGCAAACCCCTGCTCTACGACAGTTCCATCGGTGATCCTGACGCCTGACACGGAGGTAATCATGGCCGAGGTAGTGCTCTTCCACCATTCGCAGGGACTGACCACCGGCATCATCGCCTTCGCCGACGAGTTGCGCCGCGCCGGCCACACCGTGCACACGCCCGACCTGTTCCAGGGCCGGACCTTCGCCACCATCGAGGACGGGATGGGGTACGCCGAGAAGATCGGCTTTCCCGACGAGATGATCGCGCGCGGGACCCAGGCAGTGGAAGCGCTGCCTGCCGAACTGGTGTACGCCGGTTTCTCGCTCGGCGTGCTCCCGGCCCAGAAGCTGGCGCAGACACGGCCGGGCGCGCGCGGGGCGCTGCTGTTCTATTCCTGTGTCCCGGTCTCCGCGTTCGGTACCTGGCCGGCGGGGGTGCCGGTGCAGGTGCACGGGATGGACGCCGACCCGATCTTCGTCGGCGAAGGCGACATCGACGCCGCCCGTGAGCTCGTCGAGCAGGCCGAGGACGCGGAGCTGTTCCTCTACCCCGGCGACCAGCACTACTTCGCCGACAGCTCGCTGCCGTCCTACGACCCCGATGCCACCGCACTGCTCACCCGGCGCGTGCTC
>DATMKQ010000071.1:0-5309 GCA_035571275.1 Trebonia sp.
TACGGCGTGAACGTGGCCGGCTGGGCCTGCGCCCTCGCCAGCTCGAGCCGCCCGGCCCACCAGGCGTCGAGCCCGGCCGGCTCGCTCGTTTCTGTGCGGTACTCGCGAAGCCGCTCCAGCGGCATGTCATACCAGGGCATATGACTCTAGCTCCGGGTGACTTCAAGGACGATTATCCCGAACGGGCTCATGGTGACTGTTTCTACCACTTCCGCCTCGTCAAGCGTGGCCAGCCATTCGCCTTCGCCGAGCCGCGGCTTGACCGTCAGTTGCTCATCGTCGTGGCTGACCAGGACCGCGAACCGCGAGCCGTCGTCGCGGACCAGCATGTCGCAGGCGACCCGCGGGTCATCGACAGTCACCGGGCGGCGCACGCCAGCGTGCGTGGCGAGCGCGCCGTAGAGGGTGACCGTGGCGTCGGGGTTGACTCGGGGGGTGACCGCCGCCATGTACTCCACCGGGTAGGTGCACAAGATGAGCGACCCACGGCCCACCTGGCGGCGCAGCAGCGCCGGGCGGCCGTGCTGATCGGTCGCGATGACCTCGGCGGTGGCCGCGGCGACCGGCAGGTACGACCGGCTGTGCTCGTTGCCGCCGACCCGGAAGGAGAGCGTGGTTCCACTGGTCAGGCCGCCGAAGTCACGGGTGAGCGTGAGCTCGACGATGTCGTCGGTAATCGGGTCGGCGACGCCCACGTCGAGCTGGTGCCGCACGCCGAACAGGTCGTTCATCCGTCCGAAGGACGGGCCGCGGTGCCAGGCCACGTCACCGGCCGAGTAGGACACGTAGACGCACGCGCCCTTGTCCGCGAGGTCTTGCAGGGTGTCGGCGGTGGGCGCGAGGATCTGCTTCACCGACGGGGCGAGGTATAGCCGGGCGCCGGGTTCTATGCCGTCGCTTTCCCTGGTCAGCCTGGGCGGCAGGTCGGCGAGCCGGGCGGCCAGGTAGCCCTGGTGCAGCGCCTTCGATATCGCGACGTGTGCCTCGGGGGAGACGAACGGGTACATCGTGTCCAGGTAGCCGGACACGATGAGCGCGGTGTCGGTATCGGCTCGCTCGCATCGAGTGTGGCCGACTCTCGTCAGAGTCGCGCCGAACTCGCGCATTTCCCTGAGCGTCGCCTTCGGCGTGCCGTGGGCGTCGGTAAGCCCGAAGTTCTGCTCGAAGGCGTGGTGCCGGTACGGGTCCTGGCCGGGGAGCGCGAAGTCGGTGTTGTTCCATGCGATCCAGCCGGTCGCCCCGGCGAGCAGCGTGTTGTACAGCACGTGCCGGTAGTACGCGGCGGCGTGGGAGTCGGATGCGAAGTCGGAGCTCACCCCGAACTCTTCCATGATCACCGGCTTGCCGAAGGTGCCGGCCAGCTCACAGGCCAGCGCGGCGGCGTACTTTTGCCTGATGGGGTCGTCGCCGACCGGGTAGACGTGCGGGCCGAGGAAGTCGGTGAGCCCGGCGATGTCGGCGAGCCGGAACCCGTTGTCGGTGCCGGTAACCTCGATGCCCCAGGCGCCGTCGCCGAGCGAGAACGGCTGCCGGCCGCCGCCCGCGCGCACCGCGTCCCTGATGAGCTGCGCCCAGGTGGCCACGATCTCGTGGCCGGTTGTGCTTCCGCCGTAGATGGGCATCTCGTTGGAGACCAGCCAGCCCGCGACCGCGGAGTGGTCGTTGTAGCGCTGGACCATCTCACGGGCGAACCAGGCCTGGCGGCCGACCATCCAGACATCGGCGTACAGGTCGCGGCCGTTCCGCCAGGCCGGATCCCAGTTCTCTCCAGACATGTGGCCGACGATGAAGGTGGGGATCGTGGTCATGCCGAACTCGGCGTGCCGGTCGAGGAAGTCTTTGAAGCAGGCGGTCATCTTGTCGTCGATCTCCCGCGGGCCCGGCATGAAGTCGGGCCAGTAGAAGAACGACCGGGTCATGGTCAGGCCGTGCTCCCTGAGGACGCTGAGTTCTCCGGCGACGACCGCGGGGTCGTAGCTGCGCCACATGAGCGGTCCGCCGGTCCGCGACCAGAAGTTCGCGCCGAGCCAGTTGACCGGCTCGCCGCCCGATATGACTCGCGCCGTGTTCCTGCGCATGAGACGCCGACTCCTCTCGCGGGCAGCCACTTCAGCCGGCTGCGACCGAAGTACTATACCGGTTTAGCAGGCATAGATCTATGCTGGGACGTGACCTGGGACGCGTCCCAGGTTTACGCTAAACAGTTGGTTCGCGTGGCGCGAAGGGAACCGGATGAAGCGTCCGACGATTGCCGACATCGCACAGCGGGCCGGCGTGACCAAGGCAGCCGTCTCGTTCGCGCTGAACGGCCAGCCGGGCGTGTCCAAGGCGACCAGGGAGCGCATCCTGGCGATCGCCAAGGAGATCGGGTTCCAGCCGAACAGCGCGGCCCGTGCCCTGACCGCCGGCCGGGCCGAGGCGTTCGGCCTGATTATCGACCGGCCGGCCCGAACGCTGGGCAGCGAGGTCTTCTTCATGCAGCTGATCTCCGGGATCCAGGACGAGCTCGCCAGGCAGCACGTGACGCTGCTTTTCACCATGGTGGAGGACCAGGACGAGGAGATCGAGCTCTACCGCCGTTGGTGGGCGCAGCGGCGGGTGGACGGCGTGTTCGTGGTGGACCTCCAGGTGAATGACCGCCGGATCGCCGTGCTCGAGGGTCTGCACATGCCGGCCGTGGTAATCGGCACGCCGCGCGGTTCCGGGACGCTGCCCGCCGTCTGGCAGGACGACCGGTCCGCCGTGGACACCGTGGTCACATACCTGGCCAAGCTGGGTCATCAGCGGATCGCGCGGGTCGGCGGCTTCGCCAGGTACTGGCACTCCAGGCTCCGCAGCGAGGAGTTCACCTCGGCCGCCGCGGCGGCCGGGCTCACGGCCGTCTCGGTGGAGGCCGACTACAGCGCCGAGCACGGCGCGCGGACGACGCGCAGCCTGCTCGGCTCGGCGGAGCCGCCCACCGCGATCGTCTACGACAACGATGTGATGGCCGCCGCCGGGCTCGGCGCGGCGCAGCGAATGGGGCGGAACGTGCCGGCCGACGTGTCGATCGTGTCCTGGGACGACTCGGCGCTCTGCGAGCTGATCCACCCGGCGATCACCGCGCTGCGCAGGAACATCCCGGCCGCGGGCAGCCAGGCGGCCCGGATGCTCCAGGAGATGGCGGCCGGCGGTTACCCGGAGAACTTCCGGGAGGCCCAGCCCGCCCTGGTTGTCCGCGACAGCTCCGGCCAGGCAGGCGCCCCGGCGATCGCCACCCCTCGCCTCTCCGCCTGACCCTGCGCTGACGGCCCCGTTCACGGGTCTGATATCTGATCGCGACATGAGCGATACGCAGACGACACTTTACTTGGCTCTCCTTTGGGTTGACACTTAACCGGTATAGCTCTCTGTTCAACTGCGACCCCGACGGCTCCTACACCCGGGGTCATCAGAGGGACTCGCTAATGAGGAGGTAGGAGCAGGTGAGACCTACAAGGAACATGACAAGCAGGCGATGGCGGACCAGGTACGGTACCGTCGCTATCGGCGTACTCGCGCTGGCCACGGCCAGCGCGTGCACCGGCTCGTCGCCCAGCAGCAGCAGCTCCGCGTCGTCATCCTCGTCGTCGGCGGCGTCGTCGTCCGGCGGCGCGGCGACCAGCTTCCCGCGGAACGAGACGCTCTACACCAGCGGCACGGCGTACTCGCCGCCATCCAACTGGAACCCGCTCGACACGGGCAACTACGCGACGGGCACGCAGGGGCTCATCTACGAGCCGCTGTTCCTGTACGACCCGCAGAAGGGCACGTACGATCCTTGGCTGGCGACGGGCGACATCAACGCCGGCTGGAAGGGCAACACCTACGTCATCAACGTCCGCCCGGGCGTGAAGTGGAGCGACGGCCAGGCGCTAACCGGCGCGGACGTCGCCTACTCGATCAACCTCGCCAGGACGAACGCTACCGACCCCTACTCGGCCAACGTGTCGACGGTCGCGAACGCGGTCGCCAGCGGCAACACGGTTACGGTGACCTTCAAGGGGACGCCGGGTTACACCGAGTTCACGGACTACCTGTGGAAGGCCCCGGTCCTGCCGCAGCACGTCTGGTCCAAGTTCCCCGCGAGCCAGATCGCGACCGACGCGAACGCGCACCCGGTCGGCACCGGCCCGATGACCCTGGACACTTACAACGCCCAGGAGGTCGCGTACCAGACCAAGCCGGGCTGGTGGGCCACCAGCGCGCTCGGCCTGAGCTTCAAGTTCAAGTACCTGGTGGACGTCGTCAACGGCAGCAACGACCAGGAGCTCGGCCAGCTGACCGCCGGCCAGATCGACTGGAGCAACAACTTCCTGCCCGGCATCAACCAGCTGATGGGCGCCGTGGGCGGCAACTCCGGCTACACCCTCAAGACCTACTACCCGACGACGCCGTACATGCTGTCGGCGAACACGGTGTGGCTCGAGCCGAACGACTCCGTCGCGCCGATGAGCAACGTCAACTTCCGCAAGGCGCTGGCCTACGCGCTCAACCCGTCGGCGATCGCGCAGACCGTGTACGGCGGCATCGCCAAGGCGGCCAACCCGACCGGCCTGCTGCCCAACCTGAGCAGCTACGTCAACCAGGGCGCGGTCTCGAGCGGCGCGCCGACTTACAACCCGGCCAAAGCCAAGCAGTTCCTGGCGCAGTCCGGCTACAAGGGCCAGGCCATCACCCTGCAAGTGCCCCAGGGCTGGTCGGACTGGATGGACGCCACCACCGTCATCAAGTCCGAACTCGACGCGATCGGCATCAACCTGCAGCTCATCTACCCGCAGGCCAACGCCCGCACCTCCAACGTGACCAACGGCAACTTCGACCTGCAGCTGGACAACAACGCCGGCCTCGACTCCACGCCGTGGAGCTACTACCAGCGCGTGTACCAGCTCCCGATCGCCAAGCAGCAGACCTCGCAGCTGAACTGGGAGCGGTACAGCTCGCCGGCGGACTGGTCGCTGGTGCAGCAGGCCGCCACGGTCCCGCTCACCGACACCTCTAAGCTGGACTCCCTCTACACCCAGCTGCAGACCGACTTCTTCCAGCAGGAGCCGGTGATCCCGCTCTGGTACAACGGTGCCTGGTTCCAGGGGAACACCCAGTTCTGGCAGGACTACCCGTCGAGCGCGGGCACCGACCAGAACATGCCCGTCATGTGGAACGGCTACATCGGCGCGATGACCACGGTCTACGCGCTGGCCAACCTCAAGCCGGCGCCGAAGACCTCGAGCTGACGCTCGCGGCACGTCACTCGATTAGTCACTAGCAGTCCCGTCAACGACCCGCTTCCC
>DATMKQ010000072.1:0-3078 GCA_035571275.1 Trebonia sp.
ATGCCCGTGCCGAGCTGCTTGAGCGGGTAGAGGCTGCCGATGCCGGCCGCGAGCAGCACGATCTGCATCGGGTCGCGGTACTGGCGGAGGAACGCGTGCCAGCGGGACTCGGCCTGGCCGGCCTCGAACTCGTTCGGGCCGAACCGCTCGGCCCGCGCGGCCGCCTCGGCCGAGCTGAGACCGCGCTGCTCCTCCACCCCCTCGGAGTGGAGGACCTGATCGGCGCCGAGCGTATGCCACGCCATCTCGCCGGCCGCTGGCGGCGGTCCCGATGTCGGTGTATCCGCCACTCCCGAAGTCATGTGGTGCTCCAGTGATCTGGCCGGTACCGCACAGAAGCCTCAATCTGTGCTTCCAAAGCCTCGCAGCCGATCGCCGCCTCTGTAAATACAGATCGGGTAGGCGCGCGCTCTTGCCAGGCCTCGCGGTGTCACACGGGGTATGCCTCATCCGTCAGCGCGCGGATTCCGTGCGCTGGTTCGGCGCTGTCTTCGTGCTGTTGGTGATGGCAGAACCACCCGCCGCTACCTGCAACGCCGCCCCGAACAGGGGCACACCGCCACCTGTGTCACCGTCGCCATCAGCCGATCACTAGCACCAGCCTGCCTCGTACGTGACCGTGCTCGCTGGTGCGATGCGCTTCGGCGATCTCGGTGAGCGGGAAGGTCCGGTCGACAGGAAGCCAGAATCGCCCGGCCTCGATTAGTTCACCTACCTCCGCGAGTGAGTAGAAGGCGTGACCGTTGGCGAATCCGTTGCTGAATCGCACGCCGTGCTCCTTCGAACCGTCGAAGTCGGCGAGCGTTACCACGTTCTGCGAGCCGCCGGCAAGGTCGATGAGCTGAGGTAGAACGCCGCTTCCGGCGACATCTAGTGCGACGTCGACGCCGCCAGGGGCCAGAGCACGGACCCGCTCGACCATGCCTTCGCCATATGTCACGGGCTCCGCGCCCAGCAAGCCGAGGTAGTTCTGGTTGGCAGCACTGGCGGCGCCGATCACACGCGCGCCGCGCGCGGCGGCGAGCTGGACGGCCGTGCTGCCGATCCCGCCGGAGGCGCCGTTGATGAACAGCGTGCTTCCGCTTCTTACCCCCAACTGGTCAATCGCGCGCGTGGCCGTCTCGAGTGCGACCGGGAGTCCGGCGGCATCGACGAACCCGAGTGAGGGGGGAATGATCGCACGAAAGGTCAGCAGGGCCAGCTCGGCTGCGCCGGCGCCGTCGTCGGAGACGCCGAACACGCGATCGCCGATGGCCACGTCGGTCACGCCCTCGCCGATCTCGTCGACCACCCCAGCGACATCGCGGCCTGTTGTCTGCGGGAGCTGTGTACCGAACGTCAACATACCCGCGCGCAGCTTGGGGTCTGTTGCGCTGATTCCGGCCGCGTGCACAACGATCCGGACCTGGCCGGGACCAGGATGCGGGTCGGGAAGATCCACGATTTCTAGGACCTCGGGGCCCCCAAATTGGCTGAATTGTGCTGCCTTCATGATGCTCCTAACTTGACGCAGGCTGGTGCGCCGTCTGTCGCGATTTCGGCTACGGATCGATCTACGGACGACCCTTGGATAGACGATTTCTCTCACGCTTGTAAAAATACACATGTTGTAAAAATACGTCAACGTGAAGTTTTGGGGTATCGTTCGGCCTGTGAGCGAGCCAGGCTCCGGCGTCATCGATCCCGGGGAACCCAACGAGCGCGTCCTTGACGGCGTCATCGCCGAGGAGATGGTCGAGGAGATCATCGACAGCCTGCGCCGCGTGCGGCACGCCGAAGAGACGCGCTACCGCGCCGAGCATCCCGGCGAAGGGCTGCGCGAGCGCAAGCGCCGCCTCACTCGCCATCTCATCTCCGACGCCGCAACCGCGATGTTCGCCAGTCGCGGCTTCGACGCGGTGAAGGTGTCGGAGATCGCGGACCGCGTCAACGTCTCGATGAAGACGCTCTACAACTACTTCCCGACCAAAGAATCGATGGTGCTCGACGACGCCGACGAGCTCATCGAGAGCCTGGCGACCGCGCTGCGCGACCGGCAGGCCGGTATGTCGATCACCGATGCCTTCGTCGGGGCGCTCGAGGCCAACATGTACGGATTCGACCTGCTCGACGACGAACTCGCCGCCTACGTCGCCACGACGTTCGCGGCGATGGTCAAGCAGACGCCCGCGTTGCACGCGCACTGGCTGGAGATCCAGGACCGCCTCGCCCGCCTGGCCGCCGAACAACTCGCCCTGCAGGCGGGGACCGAGCCCACCGATCCCGAGCCGACGGTCGCCGGCTGGGCGCTCGCCGGCCTGGTCCAGGTCGACATGGACTCGCGGGCGCGTCACATCCACGCCGGCCGGCGCGGCGCTCAGCTGCGCGACGCGGTCGCCGGCGACGTACGCCAAGCCGCGGAACTGCTGGAGACCGGGCTGGCATCGCTCAGCCGCGGCACCCAGACCGGCGGGCGCAACGGCTCGGGATAACACCCGGCCTCGGTGTCACCGGCTCACTCGAGCTCGGCGAACCTCAGTTGATGTCGAACTCGTTGCCCTCAGGGTCCCGCATGGCGACCCCGTAGTGGTCGACGCCGTCCTCGCAGATGACCCTGACCAGGGTGGCGCCGAGCGCTTCCAGCCGCTGCGCCTCGGCGTCGACGAGCCGGCGCCTGGTCTCAATCGGATTCGCTCGCCCGCCGCTGACCGTGATATCGAGGTGCAGCCGGTTCTTGAGCGTCTTCTTCTCCGGCACCACCTGGAACCAGATCCGCGGGCCCCTCCGGGCCGGATCGACGATGCAGTCAAGGCCGAGGCCGAGCTCGTCCTCGCTCACGCCGACGGCGCGCCAGTAGTCGTCCCAGTTGTCATAGCCATCCGGCGGTGGCTCGAACTCGTAGCCAAGCGCGGCCACCCAGAACCCCGCAAGCGGTTCCGGATCCGCGCAGTCGATCACCAGCTGAAACGTAGCAGTCAAGATCACTCCCAGCGCTGGGCGTTCTCGTCGTTCAGCGAACCGGGACTCATCGGCAGCACGCAGAACAGCAGGCCGGCCGGGTCCCGCATCACCCACCAGGTTTGCACCTTCTGCACGCGC
>DATMKQ010000073.1:0-24255 GCA_035571275.1 Trebonia sp.
TCGCCGATCACCGCGCGGATGTCGCCATCGGAGGGCAGTGCCACTGCGACTGACTGCTTGTAGCTGGTCGGTGCACTCATACGCACTCCTTCACTCGACGTTACGCTCCTTTACTCAGTGTCACAGTGTACCGGCGGCGGCTGGAGATGGGCCGGCCAGGCCCAGGACCGCAGCCGGTAGTAAGCTCTCAGGTCCCGCTCGCCTCATCCAGCGCGCGCAGGTCTGCAGCGAGGTTGTTCGCCGAGGTCAGGGTCTCGCGGTGGTCCTCGCCCAGCACCCGGCGGTGTCGGGCCAGGGTATCCTGGTCCAGTTCACGGGCCGCCTGATGCTCGCCCAACTCCCTCAGGTCATAGGCGAGGTTGCCCGCCGAACCCAGAACGCTCGGGTGGTCCTCGCCGAGCACCCGGCGACGGCGGGCCAGGGTGTCCTCATCCAGCTCGCGGGCCTCGGAGTAGCAGCCCAGATCCCGCAGCGCCCAGGCAAGGTAGTTGGCAGCCGCTAGCGTGTCTTCGTGGTCATCGCCCAACCGGTCGCGCCAGTGCTGCCGCAAGTCGGCGATCAGGTCATGGGCAGTCCGGGCATCGCCGCGGGCCAGCAGATAGGCGCATGCGCCATAAGCCGTCCGGCGCAAGTGTTCGTTGCCGGTTGCGGCTAGGTCGGCGGCAAGCAGGTGCGGCATTAGCTGCGCCCACCGCGGCCAGGTCACCGGATTACCCGCGTCGCCGGGATCGGCGGCGGCCAGGACCGCTTCCGCGCAGGCGCGGGTGGCGGTGGCCTGGTCTCCCGTGAGCCGGTCACGCAAGATCGCCTGGGTAAGCCGGTGCATCACCAGTCCGCGTTGGTCGACGCGGGCCAGCGACTGCCGGGCCAACTGCGCTAGGGTGCGCCGCCAGGCCAGCGGATCGGCCGCCTGAGCCGCCAGCTCACCAGGCAGCCCGCCGGCTGAGCTGGAGAACAGGTCTTCGGGGACAGGCTCGGGAGCAAAGAACGCACACAAGCTGGCCAGCTGCGCGGCGGCTGGGTCCTCACCAGCGAGCCGGTCCGCGGCCAGACCGGTCGCCGCGGCCAGCGACCGCGGATAGGACGATCCGGGCACTGCCTGGTCCAGCAGCTGCCCGGCCCTGGTCCGCAGCAGTCCCAGGTACGCGTCGGTGCCCATGCTCGTCTGGGCCATGAACCCGGCCGTCTGCGCCAGGGCCAGCGGCAGGTCACCGAGCTGGGCGGCGAGCCGGTCCGCATCCGATGCCCTGAGCCCGGGCACCCGGCCCTGCAAAAGGGCAGCCGATTCCGCGCGGGCCAGCACATCGACCTCAACCGGCGCGGCGATCTCGGCCCACGACCGTTCCCGGGAGGTGATCAGCACATGCCCGCCGCCACCCGGCAGCCACCCAGCGATGTCAGCCGGGCTCTCGGCATTGTCGAAGATCAGCAGCCACCCGCCGCGCTCCCGCAGCTCGCCCAGCACCGCAGCCCGCACCGCCTCGGCAACGGTCCCGGGCTGGACGCAGCCCAGGGCGGCGCCCAAAGCGGCGAACTGGTCCCCCATCAGCCCAGCTTGCTCGGCGTTGACCCACCAGGCCGCATCGTAGGCCCCAGCGAACCGGTACGCGTACTCGATCGCGAGCTGGGTCTTGCCCACCCCGCCCATGCCCTGCAACGCCTGCACGACCGCCCGGTCTCCCGTCACCAGCCGCTCCCGTACTGCTGCCAGGAGCCCGTCCCGGCCGGTAAAGGCAGGGTTGCGGGCAGGCAGATTCCACACTCGCGGCACGCTGCCCGGCAACCGCGGCCCCGCACCCCCCAGCCGCCGCAAGCCGCCCGCCGTGCCGCGGCCCGGGAACACCGGCTCACCATCCGGCCGCGACGGCCCTTGCACCGCCTCCAGCAGCACCCGCCGCGCCTGCGGCGCATCCACGCCGAACAGGTCACAGAAAATCAGCGGCCGCAGTACCTCGGGCATCGTTCCGGCAGGCACGTCTTCCACCCGCACCGGCAGCAGGCGGCCCTGCTCCTGGCCCGGCCCGTGCAGCAGCGCTGCCGTCCACTCCTGCGTCGTATAGCGGGCGCGGTCGAAGTATGCAGGTGACAACAGCGCCAGCACCCGGTCACAGCGGGCCAGCGCATCGCTTATCGCGAGCACGAAATTCTGGCCGACCGGCCAATCCCACGAATCCAGCTCCACCGTGTACCCGGCGTCGGTCAGCTGCCAGGCCACCCACTCCGCCCACGCCCGGTCAGCACCGGCATGGCTGACGAAAAAATCAATCGGCTCCCCGCCCACACCGCCAGTATCCCGCCCGCCAGCCCCGACGGGCACAAAAGGCGTACGAGCAACGCGGCGGACGCTGGCTTCGGTCTACGGGTTACGGGACCGCGCCCTGGCTATCTGGTAGAGCGAGATCGATGAGCACCATTGGCCGTCCGTGATCGTCATGTCCCCGACGTCGGTGGTCCTGGCCGCGTCCAGCCCGGCCCTTTGGTGCACCGCGCCGCCCGCCAGCCTGTCGAGTTCCCCCAGGCCGACTTCGAGCACCGCATCGGGCCAAGGTGTCCTGGTCCAGTTCGCGGGCCGCCAGATGCTCGCCGAGGTCGGTCAGGTCGCCGGGTCTGAGCTCAGCGGTTGTAGATGTCCCGTCTGTGATCGATGTCTAGAACACGAATCGACTTGCTGTCCTCATCGATCGTGTAGCGGACACGATATTCACCGCGCCGGGCGCGCCAGTGGCCGTCGTAGGGAGCGCGCAGCCGCGCGCCGACCCTGTGTGGTTCCGCTGCCAGCGGGCCCCGGATGAACTCGTAACAGGCCCAGGCAACAGCCTCGGGCAGGCGCTCCTGCAGTTGCCTGGCAGCCGTGGGGGACATCACGACCTGATAGGTCATGATCAGCGCTTCCCGAAGCGCTCCGCCAAGGACTGCTCCACCTGGTCAAGCGTCAGGCCCTCCCCACGGGCGATTTCCTCCTGGGCCTGTGCAATCCGTTGCTGCGCCGCAGGATCAGCAAGCAACTCAAGCGTCGCCTCTATCGACTCGAGGTCCTCGGCAGCCAGCAGGACGACATACTCGCGGCCGTTCCGAGTGATATGGACGCGTTCGTGCGTGCGGTCCACTTCCTCAGCGATCTCGGACAGCCGTGCCTTAACGTCCGACAGCGGCAGCATCACCATAGACCAAGATTATAGTCTGTCCTAGCGTTGAGCAACCCGGCGGACGCTGGCTTCGGTCTACGGGTTACGGGACCGCGCCCTGGCTATCTCGTAGAGGGCGATCGATGCGGCCACGCCGGCGTTCAGCGACTCGGTCGACTCGGACATCGGGATCCGGACCAGCATGTCGCACGCGCCCGCCACGACGCGTGACAGGCCGCGTCCCTCAGAGCCCACGACGAGCACCATTGGCCCGTCCGCGATCGTCATGTCCCCGACGTCGGTGGTCCCGGCCGAGTCCAGCCCGGCGACGAACAGTCCCCTCTCCTTGTACGCCTCCAGCGTGCGGGTCAGGTTGGTGGCCCGGGCCACCGGCAGCCGGGCAAGGGCTCCCGCCGACGCCTTCCACGCGCCCGCCGTGACGCCAGCGCTGCGCCGCGCGGGTACCACGACACCCGTCGCCCCGAACGCGGCCGCCGATCGCACAACCGCACCCAGGTTTCGCGGGTCGGTCACGCCGTCGAGCGCCGCGATCAGCGGCGGGGCAGCGGTGAGTTGCTGCGTGAAGTCGTCCGGGTGCGCGTACTCGTACGGCCGCACCCGCAGCGCCACCCCTTGGTGCACCGCGCCGCTCGTCAGCCTGTCGAGTTCCCCCAGGCCGGCTTCGAGCACCGCGATGCCGGCGTCGGCCGCCAGCTGTACCGCCTCCGCGATCCGCTCGTCCTGCTGCGCCCGCCCGCTCACATACAGCGCCATCGCAGGCACCTGGGCTCGCAGCGACTCGACGACAGGGTTACGGCCCGCGACCATTTCCGGCCCCTCGCCGCTGCCCCGGGGTGCCGGGTACTCATTTCCATATTCCGAACGAGCCGGGCCTGCTCCCCCGCGGCCATCTCCCGCCTTGCGTGCGGGCCGACCAGCGGCGGCGTTGCGAGTGGCGGCGGCCCGCTGCGCGGGATGGCCGGGGCGCATGTGCGCGGGGGGCGTCGGCCCCTTGCCTTGCAGGCGATCACGCCGGTTGCCGCCGGTGCCAGGCCGTGGCTTGCCAGACTTCGCATAGCCACCGCCGCCGGGCGCCCTCCCGTCGCCGCCGCCCTTCTTCTGCCCGCTCATCGCACGCACCGCCCGATCATCGCTTCAGCTCCCATCGCGGGCCTTCCGGTGTGTCCTCGACCACCACCCCGATGTTCTCCAGGGTGTCCCTGATGGAGTCTGCCGAAGCATAGTCGCCGCGCCCGCGTGCCGCTTCCCGCTGCCGCAACGCGAGCCCTACGAGTCCTTCTACCGCACGGTACAGCCGGTCGGTCGAGTCGCTGGCCTGCCATGCGGGGGCCAACGGATCGAGACCGAGCACCGACAGCATCGCCCGCACCTGCGTCAGGCAGCCTGCCACGCCCTCGGTGTCCGCCTGGGTCAGCGCGTAGTTGCCGTCCCGGACCACGGCATGCACCGCCGCGAGCGCGGCAGGCACAGCGAGGTCGTCGTCCAGGGCGTCGGCGAAGGAGATCGGCAGTCGCGGCTCTGATGGATCACCGTGCCTCGGGCCGCCGAGCGCTTGCTGAGCGCGGGTGACGAACCGCTCGATCCGCTGGTAAGCCGCGGCGGCCTCCCCAAGCGCTTCGGGCGAGTACTCGAGGGCCGACCGGTAATGCGCCTGGGCCAGGTAGTACCGCAGTTCCTGCGGTCGGGCCCGGGTCAGCAGGTCGGCCACGAGCAGGACGTTGCCCAGGGATTTGCTCATCTTCTCGCCGGACATCCCCACCAGGCCGTTGTGCATCCAGTACCTGGCAAAGGGATCTCCCGCTGCATTTGACTGCGCGCGCTCGTTCTCATGGTGCGGGAACAGCAGGTCGAAACCGCCGCCGTGGATGTCGAACTCCGGCCCGAGGTAGTGCGTGGACATGGCCGAGCACTCCAGATGCCATCCAGGGCGACCGGGACCCCACGGCGTCTCCCAAAACGGCTCGCCGGGTTTCGCCCCTTTCCACAGCGCGAAGTCCCTCGGGTCGCGCTTGCTGGCCAGCCCGTCGGTGTCATCGGCCGGGCGCATGTCGGCCAGGCGCTGCCCGGAAAGAGAGCCGTACCCGTCGGCGGTGCGCACATCGAAGTACACGTCGCCACCTGCCGCGTAGGCGTGCCCACCGTCGATGAGCCTGCTGATCAGCGCGACCATCTCAGGAATGTGCCCGGTTGCCCGGGGCTCCACGTCAGGAGGGCGGCAGCCGAGCACGTCGTAGTCGCGGGAGAAGGCGCGCTGATTGCGTTCCGCGAGGGCCCACCAAGGGATCGCCTCCGCCTTGGCGACGCGCAGGATCTTGTCCTCGATGTCGGTGACGTTCCGACAGTAGGTCACGTGATAGCCGGACGTCTCGAGCCAGCGGATCAGGATGTCGAAGCATATCGCCGAACGCATGTGGCCGATGTGCGGGACACTCTGCACCGTCGCGCCGCACACGTAGACGGACACCTGACCCGGCGTGATCGGCTGGAACGCGCGGACGCTGCGGGAAGCGGTGTCGTGGAGTCGGAGCGTCACCCTGAACAGCGTACGGTATCTGCCGTTGGCTTCCCGCCGGGGCGCGACACACCCGGCCAGACAACGGAAATCGTTCCAATCCAGGACTTTCACCGCTACCGTGAGGTTCGCGTCGCATTGGGCAAGAACGCGGCGACTCCACGCAGTATCCCCTCTGGCTGGAACGGCGTCCCGATGAATATCCACCTTCCCGCGCCGCGCCGCAGGTGGACCGCCCGGCTCGTGAACCTCGCGGTCGTGGTCGTGGTCCTCGCCCTGGCAGCGGCGACGTTCCTGCTTTCTTACACCGGAGTACACGTGATCGCCTTGCAGGCGGGCGTGTCCACCCGGCTAGCCCGGGTCTACCCGGCGACCTTCGACGCACTGCTCGTCATCGCCTGCGTGGCAGCCGTCATGCTCAGGGACGCACGCTGGTGGGCCCGTGCCTACGCCTGGTTCGTCATCATCCTCGTGGTGGCCGTGGTGGGAGCCGCCGACGCGGTACACGCCATGAACATTGCCCTGAAGCACCGGACGATGGAAGGCGTTGTCGCGGCCACTCCGTGGGTGCTCGTCCTGCTCGGTTTCAGCCTGATGCTGACGATTCTGCAGCATTCGCGCGCCCAGCACGCCGCGGCCGGGTCCGAGTCCGGACGAGCGTCCCGCCGCGCCGCGAAGCGCGGAGCCGGGCAGCTAGCACTCGACCCCGTGGCCGCGATCGGGCCGCCAGCGGATCCAGGCGGGCGCCAGTCACCGGCACCTGCCCTGCCCCCAGCGGCACCCGATGCGACCTTCGTCCGCGACGCCGCTCCCGGCCCGGACGTGACCAATGTTGACGCGGCTTCCGCCGCCGATGCACCTACCGAGGCGGACGTGACTCCCGGGCCGGATGGTGGCATCACCACCGGCGCCGACCCCGCCCGCTCCGAGGATGTGGCCGCGACCGTCCCCGACCGGTCCGACGATCCAGGCGAACCAGCGGTGTCATGGCACCGCTACTGGGGCACCCCCCAGGAGCCCGATCCCACGGGCCAGACCTACGCCACCGCCGAGGACCCCGAGAACCACCGTCCCTTGTCCGCACCCGTAGAGCCCGGCGACGTCTCCTCGGGGGAAGCCGACACGGACGCCCCGCCGTTCGCGACGGCCCCGTTCGCGACCGTTCCGCGCCTGAACCGGGTCCGCTCCACCCCAACCCCGCCCGAAGAGGACGAGCGCTAAACCGCTCTCCTCCTCACCGGATGAATGTCCAATCCGTCTTGCTATAGGCAGCTGTGTGGGACATTCATCTACTTTTGGGGAGGGGGCGGCGGCTTTGCGGAGCCACGCTGGGCATGTCCTGCCACGCTAGTCCCGCTAACCCCAGCCACCGAGCCGACTGGCGGAGGCAGGGTTGCGGCGAGAGAGGCAGGATTGGGCGAGAGAGGTGGTTAGGGGGCCAGAGGGGCGATCTCTTGCCTTATCTGGCGGATCAGGTTTCTGGAATCGCGGGGGGACAGCGCGGAGGCACGGATCAGGTTGATCACCGTCATGAGATCAGCAACCTCCGCCCGGTCCTCGATTATCCGTCCACCCCCGTAGCACCCCGTGTAACAGACGCTTGGTGACTCCGTGAAGTCGTATACCGAGATAGGCCCGTTGGCGCCCGCCTGGTTGTCTCCCGTGAACGGCAGGACCTGGACGACGAGGCCGGGCGAGTCCGTGGCGTCGAGCAGACTGTCAAGCTGCTGGCGCATGACCTCCGGGCCGCCAACGAAATGCCGCAGGATGCTCTCATCCAGCACGTACCACAACAGCGGGCCATTCTCGGCGCCGACAATTTCCTGTCGCGCCATTCGCGCGGCCACCAGGCGGTCGATCTCGCCACGGCTGTCCTGCGGCCGCCCGGACGTCAGCAGCGCCCGCGCGTAATCCTCGGTTTGCAGCAGCACCGGGATCGCGCCGACCTCCCAGCCGTGGATGCGCACGGCCTCACGTTCAAACGGGATGACCGCCGCGAAGAACGCCGGGTACGCCTCGCGCGCGACCAGTTCCTGCAGCGTGGTGAATGTTCCTGGCGTGCCGAACGCCTCGTCGCACCGAGCCGCGAAGTCCGCGGTCGGCGCCTTGTCCAGCGTCTCGATCCCGCTGACCAGCGAGGCCGAGTAGCCGAGCTTGCCGCCGATCTCGACCTGGGTCCAGCTCATGTGCAGCCGCCACGACCGAAGCTGCGATGCGAAGGCCTCAAGGGAAGTGGCCTTCACGTCAAGGACGCTCGTCTCCACCTGCCTTACCTCCAATAACACTACGGTTAGTAACTCTGCACACACACAGCGTGCAGCGTGTTCCGATCCCAACCGTAGCCCGCTGCTGGCATGTTTGCTATCAGAACCCCCGGCTGGACAGCCAAACGAGACGAAGGCTCTAACCGTGATCATGTATCTCTGGACAGCGCCGGGCCGTAACGCGGCCGGGTTCCGCGGAGCCAGCGGGGTGAGTGACGACCAGGGCAGAGCCCGGCAGGCCGCCGAGCTGCTGCTGCGCACCGGGCAGGCGGCTACCGCCTACGTCGAATGCGCCTACGCGGGAATGACCGCGAGCACGCTCAATTCCTGCTATGTCCGCACCGGATCAGGCTGGTGGGCACGGCTCAGCCAGGCAGGCCAAGTCGTGTGGACGCCGTTCGCCGACGCGGGAGGCGATCGGTAACGAGACTCGAGGGCCGGCCGCTAACCGCGGCAAGGGCCGTGGCCGAGGAGGGGATGGTCACGGCCCTGCCCTCGCCCCTGGTGACATCCTCTGGCGGCCCGTCAACTCGCCCTGCTGACGAGCGCGGTTGCCATGGCGGCGATGCCCTCGCCGCGGCCGGTCAGTCCCAGCCCGTCGGTGGTGGTCGCCGACAGGCTCACTGGCGCGCCAGCGAGCGCCTCGCTGAGCACGGCAGCCGCCTCTTCGCGGCGCGGACCGATCTTGGGCCGGTTCCCGATCACGCAGACTGCCACGTTCCCGATGACGAAGCCGGCCTGGGTGACCAGCCTCGCGGTTTCCCGCAGCAGCGCCACGCCGGGCGCACCAGCCCATTCAGGGCGGGACGTGCCGAAGTGCGTGCCGAGATCCCCGAGACCGGCGGCGGACAGCAACGCGTCGCATGCCGCATGCGCGGCCGCGTCTCCGTCGGAATGCCCGGCCAGACCGGTCTCACCTGGCCACTCAAGCCCGGCTAGGTATAGCGTCCGCCCAGCCTCGAACGGATGCACGTCCATACCAAGCCCTACCCGCGGCAAGTTCTCCACCGCAGCAGGTTACCGAGGCTAGCTGGTCAGAACCTCGTCGAGGAGGGCCTCAGCCTTGTCTTCGTTGGTCTTCTCGGCCAACGCGAGCTCGCTCACCAGAATCTGCCGTGCCTTGGCGAGCATTCGCTTCTCGCCAGCGGACAAACCGCGTTCCTTGTCCCTGCGCCACAGATCCCTGACGACTTCGGCGACCTTGTTCACGTCGCCGGAGGCGAGCTTCTCCAGGTTGGCCTTGTACCGCCGCGACCAGTTCGTGGGCTCCTCGGTGTGCGGCGCGCGCAGCACCTCGAACACCCGCTCTAGCCCCTCCTGACCCACCACGTCCCGCACACCGACAAGCTCCGCGTTGTCCGCGGGCACTCGTACGGTCAGGTCTCCCTTGTCGACCTTCAGAACAAGATAAGTCTTCTCCTCGCCCTTGATCGTGCGAGTCTCTACGGCTTCGATGCGAGCAGCCCCATGGTGGGGGTAAACGACGGTATCGCCGACCTTAAAAGACATCTGGCAAGTACCCCTTCCGCTGAAGGCTATCTTACCACGGCCCGGACCCTCGATAAAATGCCCTTGATGGCAAATATGCAGGTCAATACACCAATTTCGAGCATACGACAGTGCGCTCAGCAGGCATATGACGCGGCCAGACACCGGGGGAGGTCCAGCACCAAGATCTGCACGTCGCCGATGCGAGGATCTTCAGTCTACCCGAGGATCGGCGCACGGCTCCTGAAATCGCTGCTGGCGAGTCGGCAAGCGGGCCGTGGAGGCTCATACTGGGAATGAAAGGTCTCGCGACCTCGCGGTCGCGGCCTGGCGGAAGACCTGGTGGAAGAGGTACACGTGAGCTTCGCCAGTGAGCCGGGGCGGGACGACAGCAACCTGCCCCCGGTGAACATCGTGGTCCCGGACGATGCCCGGGAGCTGGCTCGCGACGTGCTCGCGTACCACCGCGAGATGCGTGCCCGCCGACGTCGGCAGCGCCTCACCAGGCTCTTCAGCCCGTTCGGTCGGCAAGAATTCGGCGGGCACGCCGCGATCCTGCCGCTGATCGCGACCATCGTGGCGCTGGCGATGCTCGCGGGCGCGATGCTCTCCGTCATCACCATCAGTCCGGCTTCCGCGCCGACCGTGCCGGCCACAGCCGAGACCTCCGGCGTGCCCAAATTGCAATCCAAGCCCATCTCGCTGCCGGCCGGCACGGTGCGCGTTGGCGCTCCTGACGGCCGGATCGTACAGGCGCGCAGCCTCGTGAACTCCGTGCTCGCGCTGGTACCCGAGAACTGCCAGTGCGGAACCGGCCTGCGTAACCTGGCGGTCCAGGCCATCGCGCGTCATCTCCGCCTGTATTTCGTCGCGTCGGGCGCGGCCATGCCGCAACTGAAGAGTCTGACCGCGCGATATGGCGACGGCGCCGCCAAGGCTGTCTACGACACCGGTGACGTCATCGGCGCCGCCAGTCACGCCGTGGGCCTGACCGTCCTCGTGGTGGGCAGCGACGCCACCGCGGACGTCAGCCGGAACCTGCCGCGCGACTTCCAGCCCAGCCCCGCCCCGCGCCCGGCCCCAGCATCCGGGAAATAGGCCGGCCCTCCGCGAGCCCGCCAAGCCATACCGGTACGATTTCTACGGCCTGTAGTGGAGTGCCATGCCACCAGGTCGCCACGGGAGTGCAGGCACCTCCCGTCACCAACCGAGGAGGCATTTCGCCGTGATCCGCCGTAGCTCCGCGAAGAAGGTGGCTCGCCCACTGCTGATCGGCGCCCTGGCCCTGCTGATCCCGGCCGCGATCGCCGGGTGCGAGGCCGGGTTCGACGCCCCGACACTCGAGTATCACCAGGCGTCCGGCGGCGCGCATGTCGTCGTCAGCGGAATCACGGTCAGCAACCTTTTCGTGCTCGGCGCGCCCGTCGGTTCCGCGCTGCCGCCAGGCTCGTCCGCCAGCGTCTTCCTGTCCCTGTTCAACGGCGGTTCGAACAGCGACTCGCTGGTGAGCGTGTCTGCTCCGGGGGCGGCGTCCAGCGGGCAGGTCTCCGGTGGAACCGTCAGCCTTCCGGCGAACTCCGAGGTCAACCTGACCGGGCCGCAGCCGTCGGTCGTCCTCAACGGGCTCACGTCGTCGCTCAGCGGCGGACAGGACATCCCGGTGACGCTGGACTTCGCGCACGCCGGCTCGGTCACAGTCCAGGTGCCCGTGCAGCCGCAATCGTTCTACTACTCCACGTACTCGGCCGCGCCGACGCCGGTTCCCACGCCGAGCGCCACGCCCACGCCCACGCCCACCCCGACGCCCACCGCGACCAAGACGGCAGCGAAGAAGTCCACGGCAAAGCCGAGCAGCACGCCTACCACGTAGCCGGAATGGCGGTCACGGGGAGAGCCGCAACCAATCGTTCCGTTATCCGATTGATTCGAACTTGTACCCCAGTCCGCGGACGGTGACGATGTGCCGCGGCCTGGCGGGGTCGGTTTCGATCTTGGCCCGGAGCCGCTTGATATGCACATCGAGGGTCTTGGTGTCACCGACGTAGTCCGCGCCCCACACCCGGTCGATGAGCTGCATCCTCGTCAGCACCCGGTCGGCGTTGCGCAGCAGGACCTGGAGCAGTTCGAACTCCTTCAGCGGAAGCTGTACCGCGTCGCCTCGCACGCTGACGACGTGGCGTTCCACGTCCATCCGCACCGGACCCGCCTCGAGCGTCGCCTCCGCGACCTCCTCCACCTCGCCCCGGCGGCGCAGCACCGCGCGCATCCTGGCCACGAGTTCACGCGAGGAGAACGGCTTGGTGACGTAGTCGTCGGCGCCGAGTTCGAGACCGACCACCTTGTCAATCTCGCTGTCCTTGGCGGTCAGCATGATGACCGGCACGCTGGACCGCTCCCGTAGCGACCGGCACACCTCGCTACCCGGCAGGCCGGGCAGCATCAGGTCAAGCAACACGAGATCGGCCCCGGTGCGGTCGAAGGTCTCGAGCGCATCCGGGCCGGTGGCGCAGACGGCGACCTCGAACCCCTCCTTGCGGAGCATGTACGAGATCGCGTCGCTAAATGACTCCTCGTCCTCGACCACGAGCACGCGTGTCACTGAGGTCCCTCCTGACGGGGTTTCCGGAATGGGGCGGGAAGGTTAGGCGCGCATCCGATCGGTGCTTGTGCCGTCATGCTCGCTCCGCAGTGGTAGCCACAGGGTGAAAGTGGAGCCCGCGCCCTCGACGCTCCGCACCGTCACACGGCCGCCGTGCGCGGCTGTCACGTGCTTCACGATGGCGAGCCCCAGTCCGGTGCCGCCGGTGGCCCGGGATCGGGCCGGGTCGACACGGTAGAAACGCTCGAAAATCCGCTCAAGATCGCGTTCCGGGATACCGATGCCCTGGTCCGTCACGCTGATCTCGACGCCGCCGTCCCCGGGCTTCTTCACGCACACCACGACCCTGGTGCGTTCCGGGCTGTACACGACCGCGTTTTCCAGGAGGTTCCGCACCGCCGTGACCAGCAGGTCTTCTTCGCCGAGAACGGTCAGCCCGCGCACGCCGATCGAGGCCAGCGTGATGCCGCGGGCGTTCGCCTTCATGCGGCACCGGTCGAGGGCCTCCGCGACGACCGCGTCCACCTCGACCGGATGCGGGTCGGGAATCGGTTCGGCCGCCTGAATGCGGGACAGCGTGATCAGGTCCTGCACGAGGAACGTCAGCCTGGCCGCTTCCTGGCGCATCCGGCCGGCGAACCTGCGGACCGCTTCGGCATCCTCGGCGGCGTCCTCGATCGTTTCCGCCAGCAAGGCGAGCGCGCCGACCGGGGTCTTGAGCTCATGGCTGACGTTGGCGACGAAGTCCCTGCGGACCTCCTCGACCCGCCGGCTCTCGGTCTGGTCCTCGGCCAGCACGAGGACGAGCCCGCCACCGCCCAGCGTCCCGGACAGCGGGGCCACCCGGACCGCGAAGCTGGTCGTCCGGCCGCCGAACCTGGGCACCGGAACCTCGAACTCGCCTTCCCTGATCTCTCCGTCGCGACGGACCTGCCTGGCGAGCGCTAGCAACTCGCTCACCATCAGCCGGTCGCCCTTGACGATGCCGAATGCGCGGGCCGCGGCGCTGGCCCGCAGCACCCGGTCCTCGCTGTCGACGACAACGGCGGAGGAGGAAAGAACGGAAAGGACGGACGCGATTCCCGGCGGAAGCTTCGCGGGTTGCTGTGCTGCGCGCAACCGTGCGCTGCGAGGCTGTCGCACATTGGCGCCAGCCCGCGTCCTCAGCACCACGCTGCGTCCCGGACCAGTGATGGTGCACGCGACGTGGGCACGGTGCACCGGCGTGACCAGTCCATACTCACGTATCTGATGGTATGCGGATGAGGCCGGGCGTCCACAATCAGGAGCTTGCGGGAAATTTCACTCTTTTCTGGATGTTCACTTCCCAGATCACTTACGGACATGTCTCCGTCATACTGAAGTCGCTTGACCGCCGTCCAGTAGGGCACGCCCGGTGTTTCACCGACCCTGGTTCTTAACCGCTTCAGCGGCGGCCGCCGCCGCGTCCGGGTCCAGGTAGCGCCCGCCCGGCACCACCGGCCGGTACGCCGCGTCAAGCTCGTACAGCAGCGGGATGCCCGTCGGAATGTTGAGCTCGGCGATCGCGGCGTCGCTGATCCCGTCCAGGTGCTTCACCAGCGCACGAAGCGAGTTGCCATGAGCGACGACCAGTACCACCTGGCCGGCCGCCAGGTCGGGGACGATGGCGTCGTACCAGTACGGCAACATCCGCACGACCACATCGCGCAGGCACTCGGTGCGCGGCATGATCTCCGGCGGCAGCGTCGCGTACCTCGGATCGCTGCTCTGCGAGAGCGGGTCGTCATCGGCGATCGGCGGCGGCGGCACGTCGTACGACCGGCGCCAGAGCATGAACTGCTCGTCGCCGAACTCCTCGCGGGTCTGCGCCTTGTCCTTGCCCTGCAGGGCCCCGTAGTGGCGCTCGTTCAGCCGCCACGAGCGGCGGACCGGCAGCCAGCCCAGGCCGGCGGCGTCGAGTGCGACGTTCGCGGTCGCAATGGCGCGGGTCAGCACTGAGGTGTGCACTACGTCGGGACGCAGCCCGGCGTCCGCGATCATCCGTCCGGCAGTCGATGCCTCCTGCACGCCCTTCGCGGCGAGGCCGACGTCCACCCACCCGGTGAACAGGCCCTTGGCGTTCCAGTCGCTTTCACCATGGCGCAGTAGTACGAGGGTTCCCATGCCGGCCAGCCTATCTGGGGGTCGGAAGCGGGAGAAAAGGTGACCGGGAGATGCGGAGGCGATGCGGAAGCTATGCGCAAGCTATGCGGAGGGGCGCGACAGCGGGGGCGGGAATACGGCGCGGGAACACGAATAGGGCGACCGGGGTTGGTTACAACTGTGTCTACGGCCCCCAAGCGCGTTCCACGACGGATCGCGACCCTCAGCGTGCATACATCACCGCTCGACCAGCCAGGCACCGGTGACGCTGGCGGCCTGAACGTCTACGTTGTGGAGGTAGCCAGGCGGCTTGCCGAGCTCGGCACCGAGGTAGAAATTTTCACGCGCGCCGTGTGCCGTGACACACCGCCGCTGGCCGAACTCGTACCCGGTGTGCTCGTGCGCAGCGTCGTCGCCGGCCCGTTCGAAGAGCTCGACAAGACGGAACTGCCCGGCCAGGTCTGCCAGTTCACCCTCGAGGTGCTCCGGGCCGAGGCAGCGGCGGAGCCAGGCAAGTATGACCTGGTACACGCGCACTACTGGCTTTCAGGGAAAGTCGGGGCGATAGCGAAGGAACGCTGGGGCGTACCGCTCGTGCAGTCGATGCACACGCTCGGGAAGGTCAAGAACGCGGCACTGGCCGTTGGCGACGCCGCCGAACCCGACGACAGGATCCGCGGCGAGCACGAAGTGGTTGCCGCGGCTGACCGGCTGATCGCGAACACCGCCGAGGAGGCGTGCCAGCTCACCGAGCTCTACGGAGCCGATCCCGCCAAGGTGCGGACCGTCAATCCCGGCGCGGACCTGTCCGTTTTCCGCGCCGGACCGCCAGACGCACGGCGCGCGGCCCGGCAACGGCTGGGCTTCGCGCCTGACGACGTGGTACTGGTCTTCGCCGGCCGGGTGCAGCCGCTCAAGGGGCCCGACGTCGTGCTCAAGGCGGCCGCACGGCTGATAGACGCGGACCCCGAACTCGCCAAGAGCCTGAAAGTCGTGCTGGTCGGCGGGCCGAGCGGCCGGGCTGAACGCGCCGATCCCGACCGGATGCGGGAACTAGCGACCGCGCTTGGCCTGGACGACGTCGTCCGTTTCGAGCCGCCGTGCCCGCAGCACGAACTGGCCGAGTGGTACCGGGCCGCGACGCTCGTGCTCACCCCGTCACACTCGGAGTCGTTCGGTCTTGTCGCCCTCGAGGCGCAGGCCTGCGGCACGCCGGTAGTGGCGGCGAGCGTCGGGGGCCTGCGCACCGTGGTCCGAGACGGTTACTCAGGCGTCCTGGTAGACGGCCACGACCCGGCCGAGTGGGCGCGGGTCATCAGGAATCTGGTGCGCGCGCCCCGGCGGCTGCGGGCGCTGTCCGCTGGCGCGTTGCGACACGCGTCCGGTTTTGGCTGGTCCGCCACTGTAGACCGGCTGGCCACGGTGTATACCGGTGCCATGGATGAGGCAGCCGCCCGAGTCGGGGCATAGCGGACATGGCGCCGCCCGACAACGGACCGCCTCGCGACACCGGACCGCCTCGTGACATCGGACTGCCCGGCGGCCCCGGCCGCCCCGGCGCCCCTGGCGGCCCCGGCGGCCCCGGCGGCCCCGGCGCCCTCGGGGCTGTGCTCGACGAACTCGGCCTGGAATACGAAAACCCTGAGCCCGGCGCATTCCTGCTCCGCCTGGAAGGGGACCACAAGCTAGCCACGATGACGTGGCTGATCGCGGGCCAGCACAGCCTCCAGGTGGAGGCCTTCTTCTGCCGCCAGCCAGACGAGAACCACGCGGCGTTCTACCGGTTCCTGCTCGAGCGCAACGGACGCATGTACGGCGTGCACTTCGCGGTGGACGCGGCCGGTGACGTGCACCTGGTAGGCAGGCTCCCGCTGGCCGCGATCACCGAGCCGGAGATCGACCGCGTGCTCGGCTGTGTGCTGTCTTATTCGGACGAGACCTTCAACGAGGCGCTTAAGATCGGTTTTGGGTCCGCGATCAGACGAGAATGGGCGTGGCGGGAAAAACGGGGTGAAAGCCTCGCCAATCTGCGGCCGTTCGCCGCATTCATCACGGGCCGAGACGGGTACGACGACAACGGGGACGAGGCGTGAGCGGACATCACGTCAGCGTGCACACGCTGATCTGTGTTCTGTTCGCGTTGCTCACTGCGGCGAGCAACGCGAGCGCCGCCGTGCTGCAACGAAAGGCGGCGGCCAAGGTGCCGCCCGAGCGCTCGATGCACTTGTCCTTGATCGCGGACCTCGTCCGGCGCAAGGTGTGGCTGGCGGGGATCGGCATGGTCATCATCGCGGCCGTGGCCCAGGCGGCCGCCCTCGCGACCGGTCCCATCGCCTTGGTCCAGCCGATCTTCATCATCGAACTGCCGGTCACGCTGCTGCTCGCCACTCTGGCCAGCCAGAACCGCGCGATGCTGCACCGATTGCCCTGGGCGGCCATCATCGTCACGACCGTCGGCCTTGGCGCCGGTCTCGCGGTCGCACAGCCAAGCGGCGCCGCTGACACCGCGCAGAACGCCAGTTGGGCGATCGCCCTGCTCGTCGCGGGCGGCTTCCTCGCCGTGCTGATCACCACCGCGATCGGCTTGCGCGGCGAACCACGGGCCGCGCTGCTCGGGCTGGCCGCCGCCTGTGGATACGCGCTGACCGCCGCGCTGATGAAGAACGCCATGGCGGACCTCAGCGCCGGCGTGACCCAGTTCTTCACGTCCTGGCACATCTACGCGACGGCGTTGGCCGGCGTCGGCTCGCTCTTCTTGTTGCAGAACGCCCTCCAGGCCGGCAGCCTTGTCGCCTCGCAGCCGATGCTCACCGTGGGCGATGCCCTGATCAGCATCAGCCTCGGTGTCACGCTGTTCAGCGAGGATCTGCGCGTGGGGTGGTGGCTGCTCCCGGAGATCATCGCCCTCGTGGCGATCGTCGCTGGCTGCATCCAGATCGCCAAATCGCCGCTGGCCTCGGAGGCCGCGCCTCTAGTCTCGGCACCCGCGCCGACGGTACAGTAACGACGTGAACAGGCTGGGCGATCTCGAGCGCGCCATCATGGAGGTTCTCTGGCAGACTGAATCGTCTCTGACCGTTAGAGAGGTCAGCAACGGGCTCAGTCAACGAAATCTGGCACATACGACCGTGATGACTGTGCTTGACCGGCTAGCGAAAAAAGGGTTCGCACGCAGGGACCGGGACGGCCGTGCCTGGCGGTACCGGCCCGCGGCGACCCGCGAGTCGTACGTGGCAGAGCTTATGCTGACCGCGCTCGAGCAGACGGGCGACCGGGACGCGGCGCTCGCCAGGTTCGCGCAGAGCGTGACGGGCGCCGAGGCAGTAGTGTTGCGCGAGGCGCTGGCACGGCTCGAGCAGGAGCAGTCCATGCAGGCTGAGGGAGACAGCGGGATCACGTTATGGGGGCACTGGCCGTCGCGGCACTGCTTACCGCGGTCGCCGTCGGCAGCGCGCGGAGCGCGAGCGCGCTGTTGCGCGCATCGTGGCCGCGCCGGTCTCCGGCGGCCGCCATCTTGTTCTGGCAGGCCCTCGGCCTGGCCAGCGGTCTCGCGGCGATAGGCGCGCTGCTCGCGGCGGGTGTCGCCGGACAGGACACGCAGCGCGCCGGAGTGCTAGGCGGGCTGACGACGATAGCGGGACGGCTGGCTTCCGGCCATGCGATCGACCCGCATCAGCCGTTGCTTCTCATCGCGGTGCGCGCGGTGATGCTGACTGCCGGGCTGGCGCTGCTGACAGTCCTGTGCCTGGTGCTCGTGATGGCATTCTCCGCCGCGATCGGCGCCAGACGCCGGCAACGGGCATTGCTGTCGCTGCTCGCGCACGGCGACCCGAAGGCCCCGGGAGCGCTCGTCATCGACTACCCGGACGCGGCCGCGTACTGCCTGCCGGGCATCCGCTCTCAGATCGTCGTCAGCGCCGGGACACTTGACCTGCTCGCCCCAGCCGAACTCGCCGCCGTCCTCGCCCACGAGCGCGCGCACGTGCGCGCCAGGCACGACCTGGTGCTGATTCCGTTCACCTCGCTGCGCCGCGCCTTCCCCCGGTCCCGGGTGATCACCCAGGCGTCCCAGTCCGTGGCACTGCTCGTCGAGATGATGGCCGACGACCGTGCGCTGCGTGTCCGCGGCCTGGTGGCCAGGCAACTGGCCACCGCGCTGCTCCGGTTCGGCACCGCCGAAACCAGGTGCGCGCCCGCGGGTGCGCTCGCGGTGGCGGAAGGCGAGCTCACCGCGCGGGTGAACAGGCTTCTCGTCCCGCCGCCGCCGCTGTCTCGTTCGGTGCAGGCAGGGATCGTCCTCGCCGCCGCCATTCTGGCCGCCGCACCAGTCTTGCTGCTGGTCACACCCTAAATTTGGCCCGAACGGGTTCGTGGCGACTGCCGCTACGAAGGGTTTACCACGGGCCGTACGGGCCCATGTGGGTGCCGCTGCCCGTGTTGTTCCGGTTGCCGCGGAAGTCCTTCACCTTAGGCCGCACGTCCGCGAGGTAGATCGCGGCCGCCACGAAAGCAGCCACCGACAGGATCCCGGTGGCGCCGCCATAGGCGGCGGCAGACAGGCCGAGCACGAACGCGACGCCAAGGATGATCAGCCACAGTACCTTGGTCTGCTTGCCCGCCGCGGTGAACGCCTGGGCGGGACGGATTATCGCGTCGATGAAGGCCCACGCCTCTACGACGAACGCCGCGACAGCGAGCGCTACGAAGAAGTAGTTGAGCGGGGTGAACACCCCGTTGCCCAGTATTGAGACCACGGATCCACGCTACCTTGTCCTAGGCCTGTTCGGAGTCGGGCCCGAAATCAGTCTGGTCGCGGACCACCGCTATCACCTCGGCGGTCGGCGCCGACTGCTGGCTTTCCTTGCGGAAGGACTCGTAGATCTCGATCAGGACCTGCTTTTGCCGCTCGGTGAGTTGCGGATCGGTGAGCAGGGCTGACCGGACGCCGGAATCGGCCGGACGGTCCTCGAGGATGCCCGCCTGGACGTACAGCGCCTCCGCGGAAATGCGCAACCCCTTGGCGATCTGCTGCAGGATGTCCGCGCTCGGCTTGCGCAGCCCGCGCTCGATCTGGCTGAGATAGGGGTTAGAAACTCCGGCCGATTCTGCTAGCTGGCGCAGTGAGATCTTCGCCTGCTCACGCTGCTGCCGGATGTACTCACCAATAGTGCTCATACCCTCATGCTATCCCGACTGCTTGCAAATGCAAACCCGGAGCAAGCACGCGCTAGGGCCTGGTGATGCCGAGGAAAGCGCGCGCCTCGGCGGGGGACATCGGGGGCCGCTGGGCCAGGTTGGCGAGGTCAGCGGCCCGCTGTACCAGCTCGGGGTTGCCGGTGACCGGACGGCCGCGGGAAAACGTGATCGTGTCCTCCATACCGACGCGCAGATGGCCGCCCGCCCCGAGCGCCCCGAACATGACCGGCAGGCTCGTCCTGCCGATCCCCGTCGCCGACCAGGTAGCGCCGTCCGGAAGTGCCAGCACCGCCGCTGCGAGCGTCGGCACGTCGCCCCGCATCCCGCCGGGAACCCCCATCACCAGGTCGCAGTGCACGTGGTCGCCGACCGGCGGTCCGAACTCGCCGAGCAGGCGCTGCAGCGTGGCGATGTGCCCGAGGTCGAACAGCTCGAACTCGGGGACGACGCCCCGCTCCTTGGTGAGCTGGTACAGGTCCTTGATAAATCCCCAGGGGTTGGCGAACACGTCGTCGCCGAAGTTGACCGTTCCGCAGGTCAGCGAGCAGGCGTCCGGCTCCGCGTCGAGCACGGCGAGCCGTGCGTCGAACCCGTCGGTGACGGCGCCGCCGGTGGACAGCTGGACGATCAGGTCGGTCGTGTCGCGAAGCGCGGCAACGGTGTCCTTGAGCCTGCTGACGTCGAGCGTGGGCTTGGCTTCGTCATCCCTGATGTGCACGTGGATGACGGCCGCGCCCGCCTGCTGGCACTCGATCGCCTGAGAAGTCAGCTGGTCGAGGGTGACAGGAAGCGCCGGGACCGTCGCCTTCTCGGCCTCCGCGCCGGTCGCCGCGACCGTGATCAAAGTGGAGGTCATTGACTTCCCCTATCTTCAGGCAGCAGGGACCGAGGCCAGGTGATTCCTGGCGAATGCCAGGGTATCGGCCAGGTCCGCCAGCCGATCCTCCCTGGTCAGCGAGCGGCGAGTATTTACCTCGGCGACCACCATGCCCTGGTAGCCGGTGGCGGCGATGCCGCGCAGCAATTCGGCACAGGGCTGCCTGCCCCGCCCGGGCACCAGATGCTCGTCAGGAACGGGGCCGACGGGCACGCCGCTGCCATCGGCCAGGTGGACGTGCGCCAGCCTGCTTCCGAGGTCGTTGGCCATAACGATCGCGTCGGACCCGGAGGCAGCGGTGTGCGAGAGGTCGAGTGTCACGGTGGGAACGTCAAGGACAGCCGGGTCCCAGTGCGGCGCGTATCCGGAGACCTCCGCGGTGCCCGCCCGGATCGGGAACATGTTCTCGACCGCGAAGATCACGTCGGTCTCGTCCGAGATCTTCGCCAGGCCCTGCTCGAACCCGCGCACGTACTCCCGCTGCCAGCGGAACGGCGGATGCAGCACCACGACCTTCGCTCCGAGCCGCTCGGCCAGTTCCTTGGCCCGCAGCAGCTTCCCCCACGGCTCTCTGCCCCACACCAGCTGGGTGAGCAGCAGGCTCGGCGTGTGCACGGCGAGCACCGGTACCTGGTGGTAGTCGACCAGGCTGGCCAGCGCGTCACCGCTCTGGCTAACGGGGTCGGTGTAGACCATCACCTCGAGGCCGTCATAGCCAAGACGGGCGGCCGCCTCGAATGCATCGGGAGTGCGCTCCGGGTAGACCGAGGACGTCGACAGCACGACGGGGATCGCGGGTAGCCCGGTCAACGCGTCTCCCTTCCGTCGTTCCCCGGCTGGTCCGTGCCAACGGGAAACTCTGCCCGAGCCCCAGCTTATGCGCGCGGCGCCGCCCGAATGTCAGAGCCGGTCGTTATGGTGCCAGCATGGCGAAGTCAACGGCGGGCTACCGGTGCGCCGAATGCGGCTGGCAGACACCCAAGTGGACCGGGCGCTGCGGCGAATGCCAGGCGTGGGGGACCGTCGAGGAGACGGCCGTGCCGCGGCTGGTGCGGGCGGGCATTCGGGCGGCGGGCTACGCCGGTTCGCCCGGGCCGGGCAGTGCCGCGGGCAGGCTCGGCGGCGGCCCGGTGAGCACCGCGGCGATGCCGATCGGCAAGGTTGACGCCGCGGAGGCGAGCGCCCGGGCCACTGGCCTTGACGAGCTCGACCGGGTGCTTGGCGGCGGCCTGGTCCCAGGCGTGGTCCTCCTGCTGGCCGGCGAGCCGGGCGTGGGAAAGTCCACGCTGCTGCTCGAGGCCGGCGCGCTGGCCGCGGCCGCCGGGCCCGTGCTCTACATCACGGGCGAGGAGTCGGCCGCGCAGGTCAGGCTTCGCGCGGACCGGATCGGCGCGGTCCACGAGAACCTGTACCTCGCCGCCGAGACGGACCTGGACGCGGTCATCACCCACGTCGCTGACGTGCGGCCGCGGCTGCTGATCATCGACTCGGTGCAGACGATCGCGGCCGCCGACGTCGACGGCGTGCCGGGCGGCATAACCCAGGTGCGTGAGGTGGCCGCGGCGCTGACCGCGGTGGCCAAAGACCGGTCGATGGCGACGATCCTGGTCGGGCACGTGACCAAGGACGGCTCGGTGGCGGGACCGCGCACGCTCGAGCACCTCGTGGACGTGGTGCTGCACTTCGAAGGCGACAGACATTCGCGGCTGCGGATGGTGCGCGCGGTCAAGAACCGGTACGGCCCAACCGACGAGGTCGGCTGCTTCGACCTAGGAGAATACGGCCTGATCGGGCTGGCCGACCCGAGCGGCCTGTTCCTGTCCCGGCACCGCGAGCCGGTGCCGGGAACCTGTGTCACCGTTACGCTCGAAGGCCGACGGCCCCTGCTCGCCGAGGTCCAGGCACTTGTCGGCCCGTCGTCGCTCGACGTGCCGCGCCGGGTCACGTCCGGGCTTGACGCCTCCCGCGTCGGCATGGTGCTCGCGGTGCTACAGCGCCGCGCCGAGGTCAAGTTCGGCAAATCAGACATCTACGCGGCCACGGTGGGCGGAGTGCGCCTGACGGAGCCGTCCGTAGACCTGTCGGTGGCGGTGGCGCTGGCCAGCTCCGTGGCCAACCTGTCGGTGCCGCACGGCGTGGTCGCGATTGGCGAGGTCGGCCTCGCCGGCGAGGTGCGGAATGTGGCCGGTGTCCCGCGGCGGGTGACGGAGGCCGAACGGATGGGCTACCGCAAGGCGATAGTGCCCCCAGGCTCGTCCGCGGCCGTCGGGGACAGCGGCATCACGATTATCGAGGTGGAGGACGTCCGCGGGGCGTTGCAGGCGGCGCTGAGCGGCTAGCGCGATCGTGGGACCGGTACGGTCAGCCGGTGAGCGTGAACGTGCGGACGGAACTGTCCTGGCCGGCGCTCATCGCGACCGCCTGGAAGGTGCCCGAGGCGCCTGCCGGGAGCGAGCCAGCGCAGCCGGCCGGGCTGGTCGCCGTGCGACTCCACGAGATGGTCAGCAACTGCGGCACGCCGGTCTGGAACCACACCGCCGCCGGGGCGGCCGGCTTGCATGCCGCGGAGTCCCAGACGACCTGTCCGTGCCGGGTCACGATCACCCGGACCGAGCCCGGCCCGAACGCCATCTGGCACGCGGCCGAGGCGGTCGAGACCGCGTACACGTCGAACTGCGGGTCCTTCCCAGGGTCGTAGCTGGGTTGGCTCGTGAACAGGCTCAGCACGATGCCACCGGATGCGCACTGCCCGCCGCTCACGGTGGCCGACGCGGTGGCCCCTGGCCGCGGCTTGCCGCTGGGACTGGCGGTAGGGGGCGTCGCCTTCGGCGACGACGTGGCGGTCGCGCTCACGGTGGGGCTTGGCGTGGACGCGGATGCTGTCGCCGACGGGCCCGGCCATGCGCTGCCGTACGCCGCGGACGGCAAGTCGCCCGGCGACTGTGCCGCGTCCATGGACGAACGCACCGTGGCGGCTGCCCCTGGTGTCCGCGCCGGGTGGGCAGGCGTGAACTGCCAGGCCAGGACCGCGACCACGGCGATGCCGCCGCCCAGGATGAAGAACCGGCGCCGCCAGTAGGCAGCGGGGTCGTTCTGGCGGTCGTAGTCACGCTTAGCACTGAACCGCATACGAAAAGTATGCGGTTCAGGCCCCCGCATAACCGGCCCGACGCGCCGGAGATAATGCTCGCCATGACGTCGCCGCATATCGAGCCGGTGCTCGCCTGGTATTCGGCCCACGCGCGCGACCTACCGTGGCGAGCGCCCGACGCGACACCGTGGTCGGTCCTGGTCAGCGAGATCATGCTGCAGCAGACCCCGGTAAGCCGGGTGCTCCCCGCCTACCAAGCCTGGCTGACCAGATGGCCGTCGCCCGCCGCGCTGGCCGCCGATCCGCCCGGGGAGGCCGTCCGCCAGTGGGGACGCCTGGGCTACCCGAGACGCGCCCTGCGCCTCCACGAGACCGCCAAAATCGTGACCCGCGACGGCAACGGCCAGATCCCGTCGTCGCTTGAGGCGCTGCTGGCGCTACCCGGGGTGGGCAAGTACACGGCCGCGGCGGTCGCCGTGTTCGCGTTCGGCCGCCGCCACCCCGTCCTAGACACAAACGTCCGCCGGGTCCTAACCAGACTGACGTCGGCGCGGCAGTACCCCGGCCCGCAACCATCAGCCGCCGAATACCGCCTAGCGGAATCCCTGCTCCCAGCCGATGCGTCTGTCGCCGCACGCTGGTCGGTGGCCGTCATGGAACTTGGCGCACTCACCTGCACAGCATCCGCACCAAGGTGCACAGCCTGCCCGCTAGCGACAGCCTGCGCCTGGCGAGCCGCCGGCTACCCTCCCGCAACGGCAAAGCGCCCGGCGCAACGCTACGACGGCACCGACCGCCAATGCCGCGGCCGACTCCTAGCGGTACTACGCGACTCGGCAACCCCGGTACCGCTAAGCCACTTCGACGCGGTCTGGCCCGACACAATGCAGCGAGGCCGAGCCCTAGACGGCCTGGTAGCGGACGGCCTGGTAGACCCCCTCGCCGACGGCACCTACGC